>NZ_KV838028.1:0-204351 GCF_001838635.1 Haemophilus sp. HMSC71H05
GGTTTTGTACGTTCAAATTTTTCTTTAGACATTTAAAGAGTCCCTCTAAATAGACACGGTTATCGATGGGTAAATTAAACCACATTAACCAATAAAATCATTACTATTTAATAAGGAGAGAGGAATTTGGAAGGCTGGTGCTGATAGGCGGATTTGAACCGCCGACCTCACCCTTACCAAGGGTGCGCTCTACCAACTGAGCTATATCAGCGTTTGGAGCGGGCAGCGGGAATCGAACCCGCATCATTAGCTTGGAAGGCTAAGGTAATAGCCATTATACGATGCCCGCAGTCCTAAATTCATCTGTCCCATCAGAATTCATTTAGAAAATGGTGGAGGGAGAAGGATTCGAACCTTCGAAGGCTGAGCCAACAGATTTACAGTCTGCCCCCTTTGGCCGCTCGGGAACCCCTCCACGCTAAATGAATACTTGTTTACTAAAGGATGGTGCCGACTACCGGAATCGAACTGGTGACCTACTGATTACAAGTCAGTTGCTCTACCTACTGAGCTAAGTCGGCGTGTTGTAAGCAAGTGAGGCGTATTATATGGAAAATATTATGCCTGACAAGTTTTTTTTATGAAAAATGCGTTTTTTTTAACTATTCGTCTAATTTACAAGCAAAAAGCCACATTCTTGCTTTAAAACTCACCACTTTTAATAAAAAACGATGATCACAACTCATTTATAGGGTATATTTTGTCCAATTTTTTCACTCTAGATATAAAGCACCGTGGAAATTACCGAACAACTAACGCCCTTTCTGAACTTTAGCCGTCAACAATGGGCCGAATTAAGAAAATCCGTTCCGCTAAAATTAACGGAGCAAGATCTCAAACCACTTTTAGGTTTTAATGAAGAGCTTTCTCTTGATGAAGTGAGCACCATTTACCTGCCACTTGCACGTCTTATTAACTACTACATTGACGAAAACCTTCGCCGCCAAACCGTTTTAAATCGTTTTCTTGGCGGACAGAGCCCTAAAGTCCCTTACATCATTAGTATCGCGGGTAGCGTTGCTGTTGGGAAAAGTACATCAGCACGTATTTTGCAATCTTTGCTAACCCACTGGCCTACCGAACGAAAAGTTGATCTGATTACTACTGATGGTTTTCTCTATCCATTAGAAAAACTAAAAAAAGACGATTTGCTACAGAAGAAAGGCTTCCCTATTTCTTATGACACGGCCAAATTAATTCGTTTTTTAGCTGATATCAAATCAGGTAAACCATCGGTGAAATCGCCCATTTATTCTCATCTGACTTACGATATCGTTCCTGATAAGTTCGATATTGTCGATCAACCGGATATTTTAATTTTAGAAGGACTAAACGTTCTTCAAACAGGTTCAAATAAAGCCAATCAAACCTTCGTGTCTGATTTTGTGGATTTTTCTATTTATGTTGATGCTGATGAGAACTTACTCAAAGAATGGTACATCAAACGATTCTTAAAATTCCGTCAAAGTGCTTTCACCAATCCGGATTCCTATTTTAAACATTATGCTAATCTCTCTGAGCAAGAAGCCATTGAAACAGCCAGCAACATTTGGGATAACATTAACGGATTGAATTTAAAACAAAACATTCTGCCGACTCGTGAACGCGCCAATCTAATTCTTAGAAAAGGTGAAAATCACGAAGTTGAATTAGTGAAATTAAGAAAATAAAAAAAGAGCGGTCAATTTGACCGCTCTTTTTATCACTGCCTTACGACATTCTTCCATTCTCAATGCCAATCACCTGATCGCAAATCGCCATGGTAGATTGGCGATGACTCACGAGAATAATCAATTTTTCTGCTTTCACGTTCAACAATGATTTCAAAATCATCGCTTCGTTCAAGCTATCCAAATTACTGGTCGGTTCATCGAGTAAAATAATCGGTGCGTTGTGTAGGAATGCACGAGCAATACCGATACGCTGTTTTTCACCATCAGAAAGGTTACCGCCTAATTCGGTCATTTTCGTTTGATAACCTTCGGGCAAACTCAAAATGAAATCATGAATTGACGCTTTCTTCGCAGCTTCCATAATTTCGTCTAGTGTTGCATCACGACGCGCAAGGCGAATATTTTCCTCGATGGTTTCGTTGAAAATATAGGTTTGCTGGGTAATGTACGCCATATTGTCTCGCAAACTACGGGTGTTGATATTCGGTAAGATTTCGCCATTAATTTTAATGCTACCCGATTTAGGATCGTAAAAACGCATCAGCAGTTTTAACAAGGTGCTTTTACCGCTACCACTTCTGCCATGAATCCCTAAGATTTCACCCTTTTTCACAGACAAGCTAACATCCGATAAAATTTGTTCTTCACCATAAGCAAAACTTACGTTCTCAACATCAATGCGAGAAACATCCTTCAAATCGACCGCACTTTCTACGTCTTTTAATTCGGGTTCTTCTGCTAGCAAGCTCAATACACGCTCACCTGAAGCCAAGGTTTGTAACAAGTTGCTTGAAAGGTTACTTAATGCAATAACGGGGCCATAGCTCGACATCAATAAAATCACGCCAATTAAAAAGGCAGAAAAATCAATCTTATCTAGACTAAACAAAATTAAGCCGGTGAATAACATAATGATGTTAAACACGGATACCGCCACTTCAGTGTAAACACGTACTTTTGCTTCTTGGTCTTTAATGCGCTCAAAAGCGGTATCGATTTTTTGGCTGCGTTGTTGAATTTCATCTAAGCGCTGTTTCACATAGCCGAAAAGTTGGATCTCTTTCATACCACGCACACTATCGAGGAAGAAATCATTCATTTCACCAACCAACTCACGATAGCGTCGACCATCTTCACGGGCCAATTTAGTGGTGATAATTGGTAATATCACACCCACCGTTAAATAAGCGGCTAATGCCACAAGCACAAACCAACCTGAAAGATGCCCAAAGACCAACAATAAAATCGCAGAAGTAAAAAACGCGATCATAATTGGTGCAATGGTGTGCGCATAGAACACTTCGAGCAATTCGATATCATTAGTCACCAAGGACACTAATTGCCCCGCTTGTTTGTCTTGCAACTTCACAAAAGCCAAACGGCGTAAGGAAGAAAATACTTTATCTCGCAATAATGCCAATAATTTAAAAGCAATATAGTGCCCTGACATTTGCTCTAAATAACGCAACACGCCACGAGCCACCGCTAACACGATAAGTGCGGTCAAAATTCCAGAAAAACTTAAATGGGTGTCAAAGTTAAGAAGATTCACTAACCCCATCGCACCAAGCACCATAATAAAGATGGCAGCCAAGAAACCGAGCGTTCCCATGGTGATAGTAAACGCCATGATATGCGACAGTGGGGTCACTAATTTCAACAAATGCCCCATTACAACAAAACCATTTTTACGCATTTGCCACCTCTCTAATTTGTTCTAAATCTTTTTGTTGTTGGAACATTTCAGCATACGCACCTTGTTTTGCCATAAGCTCTTTATGTGTGCCTTGCTCAATTAATTTGCCTTGTTCAAGCACATTAATGCAGTCGGCATTCACGGCATTGGCCAAGCGGTGAGAAATCATCACAATGTTTTTTTGTTGTTTAAATTGTTGAATGAACTGCAAAATAATTTCTTCGCTTTCTACATCAATGTTACTGGTCGCTTCGTCAAAAATATAAAGCTCGGCATTGTGTAATAAAGCACGCGCTAAGGCTAAACGTTGGATTTGACCGCCAGATAAATTCGCGCCACGGCTTAATAACTGCATATCTAATCCGCCGTTATCTCGAACGAATTGCGCCAAATTGACTTGTTCTAAACACGCATAAATTTGTTCATCTGTAGCATCGATTTTCGCCATGGTCATATTTTCACGTAGCGTACCTTTAAACACATAACTGCTATGGCTCACCAAAGACACTTTTTCATAAAACGAATGACGATCAATCTCTTGAATTTCTTGGCCGTTGAATAGAATTTTGCCTTGTTGCGCTTTATTAAAGCCCATTAGCAATGAAACCAAGGTTGATTTACCACAACCACTTTTACCCACAAATACCGTAAGCTGATTTGGTAAGATGCTTAAATCTAAGCCAACAATCGCAGGTTTCTCTTCGCTGTAAGCAAAATGCAGATCTTGAATATCCACTTGAATAGCATTTTTCGCTGCAAAATCGACCGCTTGTGCTTGAGTTTCCACTGGCGTATCTAACAATGTAAAGATCTTATCTGATGCCGCTTTACCATTCATCGCCACATGGAAGAAAGAACCCAATAAACGAAGTGGAATAAAGAATTCAGAAGAAAGTAGAATAAATAAAATGACACCTAATACGGTTAATTGATTGTCTTGGAATTGCAACAGAGCTGTTAAAATCCCGATTGCAGCACCACCGTAAGCAAGTAAATCCATCAGTGATACCGAGTTAAGCTGCATGGTCAGTACTTTCATAGTGATTTTGCGGAAATGTTCTGCTTCTTCATCCATTGCTTTCGCTTTATAAGCATCATCTTGATAGATTTTCAGCGTGATTAAACCTTGTAGGTTATCTAAGAAACTGCTGCCTAATCCCACATAAATGGACCAATATTTTGCCAAGAGTTTTTTCGCAATTTTATTCACTGCAATGATCGACATAGGAATCAGCGGCACGCAAATCAGCAAAATCACGGCTGTTTTAAAGCTGAAAAAGATCAGAAAAGCGAAGAGTGTGAGCGGGGCAAGCAAGCTATAAAAAAGCTGAGGTAAATAACGCCCAAAGTAAATTTCAAGCTGCTCCACACCTTCTGAAGCCACTTGGATAATACTTGAAGTAGATTGTTGATTCACTTGGTTAAGTGGCATCGAAGCCAATTTGCGATAAATGAGGCTACGCAACTCATGTTTCACTTTCGTACTGGCAAAATAAGAAGCCTGCACCGATTTTTTACCCGCAAAGGCACGCAATGCCAAAGCAGCAACCAAAACGATGCCCAAAATGACCGCACTTATCGGGCCCAATTCATTAAAATAAGCCGCCTGTAAAATATAAGAAAACACGACGGCACTTATAATCCCACCAATTAACGCCACCCAGTTCCATAACACCGTGATTCCAATCCATTTTTTACTGTCGGCCACCGTGTTAATTAGGCGTTTATCTATCATCATAATGATTGCTCCTAAAACAAAAAGAAGTACGCACATTACTATGCGTACTTTGCTATAAACAATTTAATAATTAAAAACGAATTTCAATAGAGGCTGCAAAGTTGCGCCCAGGTGCATAGAAGCGTTCAAGACCTAATCCATTTCTATCAATATTATTTGTTGTACTGTGTGCATTAATACCGCGCAAAGCATCCCAAGTATGATATTTTTTATCAAAAAGGTTATATACCCCAGCTCTTAATGTAATATCTTCAGTCACTTTATAGAATCCAAATAAATCAACTAAATAAACAGATTTATTAAGATATTTATAGTTTTCAATAGATTGATATAACTCTTCTTTTGAACAATAATCACCTAACCAAGGATCGTTGGTCCATGATAAACAACGCGTTTTAATTTCAAATGTTTTCGCATCTTTTGCTTTTTTACCACCTAAATAGGTTAATCGACTAAAAATACCCCATTTACCATTTGGATCTTCATAATCAAGCCCCAAAACAGCTTTTAGCGGTTGAATTGAAAGCATGCTGGTTGAATTAGATAATTTGCCTTTGCTATAACCTAATGCACCATATAGTTTTAATCCCTTAGGAGCTGGAAGAACAGTATCTAAATTAAGACTTCCTTTTACCTCTATACCACTTACCCGGGCATTATCGACATTAACCATTTGTTGCATTGGCGTTTGGTAAATCCGTCCATATTGAGTTTGTTCAATGATACTTTCTTGTTCAAACAAGAAATTCCGATAACGAGTTTGATATAGGTTAATATCAAGCATACCTTTTTCATTTTGTGCCTTAGCAAAAAGCGTATGGTTGATGCTTCGTTCTGACTTTAATCCTGGATTAGATTTCCATGTACCATAAGCATTAGTAAAGCTGAAATATAATTCAGTAGCAGTAGGAATCCGGTAACCAGTACTTAGTTGATAACCGAATTTCCACGTATCTGTCGGTTGTATTCCTAACCCAAGAAATCCACTCCAATTTGAGAAGCTACTTTGAGAAGGTTCACCTTCAGCTAAACAAGCCTTACTACAAGCCGCATTTAAAGCTTTAGGAGAAAGTTTAGCATAATCATAACGAAGACCGAGATTTGCTGAGAGTGTTGGCTTCCAACCGCTTTCAAAACGAGGATTCCATGTAATTTGATCTTTTAAAGACGCGCCATATATTTTCGTTTTTACAGGTCTTTGAATGGTGTACCATTCATCTAATCCATACTCATTAGTGTCATGATTAATATTTTTAAACTCACGTTCACTTATATAAGTTTTAAAAGAGAAAATATGATCCCCTCCCCACTTAAACGGCATACTTTCTAATTCAGCAGAAACTCGTTTAAATTCAGTTTTCATGCGACGATCAAAAACTTCACCTAATTTTTTCTCATTTGTTAGCCAATCGCGCAGTCCTTTATAGTTGACTGCTGCCAAATCTGTTTTTTGATAATCAAAATCCAATTTACCAAATGACAAGTAGTTAGACTCTGGCGTATAAAGGTAGTATGCGTTGATATTGATACGTTTATTTTGGTCATCCGCTTCACGCCAAGCACTTCCGAAAGAAGTATAACTGCGTTCATCTACATATCGGCTACCTTTTTGACCATTAACACCGATACCAACCTTATGGTGAGGCGTAATTTGATAACCAACCTTAGCTAGATAACTATGAAAACGGTGAGTAGCAGGATCTGGATGTTGGCTTTTCGAGTAGTTAAACTCAGGACCCTCTCCCTTACTTTTCATTTGGTGACCTGTACGTTGTGAATACATAAAAATAGCATCCACTTTATCGCCAACATATCCAAAACCTAATGTTCTAACCCATTCACTATTCTTACTACCATATCCACCACGCAATAAAGCTCCAAATTTATTATTAGATTTAACGATATCCTGCGCATCTAAAGTATGGTAATTAACACCTCCACCTAAAGCACCACTACCAGAATTAAAGGCATCTGATCCTCGAACGATATCAATATCTCTAACCAACTCTGAATCAATACTCAAGCGCGAAGAGTTAAAGTTCCCATAACGCGAATATAAGGTATTTTCTTCACTATCAGGTAAATTTACCCCATCTACACTGATACCAACACGGTTTCCTTCCACACCACGGATAGAGAAACCTTTTAAAAATCGGCCATTATCACTAATACCAACATCAGTTGTATAGCGTACTAAATCTCGATTATCTCGAATGAGTTCTTTTTGAATAGCTGCAGCACTTTTATGTTCAACTGCTGCTTGTGTTTGACGCTCAGCATTCAATTCACCTTCAACATTAATCGTCTCTAATTGTTCTTCTGCAAAAGAAGATGGAGAAATGGATACCGTAGCAATAGGTAAAATTCCATAGGCTACTGCCAAAAATTTATTCTTTTTCATATTGTTATCCTTAAATAGCAAAATTGGCAGAATTATAGAAAAGAATAAAATAAAAAAATAGATAGAATTGAGAATTATTTTTATTTTTGTGATCTAACTCAAAAAAATACCGCACTTGGTTTCCCTAAGTGCGGTCATTTTTAGTGATATTTTTGAATGTTAGACTAAACGTCTAAGTTTGCTCGCAAGGCATTCATTTCGATGAATTCACGACGAGGCTCAACTTCATCACCCATTAATGTAGTGAAGAGTTGGTCTGCGGCAACAGCATCTTTAATTGATACTTTTAACATACGACGAGCATTTGGATCCATGGTGGTTTCCCAAAGTTGCTCAGCGTTCATTTCACCTAACCCTTTGTAACGTTGGATTTCTAAGCCTCGACGTGATTCTTTCATCAACCATTCAACGGCTTGTTCAAATGATTGAACAGGTTGCGTTTTTTCACCACGAGTAACGTAAGCGCCCTCTTCTAGCAAGCCATTCACTTGCTGACCGAAGGCAGTAATCTTCGCAAACTCATTACCCGTGACAAAATCAAAGTTGATGAAGTAATCGGTATCAATACCATGTTTACGAACAGTAATGACTGCTTCATATACTTGGCGTTCGCTGTTAAACTGCGTTCTCGCTGAATATAAATGCGCTTCTGTTTCTTTTTCAGTTAAGTATGCAACGAAAGAATTTGCCCAATTTTCGACCGCACTTTCATTACGCATTAAATCAACGGTTAATTGTGGTTGATAAACCAAACCTTGCAATAATGGCTCTGGATAATAACGACTTAAGCGAGTAATTAATTTCTGAACATTGTTATATTCACTCACTAATTTCTCAAACACTAAATCATTCATTGCTGGTGCGTTAGCACTGATATGCAACGCGGCACCATCTAACGCAAGCATTAATTCATATTGCACCATTTCGTCGTTATCTTTGATGTAACGCTCTTGTTTACCTTTTTTCACTTTATAAAGTGGTGGCTGAGCAATATACACATAACCACGCTCAATTAATTCTGGCATTTGACGATAGAAGAAGGTCAACAATAAGGTACGAATGTGTGAACCGTCCACGTCCGCATCGGTCATGATAATGATGTGGTGGTAACGTAATTTATCTGGATTATATTCATCACGACCAATACCACAGCCAAGCGCTGTAATTAATGTGCCCACTTCTTGAGAAGAAAGCATTTTGTCAAAACGTGCTTTTTCAACGTTAAGAATTTTACCTTTTAATGGCAGAATTGCTTGGGTTTTACGATCACGACCTGATTTTGCCGACCCCCCCGCAGAATCCCCCTCCACGAGGTAAAGTTCTGAAAGTGCTGGATCTTTTTCTTGGCAGTCCGCTAATTTACCCGGAAGGCCCGCAATATCTAATGCACCTTTACGACGGGTCATTTCGCGGGCTTTACGAGCCGCTTCACGCGCACGTGCAGCTGTAATAATTTGATTTACAATGATTTTTGCATCCGCTGGATTTTCTAATAAATATTCCTGCATACGCTCATTCATGGCAGATTCAACCGCACTTTTCACTTCAGAAGACACTAATTTGTCTTTTGTTTGTGAAGAGAATTTAGGATCGGGCACTTTCACTGAGATAATCGCTACCAAACCTTCACGCGCGTCGTCACCTGATGTGCTCACTTTCTCTTTTTTCAGTAACCCTTCGCTTTCCATATAGTTATTTAAGCTACGGGTTAATGCGCCACGGAAACCGGCTAAGTGAGTACCACCATCACGTTGTGGAATATTATTAGTAAAGCAATAAACGTTTTCGTTTACGCCATCATTCCATTGCAATGCGACTTCCACACCAATACCGTCTTTTTCAGCTGAAAAATAGAATGGTTTTGGGTGAATTGGATTTTTATTTTTATTTAAATATTCAACGAACGCTTGAATACCACCTTCGTAATGGAAGTGATCTTCTGTGCCATCACGTTTATCGATTAAACGAATTGATACACCAGAGTTTAAGAATGAAAGCTCACGTAAGCGTTTTGCTAAAATTTTGTAATCGAAAGTTGTAATTGCAAAGATTTCTGGACTTGGCCAGAAACGCACCGTTGTACCCGTCGTTTGAGTTTCACCGATAATAGTTAAAGGCCCTTGAGGCTCACCCAAGTGATAGAATTGCTCGTACACATGACCTTGGCGACGAATAGTTAATTGCAATTTATCAGAAAGTGCATTTACTACCGAAACACCCACTCCGTGCAAGCCACCTGATACTTTATAAGAGTTATCATCGAATTTACCGCCCGCATGAAGCACTGTCATAATAACTTCTGCCGCAGAAACCCCTTCCTCTGGGTGGATATCTACTGGAATACCACGGCCGTCATCTTGCACGGAAACAGAATTGTCATCATGAATAGTAACGATAATATCGGAACAATAGCCAGCAAGTGCTTCATCGATCGCGTTATCCACTACCTCAAACACCATATGGTGTAGGCCTGTTCCATCATCGGTATCCCCAATATACATGCCCGGACGTTTCCGAACCGCATCAAGCCCTTTTAAGACTTTAATACTTGATGCACCATAAGCATTTTCTGTAACCGGTGTTTCTGACATAGTTTTTCTCTATTTTGTAATGAAAATTGTGCGGAATTATAGCAAAAAACTGACTATTTTGCGAAATAAAAGTGCGGTCAAAATTTTCGGTGTTAAAAAACCAATAAACAAATACATAGCATATAAACAAAAAGACGAGTTTTTATCTAAACTCGTCTTTTTTATTACATTAACACTTATTTCCAAATATGGTTATTTAACCCGAGTTCTTTCACCATATCTGTAAAGCCTTTGATACTCGAAATATAATCACGAATCGTATTGTCTTCTAGCAATGACTTTTCAAAGGATGGTTCAAAACTATTCTTTCCTAAATTAAGCGCAATAATCACTTCTCGGTTACGAAGTACCATCGAAATAGGGCAATTAAATTTCTCTTTCAGTCCACAAAAACGTTCCATTAACTTAGGCGATAAAGCATATCTGGCTAAGATTTGATCTTCAGTAAACACATCAAAATACCGATTAAAAGACGGATTATCCATCAATGCAATTTTACCTTCTTTTCTTAAACCTGCTTCTTTCTTATCACAAACATAAACCCAATGAGCCAGTTCTTTAGGAAAAGTGGCTTTAAATAAAATGCCTTGAAAATTCTGAGCACCTAATGCCTTAACGGATTTCTCTTTCAACGACATGTTAAATGCTGAAAAATCACAAATTTCAACTTCAGTTTGGTTAAACTCACCAAAGATTAAATCCTCACTACGGAAGGTCGCGGGACCACTATCATAAACGGAGAGGAAATCACCAATATTCAGTCCTCTATCAGCGTTAAAGTGAAAACCAAATTCCTGGACAATTGTATTAATCACGCGAGTCTTAAATTCTGCGATAAAACGCTTATATTTAAAAAATAAATGACGAAAAGAATAAATGAGCACACCAAGGATTAAAGCTGTACTTAATAGATACCCATACCCTATCGTTCCGATGAGGAAAAATAACCCAACGCATAGCATAATAATCCATTTATTGATGAGGGATTTTATAGCTAAACGTTCCTCATCTAACTTTTCTAATCCCAGAAAACGAATCCCTTCAATCTCTTTTGGTGTATTCATGGTTTGTCCACTTATTGTTTAAATAAATTACCCACATTAGGCACTTCAGCTTCATTTTGAGGAATATCGAAAAATGTTCCTTTCTGGAAATTAAACAAGTTTGCAATTAAATTTGACGGGAACATTTCCACTGCATTGTTATACTCTTCAACTGCTGAATTATAAGTACGTCTTGCTGCAGAAATTTGCTCTTCCACATCACTAAGTGTGGTCTGAATTTGCATAAGATTTTGATTGGCTTTGAGATCCGGATAATTTTCTAGACGAACCTGTAAATTACGCAATAAACCCGAAATCTCATTATTGAGTTGGAATTTTTCACTTGTAGAATGGGCTGATTTAGCACTTTCACGTAACGTCACAATACGTTCAAGCAGGCTACGCTCATGCGACATATATTCCTTGGCGGTGGCGACAAGGTTTGGCAATAAATCATAACGACGTTTCAACTGAACATCCACACTGGCTTCAACACTACTCACCTGATTACGTTTTCTAATCAGTTTGTTATACATTGAAATAGTGAAAGCTAAACCGAGAAGGACAATACCTACAACTATATTCATCATTATTTCTCCATAGAAAATTTTCCCTACTCAGTATAGGGAAAAGCACAATAAAATCTATTCACTTAGACAATATTTTGTTGATAAAAATCAATAAAACCAAGAATTTAGTTTTATCCACTTCCCCATTCATATCACCCAGAAGTGCGGTCAATATTCACGAAGTTTTTCTGAGCCCAAATCCTTACTTTATTATTATGATTTAGTGTACAAAAAATGCACTCTAAGTAAATATGTCACCAACAAATAACAATCATTCTCAATAAACAAGTAAAAACAATCACTTACCCACTTATTTTGTAAGGAAAATAAGGGTATTTTTGATTACGATCAAATAAATTTCCTGCATCAAGGCATATCATAGTCAGATTAACCATACAAGTAACGTGCCAATTGGAGTGATTATATGCAACGAAGTGATGGATTATTTTCTGCTTTAGCAGAAGTTTCCCGTCGGGATTTTATGAAGTTATGTACCGCACTTGCGGCGACTATGGGGTTAAGTTCAAAAGCGGGGGCAGAAATGACCGCTGCTTTAACAGAACCTAAACGTCCACCAGTATTATGGATTGGTGCGCAAGAATGTACGGGTTGTACAGAATCCTTGCTACGCGCCACCCACCCAACAGTAGAAAACTTGGTATTGGAAATGATTTCCTTAGAATACCACGAAACCCTTTCTGCAGCCTTCGGGGAACAAGCTGAAGATAACAAACATAATGCAATTAAACAGTATTATGGAAAATATGTTTTAGTCGTAGATGGATCTATTCCGGTGAAAGACGGCGGCGTCTATTGTATGGTAGCAGGTAAACCGATTGTAGAACACATCCAAGAAGCCGCTAAAGGGGCTGCGGCGATTATTGCGATCGGTTCTTGTGCGGCATGGGGTGGCGTACCTTCTAGCGGTGGCAATCCAACTGGTGCAAGCAGCCTATCTGAAGTATTACCAAAAGGCACGCCGGTAATTAATATTCCTGGCTGTCCACCAAATCCACACAACTTCCTTGCAACTGTTGCTTATATTCTTACTTATAAGAAACTACCCGAAATGGACAAATTAAATCGTCCATTATTCGCTTACGATCGCTTAATTCATGAAAACTGCTATCGTCGTCCGCACTTTGATGCTGGTCGTTTTGCCAAAGAATACGGCGATTATGGTCACCGCAACGGTTGGTGTTTATATCATCTTGGTTGTAAAGGGCCAGAAACTTACGGCAACTGCTCTACCTTAGAATTCTGCGATGTCGGTGGTAATAACTGGCCAGTCGGTATCGGGCACCCTTGCTATGGTTGTAACGAAAAAGGCGTCGGCTTTACCAAAGGTATTTTCCAATTAGCGGGCGTAGAAAATCCAACACCACGCGTTGAAAAACCAGATGTTAATAACACCGAAGGTTCAGGTGCAACCATGACGGCTATTGGTTTATTAGGCGGTGCAGCTGCAATCCTAGCCGGTGTGAGTGTTGTGACCTTACGCGAATTAAGCGCTCAACATAAAGCCCGTTCTGAAGCTAAAGCTGCAGAGAAAGAAGAACATACAGGTAAATAATAATGGATAGACGAAAATTTCTAAAAGCGGGTATGCTTGGCGGAATCGCATCTACTTTGCCTGTATCAAATGTGCAGGCATCGGAAGCGGTTGAGCCTATTCCCGGCGCACTTGGAATGCTTTACGACTCTACCCTTTGTGTAGGTTGTCAAGCATGCGTGGCAGAATGTCAAAACGTGAACCACACACCCGTGAATCCAAAAGGTGATCAAACTTGGTCAAATAACGACAAACTCACTCCATTTACTCGTAACGTGATTCAAGTATGGAGTGATGGCGACGGCACAAATAAAGACAAAACAGAAAACGGTTATGCTTATGTGAAAAAACAATGTATGCATTGCGTTGACCCTAACTGCGTTGCCGTTTGCCCTGTTCAAGCACTCACCAAAGATCCCAAAACGGGTATCGTGAAATACGATCCCGATATTTGTACCGGTTGCCGTTATTGTATGGTAGGTTGTCCATTTGATGTACCAAAATACGACTACGATAATCCATTCGGTGAAATCAGCAAATGTGAACTCTGTAACCAAAAAGGTGTTGAACGCTTAGATAAAGGTGAATTACCTGGTTGCTGTCATGTTTGTCCGACTGGTGCGATTATTTTTGGTACACGTGAAGAATTATTGGCAGAAGCGAAACGTCGTTTAAGCTTATTACGTGGTACTGAATATGATTACCCACGTCAACACGTCAATAGCACTGATAAATACCGTGCTACCGTGCCAGCATATCAATATCATATCTACGGTGAAAAAGAAGGTGGTGGTACACAGGTACTCGCCTTAAGTGGTGTGCCTTTTGCTAACCTTGGTTTACCAGACTTAGATGAAGTCGCAACAGGTTCTCGTGCAGCGCATTTACAACACTTCTTGTATCGCGGTTTAGCATTGCCACTAGTCGCACTTGCCGGACTAACCTTTATGACTTACAAAAATATGCATGGTGATAAGATCGCTGAGCGTATTGCAGCACAAAAAGAAGCCATGCGTCAGGCACGTAAGGAAATCGAAGAAGCGGAGGATGAGCATCATGAGTAATCCACGTCCGGTAGGCGGTCGCCTTGTTTCTGCCGCAATTCTCTTTTTTGCACCACTTGCCGTGCTTTGCGTTTTATTAATTTTAAAACGTTTAGTTTTTGGTATTGGTTCCGTGACCGCACTTAATGGCGGTTATCCTTGGGGTTTATGGATTGCCTTTGACTTACTTGTTGGTACAGGATTTGCCTGTGGCGGTTGGGCACTCGCTTGGACCGTGTATATTTTCAATAAAGGAAAATATCACGCTCTTGTTCGCCCAGCATTACTTGCAAGTTTATTCGGCTATTCCCTTGGTGGTTTATCTATCACCATTGATATGGGGCGTTATTGGCATTTACCGTATTTCTACATTCCAGGGCAGTTCAACACGAATTCCGTTCTATTTGAAACAGCATTTTGTATGACGGTGTATATCATCGTAGTGACCCTAGAATTTGCCCCGGTATGGCTTGGTTTCTTCGGCTTGAAAAAATGGTTTAATAAACTGAATAAAATCATGTTTTTCATTATTGCCTTGGGTGCCTTGTTACCAATGATGCACCAATCTTCAATGGGTTCCTTGATGATTGTAGCTGGTCACAAAGTCCATCCGGTATGGCAAAGCTATGAAGCGCTACCAATTCTCTCCTTGCTGACAGCTTTCATTATGGGTTTCTCTATTGTGATTTTTGAGGGTTCTTTAGTTAAAGCAGGTCTTGCAGGAAAAACACCAGATGAACGTCATTTATTTACTCAATTAGCACGCGTTACTGCAGGATTGATCTTCTGTTTCTTAGCGGTGCGTTTTGGTGAGTTGATTTATCACGACAAACTGCAAATGGTTGTGGGCTTCGATAAATTAACTAAATTTGAAGCATGGATGTTCTGGATGGAAGTCTGGTTGATGGTATTACCATTACTAACCCTCTTCCTTGGGGAGAAAAAATCAGATTCCCGTTGGTTATTTATTTCGGCATTAAGCATGTTACTCGGTGCAGCATTATGGCGTATGAACTATTCGCTTATCATGTATAATCCAGGCAACGGCTATCAATATTTCCCATCTGCGGAAGAATTGCTTATTTCAATCGGTTTCGTTTCTATTGAAGTATGTGCCTATATTTTAATCATTCGTTTATTCCCTGTATTACCGGTATTTAAAGAAAAACATACCGAAGACTCAGAAAAAATTATTGCCGAAAAAGCGGCATTCAGCAAAAAAGTTAGCGGAGCAGAATAATGTCAGAAAAAAAACGTATCTCAATTGACCCAATTACCCGTATTGAGGGTCATTTACGTATTGATTGCGAAATTGAAAACGGCGTTGTCACCAATGCTTGGTCCTCTGGTACCATGTGGCGCGGTATGGAAAATATCGTAAAAGGAGCCGACCCACGTGATGCATGGATGATTATGCAACGTATTTGTGGCGTATGTACTACAGTACATGCGATTATCAGCGTACGTGCCGTAGAAGATGCTATCGGTGCTAAAGTCCCAGTCAATGCACAGTATATTCGTAACATGATTCTTGCTGCCCACAGCATTCACGACCATATCGTGCATTTCTATCAACTCTCCGCGATGGACTGGGTGGATATCACCGCTGCGCTAAAAGCTGATCCTGAAAAAGCAGCAGATATGCTAAAAGGTGTATCTACATGGTCATTAAACAGTGCTAACGAATTCCGCAACGTACAGAAAAAAATCCAAGCATTAGTGGATAGCGGACAACTTGGTATTTTCGCTAACGGTTATTTTGGTCATGCAGCAATGAAACTTCCACCAGAAGTAAACCTCATTGCCGTCGCACACTATTTGCAAGCCCTTGAATGTCAACGTGATGCTAACCGCGTGGTGGCATTACTCGGTAGTAAAACACCACATATTCAAAACTTGGCGATTGGTGGCGTAGCAAACCCAATTAACTTAGATTCCCAAGCGGTACTAAACCAAGAACGTCTCATGTTCGTGAAAGCTTGTATCGATCGCTTAACTGACTTCATTAACCAAGTATATAAAGTAGATGCGGCAGTATTTGCGGCTTACTATCCAGAATGGTTAAGCCTTGGTAAAACATCAGGCAACTACTTATCTGTACCTGAATACCCAATTGATGCAGATAACTCTAAATTCATGTTGAAAGGTGGTTATATCGAAAACGGCGATTTATCAACTTTCCGTGCAATCGACCAACAAAAAGATGAGTTCGTTGTAAAAGGCATTAAAGAAAGTGGTAAACACGCTTGGTACGAAGATGATGAGCCATTAGAACCTTGGGCTGGCTTAACTCGTCCGAAATATACCGGCTGGCAAGATGATGGTAAATACTCTTGGGTAAAAGCACCAACCTTCTACGGTAAAGTTGTCGAAGTGGGGCCTCTCGCCTATTTAATGTGTGGTTTGGCTGCGAATGACACGCCAACTGTCAACCACTTCAATGAATTAAAAGGCATTTATGAAAAATTGACTGGTAACACGTTAACTACCGATCAATTACATTCTACCCTTGGACGTATTATCGGTCGTACCGTGCATTGCTGTGCGATCAATGATATTTTAAGTGCTCAATGGCAAATGCTCATTGATAATATCGCTAAAGGTGATATGACGGCGTATATCAAAACAGATATTCCAGCAAGCGGTGAATTCCGTGGTGTTGGTTTCGGTGAAGTACCACGTGGTATGCTTTCTCACTGGGTTGTCATCAAAGACGGTCGCATTGAAAACTACCAAGCAGTTGTACCATCTACATGGAATGCGGGTCCGCGTAATGAACAAGACCAAATGGGCCCTTATGAGCTTTCCATTATTGGTACACCGGTGGCAGATCCAACTAAACCGTTAGAAGTGGTCAGAACCATTCACTCTTTCGACCCTTGTATGTCCTGTGCCGTGCACGTAGTTAATACCGAAAACGGCGAAGTGACTGAAGTGAAGGTGTTGTAATGAAGCCGTTAATTCTTGGCGTTGGCAATATTTTGTTAAGCGATGAAGGTGTCGGTGTGCGTGTTGTGCAGGAGCTTGAAAAACGCCCTGAAATTCAACCGCACTTTGACATCATCGATGGTGGTACTTGTGGCATGGAATTACTGGATGCGATGGCAAATCGCGAGCATTTGATTATTGTCGATGCCGTGCTTGCTAACAAACAGCCGGGTGAGATTGTCGTGTTACATGACGAGCAAGTGCCCACCTTTTTCTCTCGCAAAATTTCGCCACACCAACTCGGCATTTGTGATGTTCTTTCTGCAATGAAATTAACGGACGAATTTCCAAAACACCTTTGTCTCATCGGCATCCAACCAGAATCACTAGAATCTGGAATTGGCTTGACTGAAACGATACAAAATGTGTTGCCAAAGGTTTTTGAAACGTTAAATCAAGTCATTAAGGAATATGGCTTAACGGCCGCTATTTAGAATAGCAAGGAATTTAATAGCCAATCACTCATAGCACGCATCTTTTGATGCGTGCTTTAATTTGATTAAGTTTTATGTGAAAAATAAACCATGTATCGACACGAAAAAACACCTGAAAACTCTACCTCACTTTTAACCTCTGTTACGGGCTTTGAAGAAAACCCAACGGAGATTTTCCTTGCCGAAATGCAAAACATTGTACCTGAAATGCAAGATCTTCCTTTTTATCACAAAGGCATCGAGTGTTTCTGCCCTAAATTTGTTTTATTTGAAGATCAATGGATCGGTACCGTATTAACGCCATGGATGATGAGTGTGGTGATTCTGCCTGGTCCTCAACAACAATGGGAACCGCGTGAATTAGGCGATAAACTCACTGTGCAACTGCCTTACAAAGCACTCACTTTCACCGTTAGTAGTCTTGAAAATGTACCGCAATATTTAAGTTGCTCCTTACATTCACCACTCGACCCAAATCTGACTAACGAGCAAGCAGTTCAACTCACACAAGATTGTTTGCGTATGGTTTTATCCATCCCAACTGCACAGCCGACATTTAATTCTGATCGCCGTAATCTATTTAAGGCGATGATCAAATAAATGTTAGCTGCAAACAGTTAATAAAAATGGGCAAAGTAAACTAACTTACTTTGCCCATTTTGCGTTCCATCCCACACAAAGTGCGGTCAGTTTTTACTTAATTTTTCAAATTAATACAACACACGTGCTTTAATTGTACCTTCAATTTCACGAAGTTTAGCCAATAACGGTGATGCATCATCTGTTTCGATATCAACGACCACATAACCAATTTTCGGATCGGTTTGTAAAAATTGTGCTGCAATATTGAGATTAGCTTCAACGAAAATTTTGTTCAATTTGTTTAATACACCAGGACGGTTTTCGTGAATATGAAGTAAACGTTTTGTACCAACGTGTTCTGGCAAGGATACTTCAGGGAAATTCACGGAAGAAAGGGTTGAACCGTTATCTGAATATTTCACAAATTTACCCGCTACTTCAAAACCAATGTTTTCTTGCGCTTCTGCGGTTGAACCACCGATATGCGGGGTTAAGATCACATTATCAAATTTACGTAGTGGCGAAACAAACTCTTCATTGATTGATGCAGGCTCAACAGGGAATACATCAACAGCTGCACCACGAACTTTACCTTGTTCAAGCGCAGCTGCTAAAGCATCAATATCCACTACCGTACCACGTGCTGCATTGATCAAAATAGAATCTTGTTTTAATTGCGCAATACGTTCAGCACTCATTAAATTACGAGTTGAAGGTAAATCTGGTACATGAAGCGAAATCACATCACAAGAACCTAATAACTCTTCAAGTGTATGTAATTGTTTTGCATTACCCAATGGCAATTTATTTTCAATATCGTAGAAATATACTTCCATCCCTAGAGACTCCGCAATAATACTTAATTGCGAACCGATATGGCCGTAACCCACGATACCTAATTTTTTGCCGCGCACTTCATGAGAACCCACTGCCGATTTATTCCATAAACCACGATGCACATCTGCATTCGCTTGAGGAATATTGCGCATTAAGAGCAAAATCTCACCCAACACTAATTCAGCCACAGAACGTGTATTAGAGAACGGTGCATTAAATACTGGAATCCCACGCATTTTTGCTGCATTAAGATCCACTTGGTTGGTACCGATACAGAAACAGCCAATAGCAATAAGCTTCGGTGCAGCTTCAATCATTTCAGCAGTTAATTGGGTACGCGAACGTAAGCCGATAAAATGGGCATCTTTAATCGCTTCTTTTAGCTCATCACCATCTAAAGCTTTTTTGTAAAAGTCAATATTGGTGTAGCCAGCCGCATGTAAGGTATCTAATGCACTTTGGTGCACGCCCTCTAATAGCACAAATTTAATTTTTGATTTGTCGAGTGAGACTTTGTTTGTCATGTTTGCTTCCTTATTTTTATTAATCAATAATTTTTGCGCCGTCTGGCGTACCAACAATCACAATATCCGCCCCACGTAAGGCAAAAATACCATTTGTTACCACACCCGCGACATTATTCAATTCTTTTTCCATTTCCACTGGATTTAAAATTGCGAAGTTATGTACATCTAAAATCACGTTGCCGTTATCCGTCACCACGCCTTCACGATATTCTGGCGCACCACCAAGAGAAACTAATTTACGACCAACTTGTGAACGTGCCATTGGAATCACTTCTACTGGCAATGGGAACGTGCTACCTAACACATCCACTTGTTTACTAGCATCCACAATACAAATAAATTTTTTCGCTAAAGCGGCCACAATTTTTTCGCGAGTCAGTGCCGCACCGCCGCCTTTGATCATCATTTTTTGTGGATTGATTTCATCTGCGCCATCCACATAAATATCTAAACTGGATACATCGTTAGCACTAAACACTTCAATACCCTGTTTACGTAACAATTCTTCTGAGGCTTTAGATGCTGCTACCGCGCCTTGAATTTGATCTTTTAATTCACCTAAGGCTTCAATAAAACAATTCACTGTTGAACCACTTCCCACGCCAACAATGGTATCGGGCTTAACATATTTTAACGCCGCACGTGCCGCTAATTTTTTCATTTCTAATTGGTCCATTTTTCTCTCCCTTTTAAATCGTGGATAACAACGTAAACGTTTGCCTTACTTTAATACGACACTATTAAATAAACAAGTGTAAAAATTTATTCGTGATGATGAAAAAATTTTATTCATCTAAAAAAAGTGCTAACAGCTCGTTTAAAAACAATTTTCCGTGTTCGGTGACTTGCCAAGAATCCAGTGTTTCGACGATATAATTCTGTTGAATGGCAAAATCAATTTGATTTTTGACCGCACTTTGCGAAAGCCCCGTGTAATGCTCAAACTCTTGTTTTGGCACCGCTTCCAATAAGCGGAAGCGATTCATGAAGAATTCAAAAGCGCGGTCATTTTTTTCCACGTTTTTTTCTTCATAAAGGTACTCTCCTCGCAAATACCCTTTTGGATGCTTCGTTTTAGAAAAACGTAAAATATCACCATTAGGGAAAGTGAGTTTTCCATGGGCACCACAGCCTATCGCCAAATAATCCCCGAATCGCCAATAATTCAAATTATGCTGACACTGAAAGCCCGGTTTCGCATAAGCGGATGTTTCATATTGCTGATAACCGGCTTCGGTTAAAAGTTGGTGACCTTGCTCAAAAATATCCCACAGCGCATCATCATCCGGCAACGTAGGTGGACGATAAGCAAACATGGTATTGGGTTCAATGGTGAGTTGATACCAAGAAAGGTGTGGCGGAGCAAGCTCTATGGCTTGTCGCAAATCATCTAAAGCCTCCTCAAGCGTTTGGTTTGGCAAGCCGTGCATTAAATCTAGATTAAAACTTTTTAACCCAGAAACTTTCGCCAAACTGACCGCACTTTTAGCTTCCGCCGCATTATGAATACGCCCTAAACGTTGTAATTTATCGTCATTAAAACTTTGGATGCCCATAGAAATACGTGTTACACCAGCGTCCACATAACCTTTAAAACGCTCTGCTTCCACGGTGCCAGGATTGGCTTCCATAGTGATTTCAATATTCTCTGAAAAAGGAATGCGACGTTGAATTTCTGCCAATAACAACTTGATACTTTCTGCTGAAAATAAACTCGGCGTGCCACCACCAATAAAAATTGAATGAAGTGGACGATTTTGAATACTAGCCTGATATTTCTCTAAGTCTGTCTCAAGATCAGCGATCAGATGTTGCACATATTCTTGTTCAGGAATTGTGCCTTTCTGTGCATGCGAATTGAAATCACAATAAGGACATTTCTGCACACACCAAGGAATGTGAACATAAAGGGAAAGAGGAGGAAATTTTTGCATAATTAAAAGTCAAAAGGGCTTGTTTTCACAAGCCCTAAAAATGAGTCATTAATTGACCGCTCTTGCTGTTTTAGTCGCAGCTTTACGGCGAGGTGCTTTCGCTTTCGTTTCCACTTTCACGAATTCAATGCCTTCTGGTGGATTCTCTAACGCTAAGCCTAACACTTCATCAATGGTTTCTACCGCATGAATCGCAAGATTTTCTTTCACGTTATCTGGAATTTCTTCCAAATCTTTCACGTTATCTTTTGGAATCAATACCGTTTTAATACCACCACGATGTGCCGCAAGTAATTTTTCTTTTAATCCGCCAATTGGTAATACTTTACCGCGTAGGCTGATTTCACCAGTCATTGCGACATCGGCACGCACTGGGTTACCTGTTAAACAAGAAACCAACGCCGTACACATTGCGATACCTGCACTTGGACCATCTTTCGGTGTCGCACCATCTGGCACATGAATATGAATATCACGTTTTTCATGGAATTCAGAATTGATACCCAATTTTTCAGCACGTGCACGGACTACGGTCATCGCGGCTTGGATAGATTCTTTCATCACATCGCCCAATGAACCAGTGAAGGTTAATTTGCCTTTACCTACCACTGAAGCGGTCTCAATGGTCAGTAAGTCACCGCCCACTTCTGTCCACGCAAGGCCTGTTACTTCGCCTACACGGTTTTGCGTATCCGCTTTACCGAATTCAAAACGTTTCACACCAAGATAGTCATGCAAGTTATCTGAATTAACGATAATGGATTTTACTTTTGGATTGACTAATAAATTCTTCACCGCTTTACGACAGATTTTAGAGATTTCACGCTCTAATCCACGTACACCAGCTTCACGGGTGTAATAACGGATAATATCTAAAATCGCGTTTTCTTCGATGGTTAATTCGCCTTTTTTCAATCCATTACGTTCAATTTGTTTTTGCAACAAATGACGCATCGCAATATTGAGTTTTTCATCTTCGGTATAACCAGAAAGACGAATAACTTCCATACGGTCTAGCAATGGACCCGGAATATTCATGGAGTTTGAGGTTGCCACAAACATCACATCAGACAAATCGTAGTCCACTTCAAGATAGTGATCATTGAAGGTAGTATTTTGTTCTGGATCAAGCACCTCTAACAAGGCTGACGCAGGATCACCACGCATATCCGAAGACATTTTATCGATCTCATCAAGCAAGAAGAGTGGGTTTTTCACGCCAACTTTTGCCATTTTTTGAATCAATTTACCCGGTAATGCACCAATATAAGTTTTACGGTGACCACGGATTTCTGCTTCATCACGTACTCCACCTAATGCCATACGCACATATTTACGACCAGTGGCATTCGCAATAGATTGACCTAATGAGGTTTTACCTACCCCTGGTGGTCCGACTAAGCAAAGGATTGGACCTTTGATTTTGTTTAGACGTGCTTGCACTGCAAGGTATTCTAAAATGCGTTCTTTCACACGTTCTAAACCATAGTGATCTGCATCTAAGACTTGTTGTGCTTTTGCGATATCTTTCTTCACTTTAGTACGTTTATGCCATGGTACTTGAAGCATCCACTCAACATAGCTACGCACCACCGTTGCTTCCGCAGACATCGCTGACATCATTTTGAGTTTTTGTAACTCACTCTCTACTTTCTCGCGCACATCTACTGGCATACCTGCTGCTTCAACTTTTTGACGAAGTTGTTCAACTTCATCAATGGTATCTTCACTTTCACCTTCGTCCATTTCTTTGCGAATCGCTTTGATTTGTTCGCTAAGATAATAGTTACGCTGGCTTTTCTCCATTTGTTTTTTAACACGGCCACGGATGCGTTTTTCAACTTGAAGAATATCCGCTTCAGATTCCATCATACCGAGCAAGTATTCTAAACGCTCTTGCACATCTGCCAGTTCTAACACACTTTGTTTATGACGAACAGTTACTGGAATATGCGCAGCCATGGTATCCGCTAAACGATCGGCATCATCAATGCGTTGAAGTGCCCCTAAAACGTCTGCAGGAATTTTTTTATTGAGTTGAAGATAGCTTTCAAATTCATTTAAAACAGCTGCCTTCACCACATCTAATTCTTTTTCATCACCAAATGAGGTTTCAATTGGTGTGACTTCCGCAGAAAAATGGTCTTCACCATCATTTAATTGATTGATTTTCGCGCGTTGTTGCCCTTCCACCAACACTTTTACTGTGCCGTCTGGCAATTTTAATAGTTGAATAATATTCGCAATCGTCCCGACATCGAATACATCATCAACGGTAGGTTCTTCTAAATCTGCTTGCTTTTGTGACACCAATAATAATTGTTTGCCCTCATTCATGGCTTCATCAAGGGCGCTAATCGATTTTGCACGCCCAACAAAAAGTGGCATCACCATATAAGGGAAAACGACGACATCCCGTAATGGCAATACAGGAAGTGTACGTTGTTGAGTTCTTTTGGCGTTCATAATTATCTCTCTTACATCAATTCTATAATTTCATTGAATATGGGGATGAGTTGCATAAATTCAAGGTAGGATTTGGCATATTAAGGAGAAATCGAAAAATAGGCAAGTAAAGAACCACCTTTATTGATGGTTAATTGGAAAAACCATGGAATACAGGTACAATAAGTGCGGTCAAAAATCAGCATGATTTTACCCAATAAAAACGTTTGAAAAAATAACCGCACTTTATCCACTATGACAGCAAAACAAACTATTACTTTCGCGACCTTTCAAGAATTACTACCCGATTCTTGTAATCATCCATTAAAAAAACAATTAAGGGATAAAGCCCGTTATTACGGACGCAAATTTTTATTTAAAAAACAATGTGATGCATTGGTTAATTTCTTAAATACAAACCAAACTTGGATTCCGCTTTTTCAACAAAATCCATATCGTTTTAATGCATTGCTCGCCACCTATTGTGACAAACGTTTTTCTGCAACCGATCGACTCAATGCCATTACCAATAATCTGCTAATGCTTGAAGAAAAAATGGGCGTAGAATTTTGTAAAAAACTACTCCAAGAAAAATCCCTTTTATTAGCACAATTAACGGATCAACTTGGTATTTATTTCAACATCAACCAGATTGACCCTTTTGAAGGTTATTTTTCCATTAACTTAAAAGACAATGATGGGCGTAGCATTTATGATGCTTCTTTCACCTTCTTAAAGCCAAATAAATTACTTATCGCCTCAATTCAAGGCCCTTCTTATAAAGAGGCACAAGAAGCTGTGAAACAAGCCACAAAGGAATTACACGGTGTTCGTCCAATGTTTATGTTGATGAATGTTTTCCGCTTGTTAGCTGAAAAATGGCAATGTGAATTAATCGGTATCCCTCACACTTCACAAGGTAAATACCGTTTATCTGCGCGCAGTAAAATCCTATTCAACTACGATGAATTTTGGCAGGAAAACCAAGGGCAATTAAAAGGTCAATATTGGCAATTACCGCTTGAAAGTGCCCGCAAACCGCTGGAAGAAATCGCTAGCAAAAAACGTTCCATGTACCGAAAACGTTATGAAATGTTAGATGATTTGAGTGAAAAAATTACTCAATTTTCCTAAATAAAATAGACTTAAGCCAGGCTTACTCAAAACAAAGCTTGGCCCAGGTAAACGATTGCTCACCCCGATATTATTGAATTCTTTCAAAAATCACACTTTGCTTTTTTGCTCATTTTGTGTAGAATACGCGCTCGGCTTATTGATTAATCCGAACACAAGGAGTTCTCCATAATGGAAGCATCAAAGAAAAAGATGAAATTCCCTTCCGCATTTAGCATTCTCTTTATTATTCTTCTTATTGCTATTGGTCTTACTTGGCTTATTCCCTCAGGGTCCTACTCTAAACTTTCCTACGACAGCACCGAAAATCATTTTATTGTCAAAACCCACGGAATTCCCGATCAAAGCTATCCAGCAACAGAACAAACCCTTAATCAACTCAATATCAAAATTCAACTTTCTAATTTCACCAACGGCATTATCAAAAAGCCGATTGCTATCCCCGATACCTATCAACGCATTGAACAACACGAAAAAGGCATTACCGATATGATTCACGCCATGGTGGATGGCACCATTGAAGTCGCGGATATTATGATTTTTATTTTCATACTCGGTGGAATGATTGGTGTGATAAACAAAACTGGAGCATTCAATGCCGGATTAATGTCTCTCACCAAGAAAACAAAAGGAAATGAATTCTCTGTTGTCTTTGCTGTCTGCGTGTTAATGCTATTAGGCGGTACGGCTTGTGGTATTGAAGAAGAAGCGGTAGCCTTCTACCCAATTCTTGTTCCTGTCTTTTTAGCCTTGGGTTATGATTCTATTGTCTGTGTCGGCGCCATATTTCTCGCAGCTTCAATGGGCACAGCCTTCTCTACAATCAATCCATTCTCCGTTGTTATTGCTTCAAACGCTGCAGGGATTCCATTCACTGAAGGGATGGGATTTCGCACACTGGGTCTGATTCTTGGTGGAACCTGTGTAGTAGCATATATGTATTGGTACTGTAAAAAACTGCGGGCCAATCGTGAATTTTCTTATACTTATGACGATCGCCGGGCCTTCTATGATCTCTATATGAAAGATATTGATCCGAATGCAACCGTTGAATTTACCTTTAGAAGAAAACTGATTCTGATTCTATTTAGTGGCGCCTTTCCTCTCATGGTATGGGGGGTGATGTTTGGTGGTTGGTGGTTCCCTCAAATGGCGGCTTCCTTCCTAGCCATTACCATCATTATTATGTTTATCAGTGGATTGCCTGAAAAAGATGTCGTAAATGGATTTACTCATGGTGCTTCTGAATTAGTCGGCGTCGCATTAATTATCGGACTCGCTCGAGCAGTTAATATCATTCTAGAGCAAGGAATGATTTCTGACACTATTCTCGATTATATGACTCATCTTGTTGGTGGAATGAATGGTGGTGTCTTTATTATTGGTCAGCTCATTGTCTTCATTTTCTTAGGATTGGTTGTACCTTCCTCTTCAGGCCTTGCCGTACTCGCTATGCCAATTATGGCACCGCTGGCTGATACTGTTGGCATTCCAAGAGATATCGTGGTATCGGCTTACAACTGGGGACAATATATTATGTTATTCCTTGCGCCAACAGGATTGGTCCTTGTCACGCTACAAATGCTTGGTATTCCATTCAATAAATGGTTGAAATTTGTCATGCCAATCGTGGGCTGTCAATTTGTTATCTCATCGATACTTCTTCTCGTTCAAGTATTTATGTATGCACAATAAGCTATAAAATAAAAAGCCACGCAATCTTGCGTGGCTTCTTTTTATCATCTGATGCTATTTGACAAACTCATCAAACTCTAACTCATAATCATCACCATCTCTGGTGTATTTGATATAACGTGGAAATTGTTCACCTGAGAATTTCTTCACCATAATATCCTTATTACCTGTTTTAAATGAATAAGTGATTTCCGTGACAGTTTGCTTGTTATATTGGATCCGTTTTTCCACTTTCTTCACATTCACATTTTCCATTGGATAAAGTTTTTTACCGTTTGTAATTTGGAAACTGGTTGGCAATTTATCGTAATAGCTCAACTGAAATGCCATGGTGAATAAGTCAAAAGTCGGTAATGTTAACGGTTCGGTTTCTAACCCATTTTTCACTTTACCGTATTCAATTGTTGTTGGCGAAATTTTAGAAATAGCATAAGGCTTACCATTACGCACATCTTGATAATTCACCATTTTAAATTGGCTCGCAGTTTGCGAACCACGAGAAGTAAACACAATGTTGTACAACGGAATATTAATTTTCGCATTGACTGAATACTGTGAACCATCAGCTTTAAAATGTACATACGCCGGCATTAAATAATTGGAACTGTATTTAATATTATAATCCACCGCAGACCATGCTGTTGGCACATAAGCAATTAATGCAGCAAAAAGGATTTTAAATAACTTCATTGGTTTTCCTTATATATAAAAATAGGTTGCCCTTTAGAGTATCACAGCGAGAAGAAGTTCCCCATTAAAAAAACCATCTTATCTGCAGACAAGATGGTTTTCATTTATGTTAGTTTAATGGGAGATTATAAAACTGCACCCGCCATTAAGAAACCGAATAATACAGATAAGCTGATTGCAATCACACCTGGCACTAAGAATGGGTGGTTGAATACATATTTACCGATACGAGTTGAACCAGTATCATCCATTTCTACTGCCGCAATTAAGGTTGGGTAAGTAGGAAGAATAAATAATGCTGATACTGCGGCAAATGCTGCAATCGCAGCTTCCGGAGAAACACCTAATAAAATTGCAGTTGGATATAATGCTTTTGCAGTTGCAGCTTGTGAGTAAAGTAAGGTACTTGCGAAGAACAAGATTACCGCTAAACTCCAAGGGTATTGTTGTAAGAATTCAGCTGATACCGCTTTAATTTGATCGATATGACCTTCAACGAAGGTATTACCTAACCATGCTACACCAAGCACACAAATTACCGCTGACATACCAGATTTAAAGGTTGCTGCATTAGTAATTTTTGCGGTATCCACTTTACATGCCATAGTGATAATGGCTGCAGTTGCAAGCATGAAAGAGATAATGGCGTTATCACGAGAAAGAATTGGATTTTGAATTAAACCAACTGTTTTACTGATTGCAGTTGCATAAAGCATGACCACTAAAATCGCGATAAGGAAAATTGCGACAGAACGTTTTGCATAAGGTTTGATCTCAATTTGCATTTCACCACGCATAGTAATTAAACCTTTTGCTAGACGATCTTGGTAAACTTCATCATCTTTCAAATCTTTACCAAGGAAGTTACAAATCACCGCAGTAATCATACATGCTGCATAAGTAGTTGGAATCCAAATACCTAACAATTGTAAGTAACTTAAGCCAAAGTTTTTCTCTAATTCAGCAGAAAGGAATACCACCGCAGCAGAAATTGGAGACGCTGTAATCGCAATTTGTGAAGCGATAACCGCAATAGAAAGTGGACGTGAAGGACGAATGCCTTGTTCTTTTGCCACTTCAGCAATTACTGGAAGTGTTGAGAACGCGGTGTGACCAGTACCTGCAAGCACAGTCATAAAGTAAGTTACAGTTGGCGCAAGGAAGGTAATGTATTTTGGATTTTTACGTAGAATTTTTTCAGCTACTTTTACTAAGAAATCCATACCACCCGCAACTTGCATTGCCGCAATTGCCATGATTACAGACATGATAACTGAAATTACATCAAACGGAATGGCACCCGGTTTTAAGCCAAGTAGTGAAAGTGCCACAACACCCATACCACCCATGAAACCGATACCAATACCGCCTAATCTAGCCCCTAGGTAAATAAAGAGTAGGACGACTAAAAGTTGAGCCCAAATCATAATATTTTCTCCATATTAATTTTAAAAATAATTCCGGAACATATATTAACAACAAACTAGTGCATTATCTATATTTATTACTTGGATTAGTCTATTTTATCCGAAAGTGCGGTTAAAATTTGATTCAAATTCTGACCGCACTTTCAATGACTTTCCTAGAAATCCTCAAAGTATTGTTGAATCACTTTTGGATCTTTTGTTTGTGTTAAGGCTAATTGCAATAACACACGTGCTTTTTGCGGATTCAATGTACCTGAAGCCACAAAACCATATTTAGAATCATCTACTTCCGCATCACGTGTGGTATAACCCGTTGGTACACGAGATGAACGCACCACTACTACACCATCTTTCGCTGCTTTTTCTAAACGTTCTAAGTGTGCGGCATTCACGTTACCATTACCCACACCTGCAGAAACAATGCCTTGATAGCCCGCATCCAATAATGAATTTAACGGCTCAATTGGTGCATTAGAATAAGCATAAACAATGCCCACTTTCGGTAAGCTGTCTAATTTATCTACGTTAAATGGTGTGTTCACAGTGTGTTTGCTTTCAGGTGAACGCTCGTAATCTACTTTACTGTTATGGATATAACCCAAGGTACCATAGTTTGGTGAATGGAATGTTTGTACTGCAGTGGTACTCATTTTGGTCACATCACGTGCACCTAATACTTCACCATTCATCGCCACTAATACGCCACGACCTGATGATTTTTTATCCGTTGCCACGACGACGGCGTTATAAAGGTTTAACGGACCATCCGCACTTTTTTCTGTCGCAGGACGCATTGCACCCACCAATACAATTGGCTTTTCACATTTCGCAGTAAGATCTAAGAAATAAGCGGTTTCTTCCATGGTATCGGTACCATGAGTAATCACAAAACCATCAGTATCTTTACATTGTGCATTAATCGCTTTCGCCAATTTTAACCACACATCATCGCTCATATCTTGTGAACCAATTTTCACAATTTGCTCACCTTTTATATTTGCAAGCTGCTTAATTTCGGGCACCGCATCAATTAATGCATCAACATTGAGTTGCCCTGCTTTATAAGCAGAAGAAACGGCAGTTTCGCCACTTCCGGCAATCGTGCCACCTGTTGCTAAAATTGTAATATTAGGTAATTCCGCAGCTTGTGCGACCGAAAAACCGAATCCGAGCATCATAAGTGCCGTTAATTTTTTTAATTTCATGCGTGTCTCCCTTTACGTTTTATAATCTAAGTTTGGCTATTCTCTACTTAATTAGGCGTAGAATAAACACAAAGATAAGATATTTATGATCCCGATCACATTTTTATTGATCCGATTGTATAAGCTTTCGCCAACGTTGCGTTTCCTTGATAATTTTTTTGAAAGATAACTAAAGTGCGGTTATACTTAAAGCCTTATTTCATCTGAAGATAAACTCTTATTCATTATTAAAATTAAGTTGAGAACAACATGCAAGAATTTATTCCTCAAGCAATTGAATTTGCTCAAAAACACACTTTTTTAACGATCGCATGGTTTGCTGTCCTTTTTATGACACTTTTCACCTTTTTTAAAAGTGCGACACAAAAATATCGCGTCATCACCAACCCTGAAGCGGTTCGCTTAATGAACGATGAAGAAGCCGTAGTGATTGATTTACGCCCTATTGATGAATTCCAACGCGGCCATATCATTGGTAGCGTCAATTTACTTCCAACTGAAATTAAAAATCAAAATGTAGGCAAAATTGAACATCACAAAGAAAAACCGCTTATCATTGTGGATGTTAACGGTGTTTCTTCTGCTACGTCCGCAGAACTTTTAACCAAACAAGGCTTTGAAAAAGTTTATGTGTTAAAAGACGGCTTAGCGACTTGGGCGGGTGCAAATTTACCATTAGTAAAAAAACATAATTAAGGATCCTCTATGTCTGAACAAAATCAACAACCTGAAGTAGCTGCTGAAGAGCAACAAGAAGCCGTACTTCAAATTCAACGTATTTATGTAAAAGATGTTTCTTTTGAAGCACCAAATCTTCCTCATATTTTCCACCAAGAATGGAAACCAAAACTTGGCTTTGATTTAAGCACTGAAGCCGTTCAAGTAGGTGAAGATTTATATGAAGTCACGTTAAATATCAACGTAGAAACCACCATGGAAGATTCTGGTGATGTGGCGTTTATTTGTGAAGTGAAACAAGCTGGTGTATTTACAATCAGCGGTTTAGAAGATGTTCAAATGGCACACTGCTTAACATCTCAATGCCCAAATATGCTTTTCCCTTATGCACGTGAATTGATTTCTAACTTAGTGAATCGCGGCACATTCCCGGCATTAAACCTTTCTCCGGTAAACTTCGATGCGTTGTTCATTGATTACATGAACAAGCAGCAAGCAGCAGCTGAAGCGGCAGAAAATCAGGAAACCCAACATTAATTGTGATAAGGGCAGGCGATACCGTCTGCCCTTTTATTTTAAAGGTGATTGAAATGAACCCATCCCAATCTCCAATTACCATTCTTGGTTGCGGTTCTTACGGAACAGCACTCGCTATCTCATTTTCTCGCAATGGCTCTCCAACCTATCTTTGGGGGCACAATCCCGATCACATTCATCAAATGCAACAGGAACGTCAAAATCGCCGTTTTCTGCCTGATATTGAATTTCCAGAAAGTTTGCATTTAGAATTAGATTTGAAAACAGCCCTTGATCAATCAAAAGACATTTTAATTGTGGTGCCAAGCCATGCTTTCGGCGAAATTCTCTTAAAAATTCGACCGCACTTAAAACCTGATCATCGTTTAATTTGGGCAACCAAAGGATTAGAACGCAACACTGGCCGATTACTACAAGAAGTGGTGGAAGAAACCCTAGGTAAAGCAATTCCGACGGCGGTGCTTTCTGGTCCTACTTTTGCGAAAGAATTGGCTCAAGGTTTGCCAACAGCGATTACCCTTGCCTCTCGTAATGAAAAGTTTGCCTTAGAATTTCAAGCGCGAATTCATTGCAGTCAGCATTTTCGAGTATATGTAAACCAAGATATGATCGGCGTTCAATTAGGTGGCGCCATTAAAAACGTGATTGCGATTGGTGCGGGTATTTCGGATGGCATGGGATTTGGCGCCAATGCGAGAACCGCATTGATTACCCGTGGGATTGCGGAAATTACTCGCTTAGGCATATCCATGGGGGCTAATACGCAAACCTTTATGGGTATGTCAGGTTTAGGAGATTTAGTACTCACTTGTACCGATAACCAATCCCGTAACCGTCGATTTGGTTTAATGCTTGGTAAAGGAACTGATGGTCAACAAGCCATGGATGAAATTGGTCAAGTGGTGGAAGGGTTTTATAACACCAAAGAAACCTATTTATTAGCACAACGACAAGGCGTGGAAATGCCAATTACAGAACAAATTTACCAAATGCTCTTTTGTGGTAAAAGTGCACAAGACGTGGCACTGAGCTTATTGGGTCGTGAACGAAAAGGCGAATAAGGAGAAAAAATGACGTTAGAAGTATGGCAACACATTCGCCAAGAGGCAAAAGAACTAGCAGAATGCGAACCAATGCTCGCAAGCTTTTTCCATTCCACTATTTTAAAACATCAAAATCTTGGCAGTGCCTTGAGTTATTTGCTTGCGAATAAACTGGCTAACCCTATCATGCCCGCAATTTCGCTGCGTGAAATTATTGAAGAAGCCTATCAAGCTGAGCCCAATATCATTGATTGTGCCGCTTGTGATATTAAAGCTGTTCGCCACCGCGATCCCGCTGTGGAATTGTGGTCTACCCCATTGCTTTATTTAAAAGGTTTTCACGCCATTCAAAGCTATCGCATTACCCATTATTTGTGGAGCCAAAATCGAAAAGCACTCGCACTTTATTTACAAAATCAAATTTCAGTGGCTTTCGATGTGGATATTCACCCTGCCGCCAAAATTGGGCACGGCATTATGTTTGACCATGCTACCGGTATTGTCGTCGGCGAAACCTCGGTAATTGAAAATGATGTGTCTATCTTACAAGGTGTCACCCTGGGTGGTACAGGTAAAGAATCCGGCGATCGCCATCCAAAAGTACGAGAAGGCGTTATGATTGGGGCAGGCGCAAAAGTTCTCGGCAATATTGAAGTGGGCAAATATGCCAAAATTGGTGCCAACTCTGTTGTACTTCAACCTGTACCTGAATACGCCACTGCAGCAGGTGTGCCTGCTCGTATTGTCGGTAAAGACAAAGAGGCAAAACCGGCATTCGAAATGAATCAATATTTTATCGATGATGATATAAATTTGAATATTTAAAAGGTAATATACTTACAAATACTTAAAATTATTGTGATGAAATTCACATTTTAAAAACTTTCATTTTGACTTTAAATAATAAGTTGTTAGACAATTAATGCGCTAATTAATCATATGTCTAGTTTTGCTATGCGTGTTAATAACGGTAATTTAAGTATAGCGGATTCTCTTGAAAAACTTAATAAGATGGGATCTATATGATAAGAGATAAAAAGTATCCACAACTTTCGATGAATGAGTTTTTTTTTACGTATAGTTTCATATTTGTTTTGCTATTATTTATATTTGTAATTATTTTTTTTAATGATGTTCCAATAACTAACTTTGAAATATTTATCGATAAATATTTAGTCAAAGGGAGAGGAGTATATTCTCATATATACTCCTTTCAATCTGAAATAATCTCAAATTTGTCGATGATTATTGCTCCACTGTTTGCTATTTATCTAGCATTAACTTTGAAGCTCACTTACTCGTCGGAAAATGAAATTATTAATAGTGGAAGGGTAATAGAGAAAAGTGTAAAAAAAACTATATTAATGAAATTTTGCTTTATTATATCAGCACTGCTTCTTGTAACGATGTGTGTGTTTTTAACATACATATATAATTGGGATCTTGAAGAATCTAAAACTAATACATTATTTGTTAGGGATAATGTAATATGCTTGCTATCCTTAACTTATATAATTTATACAGGGACATTCTTTACACTTTTTGTGCTGTTTAGCGTAATACGTCACCCAGTATCTTCATTAAAGTATCATATATACCGACCAAATTGAAATAAACCAATATCTTATCGATAACGATATAAATATTTAAAAATATTTATAAGAAAGGCAAACATATGATAGAGGAAAAAAAGTATCCAAAATTTTTGATAAATGAGAATTTTTTAGTATATGGTAGCGTTTTTATATCAGTATTGTTTGTTCTCATAGTCATTTTTTTTAATAATATTCCAATAACTGATTTTGAAGTATTCATTGATACGTATTTAATAAAAGGGAACGGAGTATACTCTCATATATACTCCTTTCAATCTGAAGTAATTTCAAATTTATCAATGATAATCGCCCCTTTGTTTGCTATTTATACTGTATTGACTTCAAAGCTTACTTATTTATCTGAACGTGAAATGATTGATTCTGGTATTACAATAGAGAAAAGTATAATAAAAACCATACTGAGAAAACTAGTCTTCATCATATCATTACTGCTTCTTGTAGCAACATTTATATTTTTGACATACATCGATAGCTGGGATCTTCAAGCTGTAGAAACTAATACATTATTTATTACCGATAATGTTGTATGTTTATTGTTCTTAAATTGTGTATTTTGCATCGGAACGCTTTTCGCTCTTACTTTTCTATTTAGTGTAGTATTACACCCTATAACTTTTTTAAGATATCATTACCAATCTCCTTTTAATTAAAGACAAAGCGGCAAAACCAGCTTTTGAAATGAATCAATATTTTATTGATGATGATATAAATTTGAATATTTAAGACCAAAATATGATTAACAAAGACACCCAACTTTGCATGTCTCTTTCTGGTAGACCAGGCAATTTTGGCACAACATTTCATAACTATCTGTATCAAAAATTAGGGCTTAATTTTATCTATAAAGCCTTTACCACCACTGATGTTGAAAGTGCAGTCAAAGGCATTCGTGCACTTGGTATTCGAGGCTGTGCTGTTTCGATGCCATTTAAAGAAAGCTGTATGCCATTTTTAGATGAAATCTCGCCTTCCGCACAAGCAATTCAGTCCGTGAACACCATTGTGAATGATCAAGGGTTTCTTCGTGCTTACAACACCGACTATATTGCCATTGTTAAACTTATCGAAGAATATCAATTAGATAAAAAGAATCGCGTGATTGTACAAGGCAGTGGTGGCATGGCAAAAGCCGTCGTCGCAGCCTTTAAAAACAGCGGATTTGAGCATCTGAAGATTTTTGCTCGAAATGAAAAAACAGGTAAAAATTTAGCCGCACTTTATGGCTATGAATATATCCCATCTTTAGATAATCAATCGGCAGACATTTTAGTCAACGTTACGCCAATTGGGATGAAGGGTGGAAAAGAAGAATTTGATCTCGCCTTTCCTGAAAATCTTATTCAACAAGCTCAAACCGCTTTTGATGTAGTAGCGATTCCTGCTGAAACACCGTTTATCCAATTTGCTCAACAGAAAGGTAAACAAACAATTTCTGGTGCAGAATTGATTGTGTTACAAGCCGTTGAACAATTTGAGCTCTACACAAGTGTACGCCCTGATGACCAATTAGTCGCCGAAGCGGCTGCCTTTGCTCGAAAAAACAGTTAAAAAAAGAACCGCACTTCTAAAAAGTGCGGTTATTTTATCTGAGTTTTACGCTAACAATTTTCTTGCGGCTTCCACTACGACTGATACTGCTTTGTCTTCCGTATCTTTCATGGTGGCTTCATTTGGAATTTCTTGTTGCGTACGGTTCACAATCACACCTGCTACCATACCTGCTCGTAAGCCAAGAGCGTTACACATTGTGAATAACGTCGCGGATTCCATCTCATAGTTCATCACATTGAGATCTTGCCATTGTTTTAACAAGCCTTGGTAATCACGATATACTTTACCGCTGTAAGTATCATAACGTTCTTGACCTGGATAGAAGGTATCAGACGACGCGGTAATCCCTACAAATGGCTCAATGCCTTTTTCTTTAGCTGCATTGAAAAGCGCCGTGGTACATTCAAAATTTGCCACTGCCGGATATTCAATTGGGGCAAAATGACGACTTGCGCCATCAAGACGAACAGCCCCTGTTGTGATAAGTACATCCCCCACATTAATATGTGGTTGAATCGCACCTGTTGTACCAATACGTAAGAATGTACGCACGCCAAGCTGAGCCAGCTCTTCCACACAGATAGACGTAGACGGGCCACCAATACCGGTTGAACATACCACCACCGGTTGACCATTTAAATAGCCCAACCAAGAAGTGAACTCACGCGTACTTGCAAGAAACTCAGGGTTATCAAGTTTTTTAGCAATACGTTCACTACGTGCAGGATCTCCTGGCACGATAGCTAATGTAGCACCTTTTAATTGTGCTTTAGTCAGGTTTAAGTGAAATACATCAGACATAACAATCTCCTTTTTATCATTCTTGCTGCAAAGTGCGGTGAAATTTCGTTATTTTTTCAATGCGCCTAAAATACCACGCATGATTTGTTTGGTCACTTCATTACGAATATTGCGACCAACTGATTTTGCCACGCTATTCACAATTTGTTCTGTCGGAGAAAGTTTATCCCCGCGTTTTTGTGTTCCAAAAATCATACGACTTAAGCTACCAAATAAACCGCTCTCTTCCTCTTGCTGCGCTTGTTCAGCTTGTTTTTGTTGTACTGCCGCTAAATCCGCTTGCGCATTTAACACTTCGAAAGCTGATTCATTATCCACATAATCTTTATAGAAGGCGTAAAGATCATCGTCTTTCACCCACGCTGCACGCTCTTCTTCAGTAATCGGTGCAAGTTGGCTTTTCGGTGGGTAAACATACGCCACTTCAACCGGCGTTGGCATACCTTTTTCATCTAAGAATGAAATCAATGCTTGACCCACACCTAAAGTTGAAATGGTTTCAACCACATTAACAGCAGGATTTGAACGGAACGTTTCTGCCGCAGATTTCACTGCTTTTTGATCGCGTGGTGTAAAAGCACGTAATGCGTGTTGAACACGGTTACCTAATTGGCCTAACACGGTATCCGGTAAATCTAATGGATTTTGGGTCACAAAATAAATCCCCACACCTTTAGAACGAATTAAGCGAACCACTTGTTCTACTTTGTCCACCAACACACTCGGTGCGCCATCAAAAAGTAAGTGTGCTTCATCGAAAAACATCACAAATTTAGGTTTATCTGGATCGCCAACTTCCGGTAATTGTTCAAATAACTCAGACATCAACCAAAGCAAGAATGCGCTATACATTCTTGGGGAATTAATTAATTTTTCAGAATTTAAAACATTGATCACTCCTCGACCATCACGGGTTTGTAACCAATCTTCAAGATTTAATGCTGGCTCACCAAAAAGATTTGTCGCCCCTTCATTTTCAAGGGTCAGTAAAGCACGTTGAATCGCGCCCACACTCGCTGCTGATACATTGCCATATTCTACTTGGAACGATTTGGCGTTCTCTGCTACAAATTTAAGCATAGCGCGCAAGTCTTTCAGATCGATAAGCAATAAGCCTCTATCATCAGCGACTCGGAACACTAAGTTTAATAAGCCTTCTTGGGTCGCATTTAAATTTAACAAACGGGACAGCAATAATGGTCCCATTTCAGAAATCGTGGTGCGAAGCGGGATACCTGTTTCACCGAATACATCCCAAAATGACACAGGATAGCCATTTAAATAACTCTCGCCACCTAAATCAAATTGCTCAATGCGTTCCGCCACTTTGCCACTAAATGTGCCCGCTTTGACTAAACCGGACAAATCGCCTTTTACATCCACTAAAAAGACTGGCACACCATCATCACTGAACGCTTCTGCCATTTTACGTAATGTCACGGTTTTCCCCGTCCCTGTCGCCCCAGCGATCAGACCATGACGGTTTGCCATTTTTGCGGTAATGCCAAGGGTTTGACCTTGTTCGGTACGCGCGAGAGAATATTGCATAAAGATTCCTTTGTTTTGTTGGTTTTATTTAAGACGAATGATAAGGAAAAAACGAAGTGCGGTCAAAATTTAAGTGATTTTACGGTATAATTTCTCAAAACTAACTCAAAGCAGGAAAAATATATGGCAAACGCAAAAATTCTTATTATTAAAACAGGATTAATAGAAACCTTAACGTTCCCTGATGGTAGCTCATATGAAAGTGCCATCCGTAAAAAACCGGTATCGATGGTAAAAGTGCACACACTGGGTGCAGAAGGTAACGATGTGGGTTTAAAGGCTCATCACGGTGGTGTTGATAAAGCCTTGTTTTTTATGTCTGATGTCTCTTTCCCTGCTTTAAACGAGCTACTTGGTGAAAAGTTTGATTTTCACGGTAGCGCGATTTACGGTGAAAACTTTGTGGTATCAGGCTTACATGAAGATAACGTTTGTGTAGGCGATCGTTACAAAATTGGCTCTACTCTGTTAGAAGTGTCTCAACCCCGCAAACCTTGCGAGCGTTTATCTCATAATACCAAGAATGAGAATACAAGAGAGGTAATTCGTCAGTCCGGTTGGACAGGTTGGTATGTGCGTGTGATTGAAGAAGGGGAAATTCATCAAGGTGATGAACTCATCTTGCAACACCGTCCTTATCCTGAATGGACTATTCGTCGTTTAAACACGCTACTTTCTACTCCTTCAAGTGTGGCAGAATTAGAAGAAGCCTTAGCCATTGAAGAATTAGCGCCAGCGTTTAAACGTTCTGTTAACTCACAATTACGTAATTTACAGCAGGCGGCCTAAAATGTCGGCTAAAACGACCGCACTTTGCCCATGCCAATCTTCGCTTTCTTACGAAGATTGTTGTGGACGCTTTCATTCAGGCAACATGTTTCCAGAAACAGCGGAACAACTTATGCGCTCCCGCTATTCAGCGTTTGTACTCAAAAATATTCCTTATATCGTGCAAACCACTGTCCCAAGCCAACAAACCTTATTAGATGAAAAAGCCCTGCAAGATTGGGCTGATGAAACGCAATGGCTCGATTTAGATATTGTCAAAGCAGAAACCTTAACCAAAACACAAAGTGCGGTTGAATTTAAAGCACATTTTCAAGGCAGCGAACAGCCGCAAGTGCATCACGAATATTCTCTTTTTGTAAAAATTGATGGTCGTTGGTATTTTGTTGATCCCACTGTACCGCTCCCAAGCAATAAACAGCCTTGTGTTTGTGGCTCAGGGAAGAAATTTAAACATTGTTGCGGAGGCTTGCTCTAATGACCTTAACGTCTTTTCTCGCATTATTCTGGCAGCGTTCTCAAGAAAATAAATTAACGCAAGCCGCCGGTTCACTCACTTACAGCACCATGCTCGCTATCGTGCCATTAATTATGGTGGTGTTTTCAATTTTCTCCGCCTTTCCCGTTTTTAACGAAGTCACCGGTGCATTGAAAGAATTCATCTTCACCAATTTCGCTCCTTCCGCGAGTGATGTTGTGGGACAATATATTGATGAATTCGTCTATAATTCAAAGAAAATGAGCGCCGTGGGGATTGTGAGTTTGATTTTAGTGGCATTAATGCTGATTAACTCCATTGACCGTACACTCAATGGCATTTGGAAAGACACCAGTAATCGCCCAATTTTTACGTCATTTGCTATTTATTGGCTCATTTTAACGCTCGGCCCGCTTTTAATCGGTACTAGCATTGCGGCGAGTTCCTACGTCAAAGCTATGTTCGAGCAATCGGAAACGCTCTCTTTTGGCTTAAAACTCCTCAGTTTTGTGCCATTTCTTTCTACTTGGTTTATTTTCACGCTCATTTATATGGTCGTGCCAAATAAGAAAGTGAGCATCAAACACTCTGCAGCAGGCGCATTAATTGCGGCAATTTTCTTTACCTTAGGAAAACAAGCCTTTACTTGGTACATCGCCACCTTCCCGTCTTATCAATTAATTTATGGTGCCATGGCGACGCTGCCAATCATGTTATTGTGGATTCAAATCAGCTGGACAGTAGTGTTATTGGGTGCGCAATTAGCCGCAGTGCTTGCAGAAGTGCGGTCAACGAATCAAACAAATTTAGAGGAAGTAAAATGATTGCATTAATCCAGCGTGTAACACAGGCTAAAGTGGAAGTTGAAGGTCAAATTGTGGGACAAATCGGCAAGGGATTATTGGTCTTATTAGGCGTGGAAAAAGAAGATGACCAAGCCAAGGCGGATAAACTTGCCGAGAAAGTATTAAATTACCGTATTTTCAGCGATGAAAATGACAAAATGAATTTAAACGTGCAACAAATCGGTGGCGAAGTGCTTGTGGTATCCCAATTTACCCTAGCCGCAGACACACAAAAAGGGCTACGACCAAGTTTCTCAAAAGGTGCCGCGCCAGCATTGGCTAACGAATTGTATGAGTATTTTTCGCAAAAATGTGCAGAAAAAGTCACCGTTGCTAACGGACAATTTGCAGCAGATATGCAAGTAACGCTAACCAATGATGGCCCGGTTACATTTTGGTTAAATGTCTGAATAAAGAGAACAATCACTATTTTTTTCAAAGCAAAGGAAACTCTTTCTTTGATCGCATTGTCGTATTAACGCTCAAATGCATATAACAATTTCAAATCCCATCCATAATTGCGTTGGTAATCCACTTATTTTATGGGTAAACTAGGGCGGTTTGATGTGGACCTTCTTAAAGTTTAGCTTGTAATAAAATGAAAAAAATTTCGTTAAAAATAACCGCACTTTTGCTTGGATGGATGAGTTTTTCAGCCCTTGCAGAACAAACCGTAGATATTGAGATCCGCGGTATTAAGGGTGAACGCGCCATTCGCAATACTGACATGAATGTCAATCTCATTGATAAAGGCGAGATGGATGGCTCAGATCGGTATAAACAATTAGTTTCAGATGCTGTCGATAAAGGCCTTCGAGTCTTTGGTTATTATGGTTCTTCCGTGACCTTTGAATTGAAAAAACGTAAAGGTCAACGAGATTTACTTATTGCGAATGTCACCCCGGGTGAGCCAAGTAAAATTGCAGGAACAGACGTTGAAATTACAGGCGAAGCGGCAGAAGACGAAAACTTCACGGCACTCCGTAAAAACTTGCCAAAACAAGGTGAGTTAGTTGAGCATCAAAAATACGATGATTATAAAAGCAGCATTTCAAACCTTGCGCTAGCTCGTGGTTATCTTGACGGAAAATTCCAAATTTCTCGCTTAGAAATCAGCCCAGAAACGCATGAAGCATGGTGGCGTATGCTATTTGATAGTGGCGTACGTTATCATTATGGCAATATCACCTTCAACCATTCCCAAATTCGCGAAGATTATTTGCAAAACATGCTCAACATCAAATCGGGCGATCCTTATTTAGTCAGTGATTTATCTGAATTAACCAATAATTTTTCTTCCACCAACTGGTTTAGCTCCGTACTTTTACAACCGCATGTCCGCGAAGAAGAGAAATTAGTCGATATCGAACTTTTACTTTATCCACGTAAGAAAAACTCAATGGAGCTTGGGGTCGGTTTTGCGACTGATACAGGCCCTCATGTCCAAATTGGTTGGACAAAACCTTGGATCAATAGCCGAGGCCATAGTTTCCGTACAAATCTTTATGTCTCTGCGCCAAAACAAAACTTTGAAGCCACCTATAAAATGCCATTGTTGAAAAATCCATTAAATTATTATTATGAATTTTCAACCGGTTATGAAAAAGAAAATAAAAACGATACGGATACCAAAGCCCTCACTTTCGCTGCATTACGCTATTGGAATAATAGCGAGGGTTGGCAATATTTTGCGGGTCTTCGTGTCCGTTATGACAGCTACACACAAGCTGATTTCACCGATAAAACCTTCCTGGTTTATCCAACTGGGGGCTTTAACCGTACCCGTTTAAGAGGTGGTCAATTCCCAACATGGGGAGATACCCAAAAAATCACGGTTGATTTAGGGAATAAGCTTTGGATGTCCGATGCTAATTTCTTTAAAGTTCAAGCTTCTACCGCCTGGATTCGTACGTACGCAGAAAATCACCGTTTTATTACCCGTGCAGAAATTGGTTATTTAAATACGCCTGATATTCGAAAAATTCCACCTGCACTACGTTTCTTTGCAGGGGGCGATCGCAGCGTGCGAGGTTATGGCTATAAGAAAATTTCACCGAAAAATAAAGAGGGGAAATTAGTTGGTGGTTCTCGTTTAGTAACAGGTAGCCTTGAATATCAATATCAAGTTTACCCTAACTGGTGGGGTGCCGTGTTTGCAGACACAGGCTTGGCGGCTAACTCTTACAAAGCCACCGAATTGCGTTATGGTGCGGGTGTCGGTGTACGTTGGGCATCGCCAATTGGCGCCATCAAATTTGATATTGCAACGCCAATTCGAGATAAAGATAACAGCAAAAACATTCAATTTTACATTGGCTTAGGGGCTGAAATTTAGGGTATGACTATGTCTGAACAAGAAACACAACCAGATAACCAAACCACACAACCCGTTAAAAAGAAAAAGACCTGCCGTAAAATTTTATGTGTCGGAAGTGCGGTCATTTTTATTCCTGTTTTAGGCTTAGTCACAGCACTGTCTTTTGATAGTGGACAACGTGCACTTATTCAACTCGCCGATAAAATGCTCGATAGCTTATCTATTGAGCAAGTCAGCGGTGGCTTACAAGATGGTTTAGTCTTAGAAAATTTACGTTTTCAAACAACCGGCGTAGATGTGGCACTCCCTAAAACGCAATTACAACTGCATTTAGCTCGTTTACTTTCGGGTGATATTATTGTTGATGATCTCAGCTTAACGCAGCCGAAAATTGCCATTGATACCAGTGTCATGCCACCTTCTGAAGAGAAACAAACGGAAAGTGGTCCAATGGAAAAAATCCATTTACCGGTTTCTGTGCAAGTGAAAAATGTGGCGATTACTGACTTTGATATGAAACTCGATCAAAGCAATATTACGTTTTCGTCTTTTCAAAGTGCGATCAGTTTAAACAATGAATCTGGCCTTACCCTTGAGCCCACCACGCTTTCAGACGTGCTTTTCTCAACTGTCTCCCAAACTCAACCGAATACACCTCAACCTGAGAAAAAAGAACCCGCTAAACCCGTTGATTGGGCGCAAATTGAGCAAACACTCACACCGGCTTTTTTAGGTAATTTAAATGCGGTGAACTTGCCTTTTGATATGCACATTCCAAGTTTTTTGGGTACAAACTGGCAATATCAATCGCTCAATGAAAAAGGCGAAGAAATCCAAAAAATCACTGTGCCTAAAGTGGAATTGCAAGCAGATGCCACCGATCATTTAGTGAAATTACAAAAACTCGACATTGACAGCTCTCTTGGTACACTTTCTAGCCAAGGGCAACTCCAGCTCAATGACGATTTTCCAGTTGATCTCACATTAAAATCGGATCTCCAAGCCTTTAAATCAAAAGATAAAACCATTCTGCCTGCCAGCAAAGTTGATCTCAATGTATCGGGCTCCTTGAAAAAAACGACCGCATTTTCGTTAACCACACAGGGGGTGCTTGATGCCACCTTAACAGGTGATGTGAAACTGGCTGAAGATAAAATGCCATTAAATCTGCAATTAAAAGCGAAAAAAGGTCAATATGCTTTTGCAGACAGCCTAGCACCACTCAAGATTAACGATGTTGATATCAAGCTTACTGGCGATTTATTGAATTATCACGCAGAAGTTGTTGGTGGCGTGGAGGGGATGGATCATATCCCTCATACCCACGTTGATTTGAATGCAGACGGTAAACTCTATGAAGTCATCCTCAACGAATTAAAACTTGCTGCCCTAGATGGTACGGCACGTTTAACGGGTTCCTCAAACTGGAAAGATGGCGCGCAATGGGATGTAACCGCTGATTTAAACAAAATGAACATTCGCCCTTATGTGCCAGCCATGCCAGCCGTATTATCGGGCAAAGTGAGCTCTCAAGGTTCCGCTGATTCCAATCATTGGAAAGTGGATGTGCCTACCGTGGATTTAACCGGTAGTCTTTCCTCTCGCACATTAAGCTTAAAAGGTAGTGTCTTTTTAAGTAATGAAACCTTATTAAACATTCCTGATCTATTGCTGAACTATGGCGATAACCGCATTGCGGCAAAAGGTACATTGGGTGATAAATCAAACTTAGATTTAGATATCAACGCACCAAGCTTACGTGGCCTGTGGCAAGATTTATCGGGCTCCGTCGTTGGTAAAGCACAGATTTTAGGTAAGCTTACTGCGCCAACCATTAATACTGATTTAACGGCACAAGGTTTGCACTTCCAAGGGTTAGACTTATCCAAAGCCTTAATTAAAGGTAATGTTGTGAGTGAACCTCAAGTAAAAGGTGAACTTACCATCAAAGCGGAAAACTTCCGTTATGGTGACAGCATCAAATTACATAATATTGATTTGAATGCATCAGGTGATGAAAAACATCATACGCTTACCTTAAAATCCAAAGGTGAACCTGTTGCAGCTGATTTACAAATCACTGGTAATTTTGACCGCACTTCTCTGCAATGGAAAGGCAATTTAAGCCAAGTGAGCCTAAACTCACCTATTGGTGACTTTAAAGTGAATCAAACCATTCCGGTGACTTATGACAATAAAAAAATCCAAGCCACCATTGGTTCACACTGCTGGATTAACCAAGACTTAGATCTGTGTTTCCCTCAACAATTTACGGCAGGGAAAAACGGCGAAGTCCCTTTTGAGCTTAAACGTATTAATTTAGATTTAGTGAATAAATTGATGGGACAAGACACGCTCAAAGGCCAATTACAAAGCCGAGGAAAAGTGGCGTGGTTCACGAATAAACCGTTACAACTGAATGTGGTAGTGGAAGGTAATAACATTGGTGTGGCACAAAAATTAGACTACCGTACCTTTAAGCTGGATATTCCTAAATTAAGTGTGAATGCCGATATTCAAAATAACAATTTAACCTTGAAATCTGACATTAACGTTCAAAATCAAGGTCGAATAGGCACAGACTTAAAAATTCATGATTTAAGTAAAGGTCGTCAATTAGGCGGTACCTTTACGATTGAAGGTTTACGCTTATCCTTAGCCAATCAACTTTTCTCCAGCGGTGAAAGCATAGATGGTGAAGTGGTCTCACGCTTAAGTTTCGGTGGTAACTTAGAAAAACCATTATTAAATGGCAATTTCGACATTCGAAATGTGAAAACGAAACTGAAAAGCCTGCCTTTTGATGTGACTGATGGCCAAGTAGCAATTCGCTTTAATGGCACCTCTTCAACCTTAAATGGCAATGTTCAAACACCAGATAGCAAACTAAATATTAATGGACAAGCTAACTGGGCTCACATGGATAACTGGACGGCAGAAGTTAGAGCGCAAGCAGATAATTTCAAAGTTGATATTCCATCCATGGCGAAATTAAAAGTCAGCCCAAATGTGGTTGTCAAAGCGTCACCAAAACTCTTAGATTTGAGTGGTAATGTGGATATCCCTTGGGCAAGAATTGCCATTGAAAGCTTACCGGACAATGCTGAACCAGTGAGTGAAGATGAAGTCATTTTAAATGGTCCAAGAAAAAGTAAAGAAGAACTCATTAATCGCCAATTTGCTTCAGAAACCAAATCTGGCATGCAAATTCAATCTGATTTAAAAATTAAAATCGGCGACGATGTGCATTTAGATGCCTATGGATTAAAAACCAATTTAAACGGATTACTTTCTGTGAAACAGGATAAAGGCAAATTAGGTTTATTTGGTCAAATTAACCTAAAAAATGGTCGTTATGCCTCTTTTGGACAGGATTTATTAATTCGTAAAGGGCAAATCAGCTTCTCAGGTTTACCTTCACAACCAATGTTAAATATTGAAGCTATTCGTAACCCAGAAGCCATGGAGGACAATAAGGTCACAGCAGGGGTAAAAGTGATTGGTATGGCATCTAGCCCACAAGTCACCATTTTCTCTGACCCAGCCAAATCTCAAGACCAGGCACTTTCTTATTTATTAACCGGTCGCTCATTAGAAAACAGTGGTGAAGCAGGTTCTAGTGGTTCTGTAGGTGCGGCATTACTTGGCTTAGGTTTGGCGAAAAGTGGTAAAGTAGTCGGCGGTATTGGCGAAGCCTTTGGTATTCAAGACTTAAACTTAGGCACTGCCGGTGTTGGGGATAGCTCCAAAGTACAAGTTAGTGGTAATATTGGTAAACGCTTACAAGTGAAATACGGTGTAGGATTGTTTGATGGCTTAGCCGAAGTGACCTTGCGTTACCGCTTAATGCCGCAACTTTATTTCCAATCAGTTTCCAGCACAAACCAAGTTTTTGATTTATTGTATCAATTTGAATTTTAGGAAAGGACATGCGCAACGACAAGCAACTGGCTCAACTCGCAGAACCTCATCACCGAGGTGAGACCCGGGAGATTGCCGCCATTGATTTAGGCTCAAACAGCTTCCACATGATTGTGGCGCGGATTATCAATGGTTCGATTCAGGTGCTTTCTCGTTTAAAACAAAAAGTGAGGCTCGCCGACGGCTTAGATGAGCACAATGTATTAAGCCAAGAAGCCATTGAGCGCGGTGTAAGTTGTCTTGCACTTTTTGCTGAACGCTTACAAGGCTTTGAACCGAAAGATGTGAATGTCGTAGGCACTTATACCTTACGAAGAGCGGTCAATAATGACGAATTTTTACGTCAGGCTGCTGCCGTTTTTCCTTATCCGATCAATATCATCAGCGGTCAAACAGAAGCCAAAACCATTTATGCAGGCGTTTGCCACACTCAACCAGAAAGCGGACGTAAACTAGTCATCGATATTGGTGGTGGTTCGACTGAAATGATCATCGGTGACGATTTCACCCCCTTAGTGGCAGAAAGTCGTCATATGGGATGTGTGAGCTTTGCCAAAAAATTCTTCCCGAATGGCGAAATTTCAAAAGAAAACTTCGAGCAAGCTCGCCAAAGTGCGGTCAATAAAATTGAAGATTTAAGCTGGGAATATCGCAAGCTCGGGTGGCAATCAGTGTTAGGCTCATCGGGCACCATCAAAACCGTCTATCAAGTGATTACCGCAACCCTTGACCCGAACGGCATCATCACCGCTGAACGCTTACAAAATTTAATTGAACGAACCTTACAAGCTTCTCATTTTGAAGAGCTCAATATCGCAGGATTAAACCCTGATCGCGTCGATGTCTTTGTGCCAGGCCTAGCCATTTTAAGCGCTGTTTTTGACGTTTTTGGTTTAGAAAATATGCGCTATTCTGACGGTGCTTTGCGTGAAGGGGTGATTTACAGCCTGGAACAAAACTTCCAGGTTTCAGACATCCGTACTCGTACTGCATTAGGACTTGCCGAACAATTTAACTTAGATTTAGCGCAAGCTGATCGCGTGGCCAATAGTGCGAAAACCTTAATTGACCAATATACCCATTGGCAAAAACCTCATCTTGCTGATGAAATGAAAAATCTGTTGATTTGGGCAGCGCGTTTATTGGAAGTCGGCATTGTAATCAATCATCGCAATGTGCAAAAACATTCTGCTTATATTCTGCAAAATATGGAATTACCGGGTTTTGATCGTGAGCAACAACGCTTATTGGTGAATTTAGTTCGTTATCACACGGGCGCATTTAAAAAGAATGATTTACCGATTTTTGCTCGTTATGCAGATGAAGATGTCCTTGTTTTACTTATTCTTTTACGCATTTCGGTGATTTTAAATAAATCTCGTCAGGCGACAGATAGCACCGATAAAATCAACCTCAGAATTGACCGCTCTTTGCAGACTTGGGAACTGACTTTTGAGAAACATTACTTGGATAATAATCCATTAGTATGGAATGATTTGCGCTTAGAAAGCAATTTACTCAAAGATTTAGAACTCAGTTTGATTTTTAACTGATAGAATAGGGGCTTTTATGCCCTTATTTTTTATCTTGCTCCAACAGCAAGCTATAAATATTGGCAAGATAATAGCTCTGCTCAGCTTCGGGAATTTCTTGCGGAATAAAAGAAAGCAAATCGTGGTGAATTTCCAAAACATCAGGGAAAATGACCGCACTTTGCATTTCATCATAAAAAGGTTGATGAAGCGGAGAAACGCAACCGCCTCGTTTTAAGCGAGCAAGGCTGTTGGCAATATGCAATAAGAGCGTAATGACGGTCGGAATAGACACATCAATGCGCCAATGATGCTCGAGGCGACTTTGCAAAGTCAGAATAATATCAATAACGTCCTGATCAATCTGACCGCGAATTTTCCAACGGGTTAATTGTTTGAGTAACGACATAACATTCCTTTTTAAGATAGGATAACTTTACCGCTATTTCATAAAATTACCAGTGCACAGATCACAAAATTGAAACAAAGTGAAAAAATTTACTAACTAGGAAAGCAATAAATGATAGATAACAGACTTTTTGAAAAATATGATGGCCTGATTTTTGATATGGATGGCACTTTAATCGACACCATGCCAGTACACGCCCGTGCGTGGAACATGGTGGGGGAACAATTTGGTTATCGTTTTAACAGCCAAATTATGTATGATTTAGGTGGTGCAACCGTGAGCACTATCGCCTCAGCCATTATGCAAGATGCCGGCATGCCACAAGAACGTTTAAATGAAGTCATACAAGCAAAACGCAAACTTTCTTATGAATTGATTCCAACAGAATCAAAATTACTCCCAACCTTTGACGTGGTGCGTCATTACTATCAACAAAAACCTATTGCGCTCGGTTCAGGTTCGAACCGCCAAATCATTGATATGTTGATGCAAAAATTAGACATCAAACATTACTTTAACGCCATTGTCAGCGCTGATGATGTGAAAGAACATAAACCGCATCCAGAAACCTTTTTACGCTGTGCAGAACTGGCAAAAGCCGAACCATCACGCTGTATCGTCTTTGAAGATGCCGATCTCGGCGTAAAAGCGGGATTAAGTGCGGGGATGGATGTATTTGATGTTAGAACACGAGAGATTATTAGAGCCTAATGTGGGACATTTTCTCTTTCAGCTTTTGGGCTGATTTCTGGCAAACCCATGGCTTGTGGCTAATGTTTTTCAGCGCTTTCTTAAGTGCCACCATCTTGCCAGGTAATTCAGAAATTGTGTTTGTCTCCCTGGCTGCGCCAAAAGTATTGGTCGGGTCATTATTAAGTGCGGATATTTTTTGGCTTGTTTTTCTAGCAACCGCAGGCAATACACTAGGCAGCCTCACCACTTATTGGATTGGACGATGGTTTCCGAAAATCGACAGCAAAAATGACCGCACTTTATGGGCGATAAACAAAATACAACGCTATGGTGCTATCACTTTATTACTGAGCTGGTTGCCTATTATCGGGGATGTATTTTGTGCGGTAGCCGGTTGGCTTCGATTGAATTGGCTCAGTTGTTTGATTTTTATGACGATTGGAAAAGGACTCCGTTATATTGCCTTGCTCTTTTTCAGTTTACCTTTCGTGTCATAGCCGTGAATAGCCTTTGTGCATAACCTGGTTGTGGGCTAGAATAACGACGAATTAATATTCAATAGATAAAAAAACGCCCCTTATCAAGTAAGGGGCAAATAACCTAAGGAACCAATTTTATTAAAACAACTGCAAGTTGCTTGTTTTATAAGACCGACGCTAAAAAGAAAAGTTCAAAGAAATTGTAAAAAAATGTAAAAAAATTTACAAAAACTTGTAATTAATTTACAAATCACTGATTTTCAAGGAAATAAATATGCCATTACTCGACAGTTTTAAAGTGGATCACACCCGTATGAACGCACCAGCTGTGCGCGTTGCCAAAACCATGCGTACCCCAAAGGGCGATGACATCACTGTTTTTGATCTCCGTTTTTGCATTCCAAACAAAGAAATTCTCCCACCAAAAGGGATTCACACCCTTGAGCATTTATTTGCGGGCTTCATGCGTGACCATTTAAACAATGACAATGTAGAAATCATCGATATTTCCCCAATGGGCTGTCGCACAGGTTTTTACATGTCATTAATTGGCATACCAAACGAGCAACAAGTGGCTGATGCATGGTTAGCTTCCATGAAAGATATTTTAACCGTGCAAGATCAAAACCAAATTCCTGAATTAAACGAATACCAATGTGGGACTTACACCGAGCATTCTTTAGAAGAAGCACATGATATTGCTAAAAATGTGATTGCTCGCGGTGTGGGGATTAATAAAAATGACGATTTAGCGCTTGATGAATCTTTCTTAAAATAAGGACACAACATGACAACCTTAGGTACAGCATTAACCCCGAATGCTATCAAAGTGATGATGCTTGGCTCTGGTGAACTGGGCAAAGAGGTGGTGATTGAATTACAACGTTTAGGCGTGGAAGTGATTGCCGTCGATCGTTATGAAAATGCCCCAGCACAACAAGTGGCACATCGTGCTTATACGATTTCTATGCTAGATGGTGCAGCCCTCAAAGCCTTAGTGGAAAAAGAGCGCCCAGATTACATCGTGCCGGAAGTGGAAGCTATCGCGACCGATACGCTGATTGAATTAGAAAAAGCAGGGTTTAATGTTGTGCCTACCGCCAAAGCCACCAAGCTGACGATGAATCGCGAAGGCATTCGCCGTTTAGCCGCTGAAGAGCTTGGCTTGCCAACCTCACCTTATCAATTTGTCGATAACTTTGCGGACTTCCAAAGTGCGGTTGAAAAAATCGGTATTCCTTGCGTGGTAAAACCGATTATGTCTTCTTCTGGCCACGGTCAAAGTATTTTAAAATCCAAAGACGATTTACAAAAAGCCTGGGATTACGCTCAACAAGGTGGTCGTGCAGGTGCAGGACGCGTGATTGTAGAAGGGTTTGTTAAATTCGATTATGAAATCACCTTACTCACCGTTCGCCACATTAATGGCACCAGCTTCTTAGCGCCAATCGGCCATCGTCAAGAAGATGGTGACTATCGTGAATCGTGGCAACCACAAGCTATGTCTGATGCAGCCTTGAAAAAAGCACAAGAGGTCGCAGAGAAAATCACCACTGCATTAGGTGGTCGCGGTATTTTCGGCGTGGAAATGTTTGTGTGTGGTGATGAGGTTATCTTCAATGAAGTCTCCCCTCGCCCACATGATACCGGCATGGTCACACTAATTTCTCAAGAGTTATCTGAGTTCGCCTTACACGCCCGTGCGATTTTAGGCTTACCTATCCCAGAAATCACCTTAATTAGCCCATCCGCTTCCAAAGCCATTGTGGTAGAAGGTCAATCGAAAAACGTGCAATTTGGCAATATCGCCGAAGTATTGGCTGAACCAAACACCAATATTCGCATTTTCGGCAAAGGCGAAGTCAATGGCCATCGCCGTTTAGGTGTCTTACTCGCTCGTGATATTTCCGTAGAAAAAGCATTGGAAAAAGTAGAGCGTGCTTACGCGAAGTTGGATGTGAAATTATAAGATTTACTTAACATAAGCATCGTTGAAAATAAAAAGTGCAGTCAATTTTTAAGAGGTTTTAAAACTCTGTGAAAATTGACCGCACTTTAATTTATTGTATTAATTAGAAATCTTCTGCATATTTCATAAAATCAAACTCACCCTCAGCACGTGAGAATAAATGAGCAGCATAATGATCTATTGCCTCTGCTGGATTCGTCAACTTTTTAATACCCATCACATCTGCTCTAGGTATCACATAAACATTACGTTCATCATTATGTGAAGACACAAATAATTGATATCCTGTTTTACTCCAATCATCATTAGAGCGGGTATCAAGCAAACATCTTAATTCAAAATATTTTTTATCATTGAATTTATCATCGTCATAGCTTTGTCTAAAAGCATGATTAAATTTCTGCTCAAGAAATGTTGTATATTCAGGAAGTGCAACGCCATGACTATCTTCAAAACCTTCTATAATTGAATGAATAGGCATTAATAATAATGAAGGTAAATTACTTTTATATATATTTGAAGTTATACCCTCTGAGACAATCCATTTATCACTAAAAAATAACCAAGAGTTAAGCAATTCATAAGGAATACTTTTATGATGTAGCTTATATTCTCCCTTAGAGAATGAAAATGGGTCATAACTTATGTAATAAACAATATCATTAATTATTACGCCAAATTCAGTTATATCATTCATTACTGGAATCTGGCTTCTTTTAATAGCATAAAAAAATCTTCCATCGTATAAATGAGAATATGACTCAGGCTGTATAACTTTAAATCGTTCAATAAGATAATTTTCTGGTTCAACTTTATTTACTAAATTTAAACCATCAAATTTCATTGGGTCAAAATCATCAAATTTTCGATAAAATAAGTTTATTTTATCAAAGCATAGCTCTGATAAGTTGAAATAGACTTCGTCAAACTCTTTATATAAATCAGATTTAGTCATAAATTTCACTTAAGACCTCTCTTTTTAATCTGTTCCTCAACTAAAGCCACCATATTTCTTTGAGTGTTTTCTAAATACGCTCTATATGTTGGTGATATATCTTTGTTTTCCTTAACATATCTCTGCCAACCTTCCGTTCCTGTTTCAATTTTAGCACCTTTAGATGAATTTAGTTCCTTTGGTAAAGGCTGTAAATTCATAGGGTGATTAATTAATTCATTTTGAACATGTTTTGGTAATTTATCAAAACCATCAATTTTATTAAATGCGCTTTGTGGCAAAATATGATCCACCGAAGCTCTTGCTCCATCTGGAAAATCTTTAAATTTACCATCAAAAGGATCGATATACATCACTCGATCATTTTTTGGATTAACCCAACCGCCTTGCTTAAATTTAGCCTCAATATCACCATATTTTACATTCACAAAATCACAACAATTTGCATTGTGAACCCAAACACCAAATTCCCCTACATGGTAAGTGCTAAATTCTTCTACGGCGATGTTATAAACTGTTTCTAGTTTTCCAGTAGCCTGTTGCGATACCACTTGTAAAGATGGTAAGCCATTTCTATCAAGTAGAACCATATCTTCTTTAAGTAAAATCGCTTTCAACCATCCTTTTCCTTCAACAAAGAAAGGATGTTCCGCTGTAGTGACAAAGGATTCAGTTTTACCATCTTCATTTTTCACAACAACCTTAAAAGTTTCTTGATTTAACGTTACCTTATTAGCAAAAACAGGTTTATAAGCATATTTCTCACCAAATTCTTCACGAGACCAAATCAGTTCACCATATTGGATTTCCTCTATTGGTTTTAAACCATTTACAGTTTCAATTAAGGTGCCCGCTACAAAACATTTTTCTCCCATACCACAAACAATATTTAGTGTTTTTTCTGGTTTAGGCTTAAGTGTAGTAGTTTCTTTGACCGTTGAAGCTACACTTGATGCTACATTTATCACCTTTCCTTCATGCTTAACAACATTCTTCGCTAAGTTTGTCGCTGTTTTCGTTAGCTTAATTCCAACTTTGGCCAAACCCGCACCACCAGCAAGTATTCCCGCCGTCTCTTGCAGTAATTGACCTGCCTCTAAACCGGCCTTGAAAGCCCCTTCTGCACCCGCTTTCTCATACTCAACAATCATCTTATCAATTCTATTCGCATAGGATTGTTTCATTGCTTCAGTGAAATTGCCTTCTTGAATTAAGGTTTTAATCGCATTCAGTGAGTCAATCGGATGCATCGCAATCTCAGCAATGCCTTTCCCTGTTTCAAAAAGCCCCACTGGAATTGACGTCGCAAGCCCGGCACCATAAGCAGTATCTTGTCCCGAACTCACCAATTCCCAATAAACACCTGTTTTTAATTCACAGCGCAAGCTACCATTACATGCCGCAAACTCTTCATCTCTTTGCTTAGCCTGCCACCCAGAAAGGTAATTGTTCGTCACCGTATTTTCCGCAATCTGTGCATTAATTGCCGTATTGCCAATGATTTCAACACCTTCTGATTTTCCGTTCATTATGGCACCGGCAATACCGCCTGCAAGACTTGCCATACTAATGACACCCGCCTTTTCATCTGGCGTTAAATCAGCTTCCGATTTACCATAAAGTATAGAGGCAATTTGTGGCGCCAGTAATTCAGCCCCTGCTGCACTTATCGCACCATGTGCTGCTCTTCCGCCATTGACTTGAGCCTCAATCGCTCCCCATACGGCATGTGCAAGTGCATTAGTTGCTTTATCATGCGTATTATCCGCAATCAGTTTATTCACCGTTGGCGATAAGGTTGCGACAGTTGTGGCTGAAGCACCTTGCCCTGAGAGTACGCCAGTAAAGAGGGCTGTGACGGTGTCTATAGTTCGACGGTTTCCTCCGCCATATCCCCATTCACCCACTTCTCGCTTAGCTTCTCTTAACCGATATTCAAGGAAATTCAACTCATCCTTACTTGCATTATTAGCCTGAGCTTTATCATATTCTGCTTTTGCACGTCGTTCAGCAGTTTCTGCTTCATTTAATTTATTTGACGTATAAGTATCCACAGCCGATTTCACATTACCAATAGCTGTCGAAATCTGTTGCTGCTCTTGGATTTGCGCTTTCACATCTTTCGTCTGTGCCACTTGATTATTAGCTTGGGCAAGGTCTGTATTGATACCTAACTCTTTTGCTGTGGTGACGGTTGGATGAGTATCTTTATTCAAGATAATCGTCCCTTCCGTCAGTGTCGCTCTGGTAACCGAACTGTCACTGTCTCGCTCAAACATTGGTAAGCCTGGACTTATACCCCCACTACGTTGACTGTCTAGTTTGGTACTATTTTCTGTGTTCGGTTTAACCGCTCTGCCGGTCTCATTATCAACCCATTTTTCTTTTGACTCTTTGATGCTGCCGCTAACGCTTGCGCTCGCTGCACTGCTGCTTGATTCATTTTGAATATCTTCAAAAGTCAGTTTATTTGTCGCTAATTCACTATTTTTTGGATTGGTGCTCGCAATCGCACCACCTTTTAACTGAACGCTATCAGCATTGATATGATAACCGCCTTCTTCAGCAAAAATACCGGCTTGTTCATTCACTTGTTTACGGTGAGTTGTGCCTTTTGAAGCATTACCATAACCGCTCAAGCTCCAGTTGTTGCCAAAACCAAATTCCACTTCTAAACCGCCTCCGCTTGATTTGGTTTTAAAGCGTTCTTCGTCTTGTAAACTTTCAATGTTGAGCTTGCCACCCACATTGGCATTCACCCTATTGGCCGCCACCTGACTACCAATAAGATTAGTATCCCCTTGGCTGTTTAAAGTCACAGTTTGTGCGTCTAAGTGGCTGGCTTGGTAAGTTTTGCTTTCGCCATCTTCCTTGCCACTGCTTCCGCCTACTCGTGCATAAACGCCTATACCGGTTTGAGCACCTACTGTTGCCGCCACCCCTGCTTCAACACCTACACTTTGATTACGTCCTTTAAATTGAGTGTGGCTTTCACCAGCTTTGATATTCAACTCATTGCCGGTTAAGGTAATTTTACTATCCTTGATTCTATTACCATTTTCATCTCGGGATGTAAGATCAGTATGCGTTAAATTGATATTTCCTAATTGACGTTCGCCCTTTTCATTTAAGCTACCATCACCGCGAGCAATAAGATTAATCTCTTTGGCATTTATGCGACTACCTTGGCTGATATCACCAAAACTCTCTTGGCTTTGACGACTATGTGCCACACCGCTACCCGATTCAACACGAAGCAAATAGGTGTTAGATTTCGGGTCTTTTGTCGCCATCTTACTGAAGGCGTTATATAAGTTATAACCCTGCGCTGCCACACTCATTACATTCGCTGCTTTCAAGCGATCCGATGCTTTGTCATTTTTTGCTGCCCCTTCAATCGTGTTAATTAAATCGATGATTGGCGATTTTACACGACTAAATTGGCCTATTTTTAAATCACTCTCACTATAGCTGTTATCTTGGTGATTAATTGCATTATTGATAGTGATATTTTGAGCATTAATATTGACCTTCTCTTTGGCTAAAACTTCACTTGCTGTTTGCAGGTAATCTTTACCCGCATACACATCAACCGTGCTATTGAGACTTGCAAGTTGACTACCCTTATGCGTAATCTGCTCGCCGTCCTGATTCATTCTAGTGCGATTATAACCAAAGAAACGCTCAGTATCTGAGATAGCCGCCTCCCCTACACTATGCCCTTTGCGCATCTGAGTGCTTCTATCCGTTGTTTCTGCTGTCAGTAATTTCACATCGCCATTATTAGCTTGCAGGATATTTTTGTCATTAGAGACAAATGTCGTTCCTTTTAGAGTAATATCACCGTTCTCGGCAATTGTAGTGCTCTTACCACCAATGGAAATCTGAGCACCAACCTCTTGCCGAAGACTAGTATCCCCATTTTCTCGCTGTGTGTGCACCCCTGCCACATATTTCGCCAAACCGTCTACACCGGCTCCTCGTTGTCGAGATGAAGCATGTTGCGATTGCTCGTGTACCGCCACATTAAAATCAACATTTTTAGCTGCAATAAACTGCGCATCACCTTCTGCACTTATGCTACTACCTTGAGTGCGAATATCGCCCTCTATAGCATTTATACTCATATTACGGCCAGCTTCAAGCGAAGTTATTTTTGCGACAGTTTTTTGATTGTATTTATTTGATTCACTACGATTGTGGTTAGCATAAGGTTGTATGCCACGCACCATGGATTCTATAGAATCAGCAACTGCATCAGAGGCCCCCATAGCCTTACCAACAACGCTCTTTGTAGCACCTTGAGCTTCTTTCTGACGATAGTTTTCTTTTGCTCGAGAAACTGGATCATATACAAAGCCCATTCCAAAACCTGTCGATTTTTGTTCCTGATGATATTCACTGTCATGCTGTTCATTCATCGCATTTAAATGAACATTTTTACCCGTGATCGACATATCTTTACCAGAAGCTAAGCGTGAAGCATCTACATCTACATCCTGTTGAGCATAAATAGATAAATTGCCATCTTTTGCAACTAATTCACTACCATTTACATTTTCGTTGTAACTTGAACCGTTATTGTTCAATTTGTCTCGTTGGTAACCAATCTGCATTACGCCACCTTTACCTGAGACACTTAATCCTGATTTCTTAAATGAAGAAGAATCTTGGGACTCCATCTTATCAAGGCTTGCTGTGACTTTTACTTGATTACCCTGTAAATGAATATTCTCTTTAGCCTGAATGTCAGATCCTTTTACAGAAACATTTGATGTTTGAGAAAGTATTTCAACATTTTTACCTTGTAATCTACTACCTTTAGCTAAATTATAATCGTGATGATGACGACGTTCTTCGGTTTCTTTGGTTAAGAAACCTTTCAATGTTTGTTTATTTCGGCGATCTAAATGCTCAATATCACGACCTTCTTCAATGAGAACATCACCTTTAGACGCAACCATCATCTTACCATCTTCGCTACTAACCTTCGCTTGACGAAGTGTCGTCTCCTCTTGTCCAATTAAACGTACACCATCTTTACCCTCAATAACTGAACCTACTTCACTTTCCTTATCTAAGTGATAGTGATGGTTATTACTAAAGTTATAATGCTCTTTGCTGCTTTGCTTCTCAGTCGTCACCAAGAGTTTACCTTTAGCATTCACATCAACAGTGCCTGCCGACTTCACATTTGCTGCCTTCAAGGTGATATCGCCACCACTTTGAATAGATAACTCACCGCCTTTGTCAGTTACCTTCAATTCACTTTGACGATCGACAAGCCTATTGCCGGTTTCAGTACGTCCTAATTGGTTTTGTGTTTCTGTTGTGGTAGCACCAAGCTCTACGGATTTTCCACCGTATAGAGATAAGCTATCTGCAGCCACAATCTTACCACCGAGGTTCACTAATTTTTGCTTAGCATTAAGGTTGACATTATTAGCAAAAACCAGACCTTTGTTCTCTAAATTTTGGCCGTATAAATTTACTAGGTTTGCGGCAAGTACCGTTCCTTCGTTGGTCATATCCTTCACAGAACCAACAATACTATCCCCCGAGATCACTGAGCCCGTTGGAGTGACTTGAGTACGGTTAGACGCTAAGTAAATTTTCGGCGTTAACACATTAATTTTCTTGCCGCTTGGAAGCGTCACTTCCTGATTCACCATCCACACTAAATCAGTGGTCAGCTCCGCCATTTGTTCTTTTGTTAAGCCAACACCCGGCACCAAATTAAATTGTTTGGCATAACGTATGCCGTTGTTCATCAAACCTTTATATTGCTCTAAGGCATTTTGATATCCATCCAGATAACGACGACCAGTTAACTGATTAATTTGTTCATTCACTAAACGCAACTCATAAAAACCATCCCCCAAACGTTTCAACATATTATTTGAGTCGTAGCGTAATGCATTGAACATATAATCCGAACTCAACCATTTTTGCTTGTTCGCAAAACGTGGGTCGGTTTCAATCACATAGCCTTTTGGTGCATTAGGATTCACATGATAAAGCGAGGATTTATCCAACGATTGAGTCAGATGATTTAATACAACATCCCCCGCATCACCTTTATTAGCCACGCTATTATTGGTAAATTCAGGTGCTACATTTTCTTTATAAGCAAATACTCCTAAATCTTTCACTCTTTTATTTTGCTTAAAGTAAGGACTAGTATCATCTTTAGTGGTAGTATAGCTATCTACACACCCAAAAAATTTAACTCTTATTCTGCACTTTTCACCTTTGTAAAATTCAGTTACACTCCCCACATCCGTTACAATAGTACGACCTTTCAACTCATCATTATGTAATTGGCCATCCGCAATCTGAATCACCCCACCAGCGATCACTTTACTGTCTTGGTTGTCTACACGCGCATCATTAAAATCAATGCCGCCACCACTTAAAATCTTACCTTCTTGATATTTTGGGTTAAGTACCACGGTTTCATTCACTGTGCGGGTATAATCATATTGATGCCAGTTATCACTTTCGATTTTGCCATCCGGTGAAAAAATATGATAAAGATCTCTTATTTTTCGGTTTAGTCCCCAGCGACCACTCTTATTATCTTGTTTTACTTTATAAACCCCAGAGTCTTTACCGTAGATAGTCGAATCATTCCCAATTCGATACTCAAAAATTGGCGTAGAAGAAGTATCCACATTTTCTGTTTCAAGGAAGAAATGTTTATTCTCTACCTTACCAGTATTAAAGGTGATCGCTTTGCTTTTCGCATTGTCGTAAAGGTTTAGCGCTTCAATCACGCCATTGTAGTTTTGAACATACGCTGATTTACCTGTCGCTTGGTTGTTTTCATCCAACGCTTTACCCACATAAATTTTACCCATACTTAAAAGAGTACTTTCATTGCGGTTTAAAACTTTATCCACGCCCACATCTAAACGCTCACGTGCAGCAATTACAGCGGATTTATCCCCTTCTTCAAGGTTATTTAAATTCTCCCCCTGTAAAGCAACATGGTCACCATAAATACGACCGGTACCTAAGTTATTAATGGTCACGGCTTTTGCCACCGTCAATGCACCATCAATTAAGCCTCGGTTAGTCAACGTGTTTGTATTAATGCGTGTTTCATTACCACTAATTTCAGCATCTTTAGTGTTTTCTACATTAGCCGCTTTAACATCTACCTTATTACCTACACGTAATTGGCTATTATTTTTAAAATCCCCTTCGGTTTTAAAATCTAAATTACCACCAACTTGGAAAGCGTTATTTAAGGTTAAACTATCTTGTAAACGAACCGTCAAATCCCCTTTGGTTTTGATATCACCTTCATTTGCCAACGTCTTCGCTTTTAACTCAATTGATTTACCCGCTTCAATCTCACCTTGTTTGTTATCAATTGTTTGAGCAACATCTAGTTGGGTATGCTCATCACTGTAGATGCCCCCTTGTTGGTTAGAAAGATTTTCAGCTGTAATAGCCACTTGAGCACCACGAATACCTTGTTCCGTTTTGCCGCCAGCTTTCGTCCCTTGGTTATCTACATGTTTCGCTTTAATGCTCGCTTTCTCTGTTGCAACAATCAAAGAGCCCTTATCCGATTGCTTGCGGTTATCCACGTTATTTGCGTTAAGCTGAACTTGTTTACCGGCAATGACACCCTGTTTGTTATCAATATTTTGAGCATTAAGTTGGGTCTGAGCTTTAGCATAAACGGTGCCACGGTTCTCAATATTCTTTTTCGCATTGAGTTCGGCATTTTCGCTACCACCTATAAAGCCTTCATTCACAATCTTACCTTGGCTATCGATTTTCACGCTTCCAGCAGATGCCCCAATATGCCCCGCATTACGCACACCAAGGCCTTGACCGTTATCCACTAAATGGATTTTCTCCGCATACATCCCACCTAATTGGCTCACATCCACACTGTAGCTTTGGTTTTCGCCTTGGGTATCAGAAGTGCGGTCAGTGTTGTCGGTGTTTTTATCGCCCACATACACAACCGAATCATTAGTGCGGTCAACGTTGTTTTTACCCGTGGTAACTTTAATACCTTTCTTCGACCAAACCCCACCTTTAATTTCGGCTTTCTCCGCGATAATATCGGTGTAATCGGATTGGCTGTTATCCATGCCTTTTTGACCAACAGTCACTTTACCGCCTTTTACGCGATAGCCTTTCAACTCGCCATTTTCAACTTCCGCTTTACCGGTTGTCAGCGTGGTGCGTCCAGCATTAATCACACCACAGCCATCACATTGGATACCACTTGGGTTGGCAATCACCACATCTGCTTTTTTACCTGCCACTTCCACATAACCTTTTAAACGGCTTGGATTAGCAGAGTTCACCTCGTTAAGAATGACTTTTGCTTCACCGCGAGCAAGATTCGGGTTACCTTGCACCCAGCCTGCCATTTGCGTTTGTGCCGCTTTACGAGCATTGTTTAACACCGCGCCTTTCTCTGCCACATCAAATTGTGAATATTGGTTACGTGATACGCCACCGGCGCTTGGTGTCTGAATATTTACTTGCGGTAAACCATTGCCGGTTTGAAGTACTGTGGGTTGTTGATTACCCGGTGCAGATTTATCTGCACGAATGGCCATATCTTCTGCATGAACAGAAGGGGATAAGAAGACAAAGCCTAATGCCAACATTAAGCTAAAATGAATAGGATTAAGTGAAAGTGCGGTTGAAAATAGTCCTGTTTTTTCTTGTTCTGAGCTCACATTTTCACTTTGTGCTTTACCTTGAGATTTTGCCAGCTCAGAGACCACCACAAGCTGGTTTAATACACGGCTAAAAATCACTTTATAATGACGTTTATTCATTTTTTAATTTCCTTTAAAGTTTTAAATTCTGTTTGGTTTTAATCAATTTATTCATCTAAAAGCGTGAGCATTAAAAACGGTAGCTCACATTAAATCCGGTTGTCACATGACTAGTTCTAAATCCTTCCGGTTTTTTAATTGGAACACCCACAAAATAATCATAGTTAATGCCCCATAATTTACCGCGAAGTCCAATTGCACCACCCATTAAGCTGTCACCAATTTGAAGCTCTTCTTGGCTAGAGTGCACCTTGCCTCGGTCTATTCCTAAATAAAGCTCATGTCCTTTATTGGCAATATTCCAACCGAGCTCATTTCGCCATAACCAACCTTTTTCACCGGAAAGTGATAGCTCACCATCAAATCCGCGTACGGTATAACGACCACCAATACTCAATTTATCTTGTTGGGTTAAAGGTGTGCCGTTCCATTGTCCATTCCAACTGGTGTTAAAGCGGAAAGGTTGATTGCCGATAGTGAAAGGATAGGTAAAATCAATGCCTGCAGTAAAAATCTGCATGCGAGAAGTGCCTTCACCAAATTCTTCTTCCGGTGCTGGTAAGGATTTATTCCCACCCGTACCACGTTTATAGTTCGCAAACAGTTGTAAAACAGTTTCACCAATGTATTGGGTGTGATTAAGCCCCACTTCCCAACCTGCTGTTCGACGACGTTGCACTTCAATTTCGGTGTCATTAATGTAGTTATGAGATTTTTTCGTCCATAACGCGGCATTCACATAGGTTTTATGAAGACTTCCACGAGTTAATAAGCGACTTAAATTCGCTTTCATTTGTTGGCTTTCACCCGAATAGGTGTAAGACTCAAATGCGCCCGCTACCGTTTGGTGATAAGAATATTTTGAACCGGAAAGCGTTAAGAGATAGTTCTTCCAAGGAATGGAATAATAGAGACTGACATTTTTACTGCCATAATCGCCTTCCGCATCATCGCTATCACGTTTAAAGCTGCGTGTACCACTGATATAGAACATATCATTAAGTGTTAGCACGTTATCCCAAGAAAACGTAGCTGAACCTTGTAAACGACCCGTAGCTTTACTGCCTGAGTCATCTAGTCCCAAAGTTAAATGAAAAGGTAAGCTTTGCTTATAAGCAATCACCACATCGGTTTCACCCACTGCATCCGTTGGCACAAGCTCCATATTCGCATCAGCACTCGGTACACGTTTTAAGTTTTCTAAACCTTGTTCAATATTGCGAATATTTAATATATCCCCTTGCGCCATTGGCATAGCAAACCATAAGGTACCACGGGTGGCAAACGGAATCGCACTTTGGTCTTGTAATTGAATACGACCTACTTTACCCGGAATCACAGTGAGTACGAGCATACCTGAACGTAAATCCTGTGGCTCCACCACCACGCGTGTCGTGACATAACCAAAATCAATTAAACGATTTTGAATACGGCGAAGTAAGACGTTAATCCCCTCAGAACCAATACAAGCCGGCAGCGTAAAATCACGCTCAGCATAAACCGACTTCAATGCCCAAGAGAATTGGCTTGGTTGGATTAATTTAAGGGAAGAGGCTGATGAATTTTCTTCTTCAGCTTGATAATCGGTCAGCACCAATTGATTGATAGGAAAACATTGTGCTTCATTCTGTGGAAAGCCACGAGAGGCTTCTTTTTCACCCTCTAAACGCACATTCGCGGATTGCGTTTGCTGGGCTAAAATAGCCGCATCTTGTTCAGCTTGTTGCCTCTGTTGTTTGGCATCGATTTGTTTTTCTACATCTGCATTTGGTGAGCTTGGCGCCGCCAACGCGAAAGAGGAAATAAATAATAAACTAGAAAGAAAAGAGCGAGATAAGTTCTTCATTATACTTCAGAGATTAAGTTATTGATAAATCTGCGATATGATATCAAAACTTGTTTTAAAATTCTATAAACTCATATTCTCAATAAAAAAGTGCGGTCAGTTTTTAAGAGGTTTTAAAACTCTTTGAAAATTGACCACACTTTATATCCAACGATTTATTTTATGTAAGTTTAATCTAGACATTAGAATGGAAGTATTGAATCATTTTTTGATATAAAAACTTTGTCACACTCTTTGTTTAGATATAAATAATCATATATGTTTTTTTCTATCCAATTCTTATCTAAAGAATAAATCGCATCTTTTTTAAAAGCTTCTTTAGGAAAGATGAACGCTATTTTTCCAGCCTTATAACCAGATATAGATAGCAACCCTAGCGGTCTATCAACATCCTCTGTTTCAAAGATGATAAAGTCCACGACTCGATCTGTGTAATAATTCTCCCCCTTATTCTGGATAAAAACTCTAAATATATCTCCAGACCATAACAATTCATCTTCATATTCTTCTAATAAATAAAACATTGTCATACCTTAATCATCTCATTCTTGCATCATCAGTAAGCCATTAATATTTATTATCACCTAAAGAATATATTAATAAAAATAAAACAAATAGAGAGCCCCATATTTTTAAACTAAAAAACAAATGCTCCTTACTTACAAAAAAATCACTCTGATCAACATTCCCCGTGATAAACCACGCATTTATATAAAAAATAAGTTGTAGAATGATAGTCATCAAAAAAGATCTTTTTAAAATGAGTAATAAATATCTCATGCCTACTTCTCCTTTTATTTTAATTCATCATGTGCTTTAGTAATCATCTCGTATGTAATAATCCTTAATAATGAGGATACAAGCTTTAGCATTTCTTACAAGATTCACTTGAAGTGTCTTAAAGATAAAAATCCCAACACCAAAGAATATCACAGAAGTATTGTCTAACCATATCCTCTAAGCGTTATAAGATTCACTTAAAGTAAAACACCACAGATAACCTGCCGTTTTTTACAATATATTTGCTATAAAAAATAAGCGGTTATAGAATACCTATAGCAAGCTGAAATTAATGAGATTAAGTTGGTATGAATAACGTACAAAAGAAATATTTTATTGGCCTAACCCATTTTTTGGGAAATGTTCTCGGCCCTAAATACGAAGTCGTATTTCATTCTTTTGATAAGAATAAGGCTCATATGGAAGCCATTGCGAATAGCCACGTTAGCGGGCGGACTCTTTCCTCTCCACTTAGCTCTTTTGCTTCAAGTTTGTTGCAGGATAAAGTGTATTTAGATAAGGATTTTATCTTTAACTACAAAGCCGTGGCAGATTCCGAAAAGGTCATTCGAGGTGCAACTTATTTCATTAAAAACGGGGATAAATTAGAAGGCATCCTTTGTATTAATCATGATACTTCTGAGTTGGTTGATGTGATGACCAAATTAATTTCACTGGAAAACCTTGGAAACTTCGTCAATATTTTAGGTATTGATGCTGCCTTTGCTGACGTAGAAGAGGCCGAAATAATTAATAAAGAAAAACTCGAAAACTCCATCGAAGATATCCTTTGTGAATACCTTGATTTCACTCTATTACACTCCGATAAACCACTCAGCTTAAGACAACGGGAAAACGCCATTAAAGTCTTATTTGATAAAGGTATTTTCAATATCAAAGGTGCCATTCCAATGGTGGCGAAATATTTGAAAATCTCAGAACCTAGCGTATATCGATATCTTAAAGCAATCAAAGAGAAAGCATAAAAAAGTGCGGTTAAAATTAACCGCACTTTTTATTTTAATCGTGTTATTAACCCACTACTTCAGGCAATACACCTAATTTAATGAGGAATGGGATACTCACGATAATAATCCCTAAAATTGAGACAAAGAGTAGAACCCCTGAACCACCCGGCACACGATAAGGTAAGTTTGGATGTTGATGGCGAGCTTTCCAAACCAATGCTGCTGGCAATACCACTGCATAGAAAGCAAACATTTGTCCTGCATAACCTAATGCAAGGATGAAACCTTCTGGATAGAAGAATGCAAAGAGCAATGGCGGAAGGAAGGTTAAAAAACCTAAACTTAAACGGTTTGCAGAAAAATTGAATACACGTTTTAACAAGTCGTCAATACATTCTAGTAAACCGAGTGCGACCCCTAAGAATGAGGTAATCAGTGCTAAGGCAGAGAAGATTTTCACGACAGCCGCAATAATGGTGCTGCCTGTAATCACTCGAACGGCTTCAATCAATCCATTTAATGTTGGATCTTGATTAAGGATTTCTAAGAATCGGCTTTGACTTAACACGCCATGAGTAGAAAATTGCCATAAAAGATAACCCACTAATGTGATTGCAGAGCCCACAATAATAGAAAATCTTAAGGCTTTTACATCACCTTCTAAGTATTTATTTAAGCAAGGAATTGAGCCGTGGAAACCAAAAGCGGTAAAGAAAACCGGGCTAGCCGAAATCAATAGCGCTTTATCAATTGGCATGGCCATTAAGTTATCGATTTTAATTTCTGGAATCATCAATCCAAGCACAATAAATAAAGCCGCAATCATCGCGATAAATAAGAAACGATTTAAGGCATCCACAAAGCTTGTGCCAATTGCTACGAAGATACCAAAGAAGATCGTAAATGCCAGGATAGAACCTTTCATTTTGAGATCAGGCGTCGCAAAATCAGGTAAAGTTGAAGCAAGAATTGCACCACCACCGGTTACATAGGCGGAAAGTAATGCATAAAGGAAAATCATTAATACGCTAGTTGCGACAATTCGTCCTGGTCGACCAAAATACTGTGCGGCAAGCGTGCCAATACCAGCATCATGTTCAGCAGTTTGGTAAACCTCAACAAATAATAATGCGCTATAGGTGAGCAGAATCCATAAAAGAACAAGTAGAACAACTGTAAACGTGAAACCTATTCCTGCAGAGGTGAGAGGCATGGCAAGCATCCCTGCCCCAATCATCGTCCCTGAGGTAATCAAGGTACTTCCCAATGTTTTGTTCATAAGTTTTCTCCTTTCCGATTATCGTAGAAAGGCTAGTCACTTCCTTATTTGACAATACATCAAACCACAATGTCATTAGAATGTTTTCGCATTTTTCTCATTAACCAAATATTTTTTAGATACAAAAAGCCCTTACCCCGTTACTGAGGTAAGGGCGGTAGGCCTATTTTTGTTCAAAACGTGCAGTGAAGAAACGTAATTGTTTTGGTTCATACACGAAACGAAGCCCTTTAATATCCTCTTTATGTTTGAATAAGTGGATAATACCATCAGCAACTAAATCCATGTGTGCATAGGTGTAAACACGACGCGGAATAGTAATACGTACAGTTTCAAGTTTTGGATGATGGTTTTCGCCAGTTTTGATATCACGACCAGCTGAAATAATACCACGTTCCATTGTACGCACACCGCATTCAACATAGATTGCTGCCGCTAATGCTTGTGCTGGGAAGTCTTCTTCTTGTTTCAAATGTGGACAGAAACGACGTGCATCTAAGAACACCGCATGACCACCAATTGGTTCTACAATCGGTACACCCGCTGCTTTTAATTTTTCACCGAGGTAACGTACTTGTTTAACACGGTGTTCAATGTACTCTTCCTGAGTTGCTTCTTTCAAACCGATCGCCATCGCTTCCATATCACGACCAGCCATACCACCGTAAGACGGCATACCTTCGAACACAACAACCAATTCTTTCGCTTTCATGAACAATTCTTCATCATTCATACATAAGAAACCACCGATATTGGTTAAGCAGTCTTTTTTACCACTCATTGTACAACCATCTGCATAGCTGAACATTTCTTGAACGATAGATTTGATTGAACGATCTTGATAGCCTGGTTCTTGTTCTTTAATGAAATAAGCATTTTCAATACAACGAGTTGCATCGTAGAACACTTTAATGCCGTGTTTTGCGGTTAATTCACGAACAGCTTTCATGTTTGCGATAGAAACCGGTTGACCACCAGCTAAGTTTACGGTTACCGCCAAGCACACATAAGCAATATTTTCAGCGCCTTTTTCGTTAATTAATTTTTCTAATTTTTTAACATCAATATCGCCTTTAAATGGCACATCTAATGTCGCATCATGCGCTTCATCACGAATAATATCGTAGAAAATACCGCCATTGGCTTCTTGGTGGAAACGTGTAGTGGTGAAATACATATTACCTGGTACGTATTGACCCGGTTTAATCGCGATACGAGAAAGAATATTTTCAGCACCACGACCTTGGTGAGTTGGCACAATATGTTTGAAACCAAATAAGTCTTGAACCGTTTCTTGTAAATGATAGAAGTTGCGGCTACCTGCATAAGCTTCATCACCCATCATAATACCGGCCCATTGACGGTCACTCATTGCATTTGTACCACTATCGGTTAAAAGGTCGATATAAACATCTTTTGAATCAAGTAAGAAGGTATTGAAGCCTGCCGCTTTCATTGCTTTTTCACGTTCTGCTTTTGGTAAGATTGAAACAGGTTCAACACTTTTAATACGGAACGGTTCTGCTGGATAGTATGCCATAATAAATCTCCTATTATGTTAGGTTTAAAGTCCATGATTATTAACCCGCTACTAAAAACATCTATCATCGAGTTGCAAGCATAGTACTGAATTTTTTTCTGCAATACTGTGATCAAAGTCACAAATCAATAAAATTTTATCAAATTTATAGAAAATTATTTTTATTTGATAATTTTATATCAAAAATCATAAACATACTGATTATTAGAGCAATTAAACAAGCGAGTTGGACTAACCAGTTTTCTCAATAGGACAAGCAGATATGGGAATGGTGTTGTAGGCGGGATTGCTATGAGAGGGCAATATTTCGACAAAAGAAGCATCAAAAATACAAAAAAGTGCGGTCAGTTTTTGAGGGGTTTTAAAACTCTTTGAAAATTGACCGCACTTAAATTATCAATACTTCAATAACTTCTTCAGATGTATAGTTTTTTAGATAGATACAAGCACGCGTCAGGAGACACGCCTATCTGGGAGTGCCAATAATAAATTATTCACATACTCCACCTTACTAAAAATCCCCCTCTTCTATAACCTCAATAGCACCACATCCTATAAATAACCATCTTAATGTTCCCGATAAAAATGGATCATCTAGAACTTTAGTTGCAAATAAAAAGTGGTCTTCATCTAAAATAGTTGCTCCCCACCAAAACCAGCTTCTATCTATAGGATCCATAAGAAATATCCAGTTATCAAAAGTCCAATCGTCCTCTCTTTTTCTACAAAAAAAACCAAAAATATCAAAACGGCTTTTAACTTTTTTAAAACCATTAATAAATTTTATTGGTAATATTTTTTTCCAAGCTTCTACATCGTCCCATTTAGACTTAGTATATAAATCATATTGATAATTGACCTTTAATAACACATCTCTTGCTAATCTCATTACCTCATTGGCATTACCATTGCACCTAATAATAAAATTCATCCCTAAGCCCTCTTGATAAGTGGGAAGACCATTACTTTCAAGACGAAGCCTTTCTTCTAAGAGATGCCTAAAAAAAGCATCATTAATTCCCATTTCTTCCCCTTTTTTTCTTTATTTTATTAGCAATGTTTTTTTCTTCTTTTTTTAGATAGTTTCCAAAAGATATAACTAATATCATAGAAAAGAAGAAAAAATGGAATATATACTTTATAACAAATGAAATTTCTGCAGGATATCCTCTTAAATACATCATTATAGAAAGTAACACTGTCATAATAATTGAAGAAAAAAAAGCCTTTTTAAGAATAGCAAATATATTCATCATTACTTATTCTCCATTATTTTTGCTATCCTTCGTCGCATGAATCAAGGATTCATACATTCTATCTTGCCAAGTTAATAATATCATTGTAAAAGTCAATTATATCTTTTGTTTTTACTATCCATTCAGATATCTTAAAACCATCTTCATTTAAGACCTCTCGTTCATTTACATATTCATTGATTTTAGACGCATCAAATTCTGGGAAATCATCTACAAATATTATCTTATTTTGAACATAAGAATTTTCCCCATCATAATAAATAATCCATGCAGAAATAAAATTTAAAGATTCTGGCTTATGCATAGATGTAATAAGTACTGAATGTTTCTTTTTTTCTATCCCATCAGCTATGGATGTAGCCCAGCTCTTTTTATATTCTTCAATGCCCCAGTAGTCTATTGGAATATGCAATTCTTCTACATATTCACCCAAAGAGATCGAGGCCAAAACATGCATTCCATTTTCATTATTAATAGACACGCCTTTATCTTTAAAGAAAATACCAAACATTATTAATCCCTAACTTCAATTAGTTAAAATAGATTTTACAACATCTGACTGAATCACTAATTAAACCTCTCAACAATCATACCAAAAATTGCTCATTCTTAAACCAATTGAACAAGCCATTTGAACTAACTAATTTTCCACATAGTCAAAGCAATCGTAAAAGGAATGCTTTTACACGCCGGATTGCATAAGTGCTTAGGCAAGCAATCCCGACAAAAATAGAGGAGTAGATTTATGAAATCTAAATTGATGAAAGGGTTAGTGATTGTTGCATTAGCAGGAAGCTTAACCGCTTGTGAAATGGACAGACAACAACGTCATACTGCAACAGGTGCAGCAATCGGCGGCGTAGCCGGTGGTTTATTAGGTGGAGATATTGCCACAACACTCGGCGGCGCAGCATTAGGTGGTGTAATCGGTAGTCAAGTGAACAAAGGCGGAGACTACGATGACAGAGAATATCGCCATCATAAAAAACATAAAAGACATCATCACCACAGAAGACATCGTGATTGGGATGATGACTGGGATGATTAATTCAAAATACAGATAAAAATGACCGCACTTTTGTGATACAAATCAAAGTGCGGTCGTTTTTTTAGGGATTTTTATGAATTAATAGGGATTACCACCAACCGAGTAGTTTCATCCATAATCCACCTACACCAAACCAAATGACTAATGAAAGGATGGAAACAATAAAGCTCACGCCCCACCATTGACCGGTTGAGTTATAACCTGAGCCGTATAAAGCTGGACCAGGGCCACCAGCATATTGCGTTAAACTCATGGATAATGTTGAGGTGTAACCTAAACCAATTGCAGCAATGATTGGTGGTGTACCCACAGCGATAGCCGCTGCCACGAAAGCGAGATACATTGCGGAAATATGCGCCATGGCTGAAGCAAAGAAATAGCGGGTATAGAAATACACCAAAACTAAAATAGTAAAGGCAATTGGCCAGCTGAAACTACCCACAGATGAAGAGATGTGGGTAGAAATCCAAGTGATTGCACCGTATTTGTTAAGTGCATTTGCCATCATCACCAATACCGCAAACCAGAACATCGTATCCCATGCGGTGGTTTCTGCTACGATATTTTTCCAGCTCATAATATTGGTTAATAATAAAATCACTAAACCGATAAACGCTGAAATTGTTGCAGGGATATGGAAGACTAAATCACCCACTGTCCAAAGGAATAAAAGAAGGATAAAGTCTAGGGCAAGAATCCATTCCGCTTTGCTCATTGGGCCCATGCTTTTTAATTCTTCACGTGCCATTTCTGCCATTTTAGGCGTATCTTTTAATTCTGGCGGATAAATTAAATACACGAAATAAGGCAAGACGATTAGGCTCACAATACCAGGTACGATCGCCCCTAAGAACCATGTCATCCAAGTGATTTCTACACCTTGGCTTTTCGCGAGTTCTGCAATTAACGGGTTACCCGCCATGGCGGTTAAGAACATGGTACAAATAATGGTATCGATTTGAGAGACAGCAATCGCTAAGAAAGCACCTGCACGACGAGCAGTTGGACCAGGTTTGGACTCATATGCATCAGCAATAGATTGCATAATAGGGTACATAATACCGCCCCCACGCGCAGAAGCCGAAGGAATACCCGGACCGATAACAACATCAGCCAACGCCATACCATAGGCCACACCCATCATTTTTTTACCAAAACGACCAACGAAGTACAGCGCGATACGTTTACCTAAACCGGTTTTAATCACCGCTCGAGATAAAAACATGGCAATAGCAATCAACCAAATTGTGCCGTTCGCAAAGCCGGATAACATGCCGACATCACCTTGTTTTGGTGAAATTGGTGTAAGTCCAGTCAAACCACTAATCACCAAGGCAACTAGCGTTGCTGCACCCATAGGCATTGCTTTAGCGATAATAGCCACAATGGTTGCCACAAACAGCGCTAGCATTCCCCATGCTTTAGCGGATAAGCCTTCTGGTGTTGGGATCAACCAAATCCCTAAACCAACGATGACGGCAATCAGCAGCCCTTGCCATTTAAAGCCAAGTTTGACTTCTACTGCTGGAATTTTACTTTCCATAGGATAACTCCTGGATAAATGAACAAAAAAATAATTCATCACGTATAACAACCGTGACGCAATCGATTAAATAGCAATCACAAAGATACCACTTATTTGGTATGAGTAAAGATTTAAGCGATGTTTTTAATAAAATTTGATGAAAACTTGATGCAGATTAAAAAATAACTTTAAGAATGAAGAAATTGATTCACGTGTTCAAGTACGGCTTTTCTCACGTTATCCTTTTCAAAAAGGATTTCATGTTTTGCTTGAAGTACAAGCATGGATACTGCATGCGGAAAAAGTGCGGTCAATTTTTCAAGATTTTTGTTATCCACAATTTTTTCTTTTTCCGCTTGTAAAATAAGCACAGGTGTTTCCACTCTTGGAATGATTTTAGGGAGCGCTTTGATTGCATTTAAACACAAATGTACCCAACGGAATGTCGGGCCACCTAAGTGAATAGCAGCGCGTTTTCGATTAACTCGGTTCATCCATTTCATTCGTGTTTTAGAATGGCTAAGTTCATTAAGGTTTAAATCTGCCGGTTTGTAATGTCCTTTGCCAAAAACATAGCGATGACCTTGACCAAATGCCATCATCGTTGCAATGATGACTTCATCTCGTAACGGATGTTTCATGGGAACACCAAAGAAAGGCGAAGAAAGCACGGCCTTTTTTATCTGATGATCGTAATTGGCAAGATAATAGGTGGAAATCAACGCGCCGAGGGAATGTGCAAGAATATATTGCGCTTGATAAGCATAAAGTGCGGTCGTTTTTTCAATGATTTTTGCCATATCATCGGTATAAAAACGAAACTCATCTAAATGCCCTTTTTGAGGAATAATACGCTGTGAATAGCCTTGTCCTCGATGATCAAAAAGCAAAACATCATAACCTTGTTGGTAAAAGTCGTAAGACAACTCAGTCCATTTCAGCATATTTTCTGCTCGGCCATTCACCAAAATCATCAATTTTCTGGCCGCACTTTCAGGCTGAACCAAATGACGATAAGCTAATTTAATATTTCGTTCACCAGAAAGATATTGCGTCGGAAATTGCTCAAAAAAAGGCAATAACTCTGCAAGGGCAAATTGATGAAAATGAGGTTCTCTGATCATAATTTTCTAATGAAAAGGGCGTAGTAAATACGCCCTTTGTAGTGAAAGTAAAACTTACGCTACCAATTGTTTTAAGATACGACGAACTGGCTCTGCAGCCCCCCATAATAATTGGTCACCTACAGTGAATGCCGCTAAGTATTCTGGACCCATTGCCAATTTACGTAAACGACCAACTGGTACGCTTAATGTACCTGTTACTTTAGCTGGGGTTAATTCACGTAATGTGGTTTCTTTGTCGTTTGGAATTACTTTCACCCATTCATTGTGAGACGCTAAAATTTGTTCGATTTCTTCTAACGGTAAGTCTTTTTTCAGTTTGATGGTGAACGCTTGGCTGTGGCAACGTAATGCACCGATACGTACACATAAACCATCAACAGGAATTGGATTGTCACTTAAACCTAAGATTTTGTTAGTTTCTGCATAACCTTTCCATTCTTCTTTAGTTTGTCCGGTTTCTGGAAGAAGTTTGTCAATCCAAGGGATTAAGCTGCCCCCTAATGCTGCACCGAAGTTATCCGTTGGGAAGCTATCAGAACGCATTTCTGCAGTCACTTTACGTTCAATATCTAAAATAGATGAAGCAGGGTCTTTTAATTCGCTTGAAACCGCTTGTTCTAATAAACCCATTTGTGAAATCAATTCACGCATATTTTTTGCGCCTGCACCTGAAGCCGCTTGGTAAGTTGCGACAGATACCCATTCCACTAAATCTTTTTCAAATAAACCACCGATAGCCATTAACATTAAGCTCACGGTACAGTTACCGCCTACAAAAGTTTTGATGCCTTTTTTCAAGCCTTCAGAAATTACGTGTTGATTTACTGGATCAAGCACGATAATTGCATCATCTTTCATACGTAGTGCAGAAGCGGCATCAACCCAATAACCATCCCAACCTGTTGCTTTCAATTTTGGATAAACTTCATTGGTATAGTCGCCACCTTGGCAGGTCACGATAATGTCTAATTTTTTGAGTTCATCAATGTCGAATGCATTTTTAAGCTCACCCGCCTCTTTTCCTGCAAACACAGGCGCTTTTTGACCTGCTTGAGAAGTGGTGAAGAAAACTGGATTAATATTGGCAAAATCTTGCTCTTGCACCATACGATCCATTAATACGGAGCCGACCATTCCGCGCCAACCGATAAAACCGACGTTTTTCATGAATTTTTCCTTATTTTATGTTGTGTTGAATGGGTCTATTAATTACAGGCTTTACGCTACAAAATCAAGCTTTTTTAGAAAAAATGAGGCTTTGTTTAATTTTTCTCAATAAAAAATCCCCTTTCGGGGATTTATTGATTATTTATCTGCTTTTTTCGTGGTTTTCTTTACTGGTTTTTTCGGCTCAGATTTACCTTCAGATTTGACCGCACTTTTCTTTGTTGTGGTAGACTTGGTGGTCTTCTCTTTTGTGGTTGCGGATTTAGTTGCTTTTTTCTTTGGCTTTTCAGCTAAATTTGCCGCTTTCCACTCCTCAAATTTTTCAAGTAACACTTTACCCATTGGGCTTGGATCGCCTGTAAATAAAGTTTGTAAGCCGTTATTTTCAATAATATGACGGCGAAGTGCTAAACGTTCTTGATGGTTTTCTGCTAAACGAATTGCACGTTCAACATATTCATCTACCGTATTTGCAATTAACCATTCCGGTAAACCTAAACGTTTGAATAACCCTTCATCAATATGTTCATGCACTTCTGCACCGGTTTTACATACGCCCACTAAACCTAATGTCACCATATCAATAATGCCATTCGTGTTACCGAATGGGAATGGGTTTACCATCATATCGCAGTTATGCAAAATACGAAGATATTGATCATAAGGCGCATGTGGATAAGCTGTCGCATCATTGCCTAAATAAGATTTAATAAAACGCTCAACATAAGGATGTGTCACACCACTAGATTGACCTAATGCAAAGTGGAAATGCACTTTCACATTTGCACGATCACGAATGGCTTTTAATGCTGCCAAGAAATAGGGGTTAAGCTTCATTGTAGTTGAAGCAATACCAATATTCACCACTTCAGGATTTTCACGTAAACGATATTCTACGTGTTGTGGTGCAAGTGCTGAAGGCACATAAGGTAAGGCATCTTTCGGTAAACGCAATAATTGCTCACTGAAGCATTTTTCAGAACCCACATAATCATCTTCTACAATCACATATTCAATAAAATCAGAATGTGTCGTAGCTGGGTGACCTAAAGCAATCACTTGAACTAGTGCAAGGCGTGTATTGCTTGCAAAAATAGTGGTTAAATCCATCCCAATACTTGGCATATAAAGAACCGCAGCACCATTTTTTTCACAAATCTCTTTTAATTCATTCAATTTACCAAAAATATTATCGCCTTTTAATAAATGGAATTCATCAAACACCGCTTGACCTGCTGCATCTACAGCTTCATTACCCACACCAATTAAATGAAAACGCTCACGCGCAGCAATCATTGAGGTGGAATGCGTACGGTAAATTGAATGGGATGAATGGAAATGTTCCAATAATACGACCATAACTGGTTTGCCATCACGTTCACCTAATTTAGTGACATCGCGATCTGTCCATCCACCTTGCAATAAATGACGGCGAATAACTTGGTTTAATGCTTTTTTCACCCAGTGTTTATTTTCAGCAATATCGTAGCTGCAATGCATATACACATCATGTGAAATTGCACTCGGCACATTATTTAAGTTTTTAATCGTCGCTAATTTTTCAGGGAACCATTGTAAAAGCGTACCACGCTTAGAAAACGCTTGATCAGTACCGATAAAACGGGGTGATTGCAATGCAAAACAAAGTGATGCACATAATTCAGGGTCTAAATTCCATAAAGCATCAAGATTAACATTCACATTAGATTCTGGCAGATAGAAAATACAGAATTTAATTAATGATGATCTCGCATTATCTAAATGAAAATCGGATAAATTGGTTTTATCTGGATTGCGGTTATAAGTCTGCAACACATGATCCGCATTCACAAAAGGTGATGATGCAAAAATCATGTTAATCCAACGTTGTAAAGTAAAGAAACGCTGTGCCCCGCCTTCCGAAATATCTAATTTAGGATCAGAAAACAGCTCGCTCATTGCTACTGCTACACGGGTACAAAAATGCTTGATCTTCTCTTGTGCTAATTCATCATTTAATTGGCTAGGATAATCAATTTCAATGCCTTCAATGCCACCAAAATTAGTATCAATTTTGCTTAAAATGTCGAGCAATTCTACGCAAGCAGCTTCATAATTTTTTGCCGCAACTTCTTGTTCAAAACGGATAACACTTGGTTGTTTTTGTGTTTCTGCCATTTTTTAATTCCTTTGGTAAAAAATAAATAAGATTAATAATTAACAGGTTCCCCACAGATCGTATTCATCTGAATGGGTAATGGTTACTTTAATAAATTCACCCACTTTCACAGGCGTGCCACTTAGATTTTCAATATAAACTAAGCCATCAACTTCGGGTGCATCGGCTTTTGTACGGCCGATAATACCTTCGTCATCAATTTCATCCACAATTACATCAAGCGTTTGGCCAATTTTTTGTTTTAATCGTTCAGCCGAAATTTCTTGTTGTAACTGCATAAAGCGGTGGAAACGTTCTTCTTTTACATCTTCAGGCACTTGGCCAGCCATTTCAGTTGCAGGTGCGCCTTCTACTGGGCTAAATTTGAAACAGCCCACTCGATCAAGTTGTGCTTCTTTTAAGAAATCCAATAACATTTGGAAGTCTTCTTCTGTTTCACCCGGGAAACCTACGATAAAAGTTGAACGCAGCGTTAAATCTGGACAAATCTCACGCCATTGCTTGATACGCTCTAAAGTGCGGTCAATTTTTCCTGGTCTTTTCATTGCTTTTAAAATTTTCGGACTCGCATGTTGTAATGGAATATCCAAATAAGGCAACAATAAACCTTCCGCCATTAATGGAATTAAATCATCCACGTGCGGATAAGGATAAACGTAATGTAAACGTACCCAAATACCTAATTTACCAAGCTGTTTACACAAGGTCATTAAGTCATTTTTAATTGGCATACCATTCCAGAAAGCCGTTTTCACGCCACCTTCTTTGCGTTGTGTATCCATTGCATAAGCAGAAGTATCTTGTGAAACAACCAATAACTCTTTCACGCCTGCATCAGCAAGACGTTTTGCTTCATCCAATACTTGCGTGATAGAGCGGCTTTCTAAATCCCCACGTAATGAAGGGATTATACAGAATGTACAACGATGATCACAGCCTTCTGAGATTTTCAAATAAGCATAGTGTTTTGGTGTTAATTTCACCCCTTGTTTTGGTACAAGGCTGGTATAAGGATTATGCTCTGGTTTTGGTACGTATTTGTGCACTTGAGCCATTACCGTTTCATAACTGTGCGGACCGCTCACTTCTAAAACTTTCGGGTGAACTTGACGAATTTGATCTTCTTTCGCCCCCAAGCAGCCGGTCACAATCACACGTCCGTTTTCTTCCAACGCCTCTCCAATGGCTTCTAGGGATTCCTGTACAGCGCTATCAATAAAACCGCAAGTATTCACAATAACCAAGTCCACATTTTCATAACTTGGCACAATGTTATACCCGTCAGTACGTAATTCAGTCAGAATACGTTCAGAATCCACTAAATTTTTAGGACAACCTAAACTTACAAAGCCAATATTCGGCGTTGATTTTTGCATAAATTTATTCTCAGCTATCATCATCTTTCAAAACTTTAGATTTTACTCAATTTCAAGCCGAAAGGCGATAAATTAAAGGTAAATTGATTGTAAATTTGCCCATTAAAGTCCTTTTTTCAGGTAGAATAATGCCCGTTTTTTTATTTACTCATATTCATTATTAACATGGAAAATTCTTTTCTTTTTTCGACCGCTCTTGAACAGACGGCTTATTTACTTATCCTAGGGAAAATGCTACTCGCACTTGTACTTGGCGGGATTATTGGCTTAGAACGTGAACTTAAACACAAACCGGTTGGGGTCAAAACCTGTGCCATTATTGCGGTGACGACTTGTGTACTGACGATTGTCTCCATTCAAGCCGCAGAACATTATGCGCAAGTTTCAGATAATATCCGAACTGACCCTATGCGACTTGCCGCACAAGTAATCAGTGGCATCGGTTTCTTAGGTGCAGGGGTAATTTTGCACAAGAAAAATGATGCGATTTCAGGCTTAACCACAGCTGCCATTATTTGGGCAGCAGCGGCTATCGGTGTGGCAACAGGTGCAGGCTTTATTTTTGATGCGATTATTGCCACTTTAATGATTTTAATCGCTATCCGTATCAGCCCGATTGTGCAGCGTTATGTTCGTCGTAAAACCTATAAAAAACGTACTCGTTTAGCTATTCAACTGAGTTCTGCTAACGGCATCAGTAAAGTAACCGATTTATTGCTGAAACATGATTACCGCATTGAAAATATCTCAGTAAAAGACCAAGCTAGCGGCGAGGTTCGCTTGCAAGTCCGATGCTACAATATTGATAATGAAATGCTAAAAGATGTCTATACACTGTTAAAAACAGAAGATGAAGTACTGAGTGTGGATGTAGAAAATTAAAATCAGCTCAAAATAATACATTACTTCTATCGTAAAACCACTACTTGCTAGACAAAAAGTTAAATACCTAAACTGGATAACATCATGAATTTACAAGATAATTTCGAGCAGCATACGCCGATGATGCAGCAATATCTCAAGTTAAAAGCAGAAAATCCTGACATTTTGTTATTTTATCGAATGGGGGATTTTTATGAGCTTTTTTATGATGATGCAAAAAAAGCGGCAGCGTTGTTAGATATTTCTTTAACTAAACGTGGACAATCAGCAGGTAATCCCATTCCCATGGCGGGCGTGCCTTATCATGCGGTAGAAGGCTATTTAGCAAAATTAGTACAATTAGGTGAACCTGTAGCCATTTGTGAGCAAGTGGGTGATCCCGCCACATCAAAAGGACCGGTTGAGCGAAAAATTGTGCGAATTGTGACACCAGGTACAGTGAGTGATGAAGCCCTTTTACCAGAACGCCAAGACAACTTAATTGTGGCGGTTTATCAGGAAAAAGAAAAATTTGGTCTAGCCACATTAGACATGACATCTGGACGCTTCCAGCTTTGTGAACCTCATTCAAAAGAAGCCTTGCAAGCTGAATTACAGCGCATTAATCCCGTAGAATTACTTTATTGTGAAAATTTTGCCGAAATGGCCATTATCGAACCTTATAAAGGATTACGCCGTCGTCCTATTTGGGAATTTGAACTTAGTACGGCGATTTCAGAACTTAACCGTCAATTTGGTACGAAAGATTTACGTGCATTTGGTGTAGAAAAATCACCTCTTGGCTTGGCAGCAGCAGGCTGTTTATTGCAATATGCAAAAGAAACACAACGTGCTTCTCTGCCACACATTCAAAGCATCAGTGTCATTCAAAATAACGATAATATTCAATTAGATGCTGCAACACGCCGAAATTTAGAACTCACTCAAAACCTTGCTGGTGGCACAGAAAACACGCTGGCTTCGGTATTAGATAAATGTGTTACACCAATGGGTAGCCGTTTATTAAAACGTTGGATTCATCAACCTATCCGTCAAACAAACATTCTATTAAAACGCCAAAAAACGATTGGTGAAATTATTGAGCAAGACTTATATCACGAATTGCAGCCTTATTTGCAACAAGTAGGCGATATGGAACGTATTCTTGCCCGTGTAGCACTGCGTTCTGCACGTCCTCGCGATCTCACACGTTTACGTACTGCATTAGAACAAATTGAACCGATAAAATCGCTGATTCATACAAAAACATCATCAAATTTGACCGCACTTTCCGCGCAAATCGATGATTTTTCCGCGCAAATCGAGCTACTTCAAAAAGCAATTATTGAAACTCCTCCATTATTAATTCGCGATGGTGGCGTTATTGCTGAAGGCTATAATGCCGAATTAGATGAATGGCGAACCCTTTCAGCTGGTGCAACACAATATTTAGAAAATTTAGAACAACGCGAACGGGAAAGTACAGGTATTGATACCTTAAAAATTGGCTTTAATGCGGTGCATGGTTATTACATTCAAATTAGCCAAGGGCAAGCTCATAAAGCACCGATTCATTATGTTCGTCGTCAAACTTTAAAAAATGCCGAACGCTACATTATTCCTGAATTAAAAGAATATGAAGATAAGGTTTTAAAATCAAAAGGGGCGGCGCTTGCTTTAGAAAAGCAACTTTATGATGAATTATTTGATCTATTGTTGCCACATTTAGGTCAATTACAGTTAGCCAGCTTGGCATTGTCTGAATTGGATGTATTAGTTAATCTCGCAGAACGAGCAGAAACCTTAAATTATGTTGCACCACAATTTAGTGATGAAATAGGCGTAAAAATTGAAAATGGTCGCCATCCTGTCGTGGAACAAGTCTTAAAAGACCCCTTTATTGCTAACCCTGTGAATCTCAATCAGCAACGTCATTTATTGATTATTACTGGCCCCAATATGGGCGGTAAAAGTACCTATATGCGTCAAACAGCTTTAATTACGTTAATGGCCTATATAGGCAGCTTTGTGCCAGCTGATAGCGCGGTTATTGGGCAAATTGATCGTATTTTTACTCGAATTGGTGCCTCTGATGATTTAGCCTCTGGTCGTTCTACGTTTATGGTAGAAATGACCGAAATGGCGAATATTCTTCATCAAGCCACTTCACAAAGTTTAGTTCTGATTGATGAAATAGGACGAGGTACGTCTACTTATGATGGGCTTTCTTTAGCTTGGGCTTGTGCTGAATGGTTAGCGAAGAAAACTCGTTCACTTACGTTATTTGCGACCCATTATTTTGAACTCACTGCTCTGCCAGAACAAATTGAAGGCATTGCCAATATTCATTTAGATGCGTTAGAACATAACAATACCATCGCCTTTATGCACGCTGTTCAAGACGGTGCGGCAAGTAAAAGTTATGGTCTTGCTGTTGCAGCGCTGGCAGGTGTACCTCAATCGGTCATTAAACTGGCGAAGCAAAAATTACATCAGTTAGAAAAATTGTCGGCACAAAATGGTGATCAACAAATTCAACATTTAAGAGCTTTAAATCAATATCAAGGTGAATTGGCTTTTGAAGCGGAACCAGATGCTTTACGCGAAGCTATTGAGCAGCTTGATCCCGATGAATTAAGTCCAAAACAAGCCTTAGCTTATCTGTATCAATTGAAGAAAATGCTGTAAGAAATAAAAAAGAGCGGTCAAAAAATTCATTGTTTTTTATGACCGCTCTTTTATTTTCACTAATTTCTTAAAATCTCATAGATTTCAGAATCTTTTCTATCGAGATAATGGATGGATTGGATTTTACGAATGGTGCGTGATTTACCACGGATTAATAAAGTTTCTGTGGTGGCCAAGTTGCCACGGCGAGAAATCCCTTTAAGTAATTCACCGTGCGTAATTCCCGTTGCGGCAAAAACAAGGTTATCATCACGTACTAAATCTTCTAATTTTAAGATTTCATTGACCTTCACACCTAAGGCTTCACAACGTTGAACTTCTTCAGCGGCAATTTTACGGTTTTCTTCTGTATCGCCTTTCACTTCATTGCGTGGAATAAGACGAGCTTGCATATCTCCACCTAATGCGCGAATTGCAGCGGCAGCTGCCACACCTTCAGGTGCACCGCCAATACCATAAACCATATCCACTTCAGCATCCGGTAAGCAACATAAAACCGAAGCCGCAACATCACCATCTGGAATAGCCATCACACGAATACCTAGATTATGCATTTGCTTAATCACTTCATCATGACGCGGTTTAGCGAGTACCATTACTGTTAAATCTGATAAGGATTTACCTAAACGAGAAGCCACACGGCGAAGGTTTTGTTCAATTGGTAAACTTAAATCAATCATGCCTTTTACTTCAGGGCCTACAACTAATTTTTCCATATACATATCTGGCGCTTTTAAGAAAGTGCGTTTACCGCCAGCAGCTAATACTGAAATAGCATTTGATTGGCCCATTGCAGTCATTCTTGTGCCGTCAATCGGATCAACCGCAATAGAAACGAGCTCACCATTACCCGAGCCCACTTTTTCGCCAATATAAAGCATTGGTGCTTCGTCAATTTCCCCTTCACCAATCACAATTTCACCGTCCATATGGATTAAATTCAGCATATAACGCATGGCTTTGACTGCCGCCTCATCTGCCGCATTTTTATTACCACGTCCAAGCCAAGTATAAGCCGCTAATGCAGCTGCTTCGGTTACTCTTGAAAATTCAATAGCTAATGCACGATTCATTTTTCTCTCCCAATGCAAAAAGTCTCGTTATTTTATCACTAAGCAAACGTTTACATAATAAATTTTGACAAGAGGCTTTTAAAAATAGGATTAAGTCGGTAGAATAAAGCCGTTTCGGACTTATTTTAAAAAAGGAAATCACTATGTCTTTAGAAATTTTAGATCAGCTTGAAGAAAAAATTAGACAAGCAGTAGAAACCATTCAATTACTTCAACTTGAAGTAGAAGAATTAAAAGAACAAAAAAATCAATCTCAACAAGCGGTAGAAGCGTTGCAACATGAAAACGAGCAACTTAAAAATGAACACCGCAACTGGCAAGAACATATTCGTTCATTGTTGGGTAAATTCGACAACGTATAATGACTATAAAGGCTTAGAAAATCTAAGCCTTTTTTCTTATTAGGAAACAATATGAATATTTGCGTGATTTCAGGCAGCACATTAGGCGGCGCTGAATATGTAGCGGAACATTTAGAAGATGTGCTAAAAACACAAGATTTTTCTACCGCACTTTTCCACGGACCAGAACTTGATGATGTGATTGATGAAAATATTTGGTTGATTGTCACTTCAACACATGGTGCAGGTGAATTGCCTGATAATTTGAAACTACTCTTTGAACAAATTGCGGCATCAGATAAAGATTTCTCTTCCCTCCGCTTTGCCGTTGTAGGCTTAGGTAATTCAGATTACGATACATTCTGTCATGCCGTGAATAAAGTTGAAACACAATTAAGTGAAAAAAATGCGGTCAAAATTTGCGACAGTTTAAAAATCGATGTCTTGCATGTTGATGATCAAGAACAATTTGCTGAAGATTGGCTACCACAATTTATAAATGCACTTTAGTCATAATAAAGCGATAATTTGAGTTATCGCTTTTTCTTTATCTATTATCCAAAAAAAATCACCTGTGGATAACTTTAATAAAACCTGTCAAAAACGTGTTCTTTTCCACTGAGTAAATATGATAATTGTTTTAACTGTGGATAAAATTGAAGGTTATCCACAAGAAAAAGCCTTCAAACTGATGACATTTCAACACAGTCTAAAACGATCTAACTTATTCATTTAAAAAAGGAAAAGGATCTTATTAACAAGGTAAAAGGATCCTAATAGTAACAATAATAAGATCTTTATATATAAATAGATCTTATCTTTATTACCTCTCGATCTTATCTTATCACAGATTGAATTCTTGCTTTCAAGCACACGTAATTTTCAGTAGAATAGCGCCTATTTTTAGATCGAAGATCAAATTGAAGACGAAGAGAGAGATATGTTTTACACCGAAAATTATGATGTGATCGTTGTGGGTGGCGGTCATGCCGGTACAGAAGCCGCATTGGCTCCGGCACGGATGGGATTAAAAACCCTATTATTGACACATAATGTTGATACCCTTGGACAAATGTCATGTAACCCCGCTATTGGTGGTATTGGTAAAGGCCATTTAGTGAAAGAAGTAGATGCCATGGGCGGGTTAATGGCTCATGCTGCAGATAAGGCGGGGATTCAATTTCGTACTTTAAACAGCAGTAAAGGGCCTGCTGTACGTGCAACCCGAGCTCAAGCTGACCGCGTTTTATATCGCCAAGCCGTACGCATCACACTAGAAAATCAACCAAATTTAGATATTTTCCAACAAGAAGTAACTGATATTTTAATTGAGCAAGATCGCGTTTGTGGTGTGGAAACCAAAATGGGACTTAAATTCCGTGCTAAATCGGTGGTTTTAACAGCTGGTACTTTCTTAGCGGGTAAGATCCATATAGGTTTAGAACATTATGAAGGTGGCCGAGCTGGTGATCCGGCATCTGTTACACTTTCTCATCGTTTACGTGATCTGAATTTACGTGTAGATCGTTTAAAAACCGGTACACCACCGCGTATTGATGCACGCACGATAAATTTCGATATATTGACTAAACAACATGGTGATGAGGTGTTGCCTGTATTCTCTTTTATGGGATCAGTGGATGATCACCCTCAACAAATTCCTTGTTATATCACCCACACTAATGAACAAACCCATGAAGTGATCCGTAATAACTTGGATCGCAGTCCAATGTATACCGGTGTAATTGAAGGGATCGGCCCTCGTTATTGTCCATCCATTGAAGATAAAGTGATGCGTTTTGCGGATCGTAATTCACATCAAATTTATTTGGAACCGGAAGGATTAACCAGTAATGAAGTGTATCCAAACGGGATCTCTACTAGTTTGCCGTTTGACGTACAAATGGGTATTGTGAATTCTATGAAAGGTTTGGAAAAAGCTCGCATCATTAAACCAGGTTATGCCATTGAATATGATTATTTTGATCCACGTGACTTAAAACCAACGTTAGAAACTAAATCGATTTCGGGTTTATTCTTTGCGGGTCAAATTAACGGTACAACCGGTTATGAAGAAGCAGCAGCACAAGGCTTATTGGCTGGGATTAACGCAGGTCTTTATGTACAAGAGAAAGAGGCATGGTATCCACGCCGCGATCAATCTTATACTGGCGTATTGGTGGATGACCTTTGTACGCTTGGTACCAAAGAACCGTATCGCGTATTTACTTCTCGTGCGGAATACCGTTTGTTATTACGTGAAGACAATGCGGACATTCGTTTAACGCCAATTGCCCATGAATTAGGTTTGATTAATGAGGCTCGTTGGGCTCGCTTCAATCAAAAAATGGAAAATATCGAACAGGAACGCCAACGCTTACGCAGCATTTGGTTGCATCCGCGTTCTGAATATTTAGAAGAAGCGAATAAAGTGCTTGGCAGCCCACTTGTGCGTGAAGCCAGCGGTGAAGATTTATTGCGCCGTCCTGAAATGACCTACGATATTTTAACTTCTTTAACGCCATACAAACCGGCAATGGAAGACCGAGAAGCCGTAGAACAAGTAGAAATTGCTATTAAGTATCAAGGCTATATTGAGCATCAACAAGAAGAAATTGAGAAACAAAAACGCCACGAAAATACGGCAATTCCAGCTAACTTTGATTACAGCAAAGTGTCTGGTTTATCTAATGAAGTACGTGCGAAGTTGGAACAGCATCGTCCAGTTTCCATTGGCCAAGCCAGCCGAATTTCAGGTGTTACCCCTGCGGCAATTTCAATTATTCTGGTGAATTTGAAAAAACAAGGGATGCTTAAACGCGGCGAATAATGTTTAAAAATGAAAAGTGCGGTTAAAACTAACCGCACTTTTTTATTAAGTGTGGTTTATAAATCAAATTTTATAAATGGAAAGAAATCTTTAAATTTTTTGACTAAGTTAGGATTTTTTCTTAATGCATCTAATGCTTTCTTTTTAGAAACAGGCTCAAATATATCCATATTTCTTTTTATAGCAATACCAGTCAATGCATCAGATAAACGCCCTTCAATTCCATAAGGTGTAAAACCTATATATTCATAAATGTTATATTTTCCATCCCAATCAACAATTTCCCAGATGTATGATGGTAAATCTTCAACTTTGCTATTTAAAATGACATAGTCAATCCAGGATTTAAATTCATCTAGAGTAATAGCTTGAGAATACATGCAAGATATAGCAAATCCTATATCCTCACCATTATCTTCTCTAGTTAATTTAAAATTTTTATTATTCATTTTTATTTTATCTAACATTTATTTAATCGAACTCATTATGCACATAAAGAATAAATAGCTGCAACAAATTAATACATAAATGCCATTTAAAAAGGTGCGATAATAACCGCACCTTGTTTTAGTCAAATGTTATTAGTGGGATAAAGCTTGTTTCACTGCTACATCCAATCCTGCTGTTGGACGGCCAAGCAATTTCTCAAGGGTTTTGTCTTCTGAGAATAATGCACCGTTTGATGCATCTACATCCCATTGTGCAATTAAGCCTGCAAAGCCTTCATCTAATCCTGCTTGCACAAGTGCAGCGGTATAATCTGCTGCAGGAATATCTACGTAAGGGATATCTTTACCTGTTTGTTTGCTGATTTCTGCTGCAAGGTCGGCTAATGTCCAACTGGTTGATCCGGCAAGTTCGTAAGTTTGGTTTTCATGACCTTCACTTAATGCGACGTTTACCGCTGCTTCAGCAAGTTCTGCACGGAATACAGACGAAATTTTGCCGTTTTTTGCTGAACCGTAGAAAGCATTATTTGCTAATGCTGCCGGAATTGAAGCCGTGTAGTTTTCGGTGTACCAACCATTGCGTAAAATGGTGTAAGTAATGCCTGAGGCTTTTAGTGCAGCTTCAGTTTCAACGTGCTCACCGGCAAGAGATTTCACTGTGTTGTCGTTGGTTGCACCGAGTAAGCTGGTGTAGATAATATGTTTCACGCCTGCTTTTTTCGCTGATTCAATTACGTTGTTGTGTTGTACAAAACGCTGACCTATTTCATTACTTGATACCAAAATTAATGTATCTACGCCTTGTAATGCTTCTACTTGTCCTTCTGTTTTTGAATAATTAAATTTGCGAGCTTCTACACCTGAAATTTTTTCTGGAGAGCGTACAAGCGCAAGAACGTTTGCTTGTTTTGCTTTTAATAAGTCTAATGCGATTGAGCCAAATTGACCTGTTGCACCAGTAATTGCGATAGTTTTAGTTGTCATGATGTTTTCCTTCTCGTTAAGTTGAAATGATGTTTGAACATTTGATTGTTCGCTTGATGTGGCGTATTATATTTTAATACTTACTTTTGAGAAGTACTTACATAAACGTAAGTTTTGGAATTTTTTAAAAATAATTTTCAAATTGTGATTTTTAAGGAATTAAAAATGGAAAAAAATTTAAATCGTGGGAACGTACTGGCTTCAGCTTGCCCTTCTCGCCAAATTTTGCAACATTTAACCAGCCGTTGGGGCGCATTAGTGTTAGTGAGTTTACATTCTGGCACCAAGCGTTTTAGTGAACTTCGCCGTGCTATTGATGGCGTAAGCGAGCGTATGTTGACTAAAACCCTGCAGGAATTGGAGGCTGATGGTATGTTAATCCGTAAATCCTATAATACCGTGCCACCGCAAGTGGATTACACATTAACAGAATTTGGAACAGAGGCTTCTAATAAGATGTTTGAGTTAGTGGATTGGTTGGAAACAAATTTAGGGAATATTTTAGCAAGCCAGAAGAAATAATGTTTCAAGGTAGGCATTTTCAAGTAGAATGACGACAAACAGACAAGATAGATAGAAAAATGAAAGCAAAACTCGAAAATTTACTGACTCAAGCTGAAATTCAATTAACAGATCGACAAAAAGATCAACTTATTCAGTTAGTGCAATTACTCAATAAATGGAATAAAGCCTATAACTTAACCTCTGTGCGTGATCCACAGGAAATGTTAGTGAAACATATCTTGGATAGTATTGTTGTTAGTCCTTATTTACAAGGGGATCGTTTTATTGATGTAGGAACCGGTCCAGGCTTGCCAGGTCTGCCTCTAGCCATTATTAATCCTACCAAGCAATTTGTCTTGTTAGATAGTTTAGGTAAGCGTATTAGCTTTATTCGAAATGCAGTACGTGAGTTAGGACTAACAAATGTAGAACCCGTTCTTAGCCGCGTTGAGGAATACCAACCTGAACAAAAATTCGACGGTGTACTAAGTCGTGCATTTGCTTCGTTAAAAGATATGACAGATTGGTGTCATCATTTGCTAAAAAAAGATGGATATTTTTATGCCTTGAAAGGCATTTATCACGAAGATGAAGTTCAAGAATTAGACAAAAAATTCGAAATAAAAGACGTGATAACTTTACATGTCCCTGAGCTTGTAGGTGAACGACATTTAATCGTTTTACGATAAAACACACTTTTTTTGTGATGATTTTGTGAATATTTTTTTAAAAGTGTGATTTGTTTAACATTTTTTAGTGGTTTAAAAGTTGAAACTCTTTGTAGCGCGGGTATAATTAGATAGTTTTTGTATTTTAAAAAAATAAGATAATGTCTAAGGTTTTAACACAGGCTAAAAATCGATATCAAAAGGCGATAATTATTGAGTCGGTTTGTCTTGTTGTTTTTGGGGTATTCCTTGCAATTTGGCAAGGTGAAAGTGCGGTAGATTTCAGTTTAGGATTTATCAGTGCTTTTGTACCATTTTGTGCTTTTGCTTATATTGTTTTTTTTCGCAAACAAGATTTTTCAACAAAATTAACAGCATTTTATCGTGGTGAAGCGTTAAAGTTTATACTAACGATTGTGCTTGTGGGGGTGTCCTTTAAATGGCTTGCTATCTCACATTTTATTTTGTTTTTTGTTGGTTTTTTTACAGCATTAGCGTTGAATAATGTTATTCCGTTTTTGTTAAATAGATCTTAATTTTTCTACAAAGGGTTGACTATGTCTGGACAAACAACTTCCGAATATATTAGTCACCACTTGTCTTTCTTGAAGACAGGTGATGGTTTCTGGAACGTTCACTTCGATACGCTTTTTTTCTCAATTGTATCGGCAGTGATTTTCTTGTTTATCTTTTCTCGTGTTGCAAAAAATGCTACGACAGGCGTACCAGGCAAAATGCAATGTTTGGTTGAAATTGTTGTAGGTTGGGTTGATGGTATTGTGAAAGAAAACTTTCATGGTCCGCGTAATGTGGTCGCACCAATTGCTTTAACCATTTTCTGCTGGGTATTCATTATGAATGCTATCGACTTAATCCCAGTTGATTTTCTTCCTCAATTTGCCGGTCTTTTTGGTATTCATTACTTAAGAGCAGTACCAACAGCAGATATCAGTGCAACATTAGGTATGTCAATCTGTGTATTCTTTCTCATTCTTTTCTATACAATTAAATCAAAAGGTTTTGGTGGTTTAGTTAAAGAATATACACTCCACCCTTTTAATCATTGGGCGTTTATTCCTGTAAACTTTATTCTTGAAACGGTAACTTTATTAGCTAAACCGATTTCTCTTGCTTTCCGTCTTTTCGGTAATATGTATGCAGGGGAATTAATCTTTATTCTTATCGCTGTGATGTACTCTGCAAATGTGGCCATTGCAGCATTGGGAATCCCATTACACCTAGCTTGGGCTATTTTCCATATTTTGGTTATTACGTTACAAGCATTCATCTTTATGATGTTAACGGTGGTTTATTTAAGTATTGCTTATAACAAAGCAGAACATTAATTTTTATTAACCGGCTCTAGGGCTAAACTTAACTTCTATCTATTGGAGAACATTATGGAAACTGTAATTACAGCGACAATCATTGGTGCATCAATTCTTCTTGCATTTGCTGCATTAGGTACTGCAATCGGCTTTGCGATCTTAGGTGGTAAATTCTTAGAATCATCTGCTCGCCAACCTGAATTAGCATCTAGCCTACAAACTAAAATGTTTATCGTGGCTGGTCTTTTGGATGCGATTGCAATGATTGCTGTTGGTATTTCATTACTTTTCATTTTCGCAAACCCATTCATCGGTTTATTACACTAATCACCTTATTTGCTTATCAACGTAAAACAAGCATAGTAAGGAGGACGTTGTGAATTTAAATGCAACATTGATTGGTCAACTTATTGCGTTCGCACTTTTTGTGTGGTTCTGCATGAAGTTTGTTTGGCCACCAATTATTAATGCGATTGAAACACGTCAAAGCCAAATTGCGAACGCCTTAGCGTCAGCTGAAGCAGCGAAAAAAGAGCAAGCAGATACTAAAAATCTTGTTGAACAAGAACTTCTATCTGCAAAAGTACAAGCTCAAGAAATTTTAGATGCTGCAAATAAACGTCGCAATGAAGTGTTAGACGAAGTGAAGGCAGAAGCTGAAGAACTAAAAGCAAAAATTATTGCTCAAGGTTATGCTGAAGTAGAAGCAGAACGTAAACGTGTTCAAGAAGAATTACGAGTTAAAGTGGCTTCATTAGCAGTAGCGGGTGCTGAGAAAATTGTGGGTCGTTCTATTGATGAAGCGGCAAACAATGACATTATTGATAAATTAGTTGCAGAGTTATAAGAGGCTTAGCTTATGTCAGAATTAACTACAATAGCTCGCCCTTATGCAAAAGCTGCATTCGACTTTGCCATTGAACAAAGTGCGGTTGAAAAATGGACTGAAATGTTAGGTTTTGCTGCAGCCGTAGCTGAAGATGAAACGGTAAAAGCTTACTTAAGTAGTTCTCTTTCTGCACAGAAATTAGCTGATACAGTAATTTCTATTTGTGGCGAACAATTGGATCAATATGGGCAAAATCTTATTCGGTTAATGGCTGAAAATAAGCGTTTGAGTGCGATTCCTACCATGTTTGAAGAATTTAAACATTATGTGGAAGAACATCAAGCTATTGCAGAAGTTGAAGTAACTTCAGCACAACCATTGAATGCAACACAAATCGAAAAAATTGCAGCTGCAATGGAAAAAAGATTAGCTCGCAAAGTGAAATTAAATTGCAATGTAGATAGCTCACTGATTGCCGGTGTAGTGATTCGTACAGAAGATTTTGTGATTGACGGAAGTAGTCGTGGACAACTTGTTCGTCTCGCAAATGAGTTGCAATTATAAGAGGAATACAAGATGCAACTAAATTCAACTGAAATTAGTGAATTGATTAAAAAACGCATCGCTCAATTTGACGTGGTGAGCGAAGCCCGTAATACAGGGACAATTGTTTCTGTAAGCGACGGGATTATTCGTATTCATGGCTTAAGCGATGTGATGCAAGGCGAAATGATCGCCTTACCAGGCAACCGTTACGCAATGGCACTTAACCTTGAACGTGATTCTGTTGGTGCGGTAGTAATGGGTCCTTACGCAGATTTAGCGGAAGGTATGGAAGTACAATGTACTGGCCGTATTCTTGAAGTACCAGTTGGTCGAGGTTTATTAGGTCGTGTGGTAAATACACTTGGTCAACCAATCGATGGTAAAGGTGAAATTGAAAACGATGGTTTCTCTCCTGTTGAAGTCATTGCACCAGGTGTTATCGATCGTAAATCTGTTGATCAGCCTGTACAAACTGGTTATAAAGCGGTTGACTCCATGGTTCCAATCGGTCGTGGTCAACGTGAATTAATCATCGGTGACCGTCAAACTGGTAAAACAGCATTAGCAATCGACGCAATCATTAACCAACGTGATTCGGGTATTAAATGTATCTATGTAGCAATCGGTCAAAAAGCGTCAACTATTGCAAACGTAGTGCGTAAATTAGAAGAGCATGGTGCGCTTGAAAACACTATCGTTGTTGCGGCATCTGCATCTGAATCAGCTGCTTTACAATATTTAGCGCCTTATGCTGGTTGTGCAATGGGTGAATATTTCCGTGATCGCGGTGAAGATGCGTTAATCGTTTACGATGACTTATCAAAACAAGCCGTTGCTTATCGTCAAATTTCATTATTATTACGTCGTCCACCAGGTCGTGAAGCATATCCAGGTGACGTATTCTATCTACACTCACGTTTACTTGAACGTGCAGCACGTGTAAATGAAGAATACGTAGAAAAATTCACTCAAGGTGCAGTAAAAGGAAAAACTGGTTCTTTAACCGCTCTTCCTATTATTGAAACTCAAGCTGGTGACGTTTCAGCATTCGTTCCAACCAACGTAATTTCGATTACCGATGGTCAGATTTTCTTAGAATCTAACTTATTTAACTCTGGTATTCGTCCAGCGGTAAACCCTGGTATTTCGGTATCTCGTGTGGGTGGTTCTGCACAAACTAAAGTAGTGAAAAAATTAGCTGGTGGTATCCGTACCGCATTAGCTCAATATCGTGAATTAGCGGCGTTTGCTCAGTTCGCATCTGACCTTGATGATGCTACCCGCAAACAACTTTCTCACGGTGAAAAAGTCACTGAATTATTGAAACAAAAACAATATGTACCGCTTAGCGTAGCAGAGCAATCTGTGTTGCTTTTCGCGGTTGAGTTTGGCTATTTAGAAGATGTGGAATTACAAAAAATTGCAAGTTTTGAAGCCGCACTTTTAGATTACGCTCGCCGTAACCACAGCGAGTTTATGGCTGAATTGACCAAAACCGGTAATTACAATGATGAAGTTAAAGCATCATTGAAATCGATTTTGGATAACTTTAAAGCCAACAGCGCGTGGTAAAAGTAACGGAGAAATAAGATGGCAGGTGCAAAAGAGATAAAAACCAAAATTGCCAGTGTACAAAGTACACAAAAAATTACAAAGGCAATGGAAATGGTGGCGACCTCGAAAATGCGTAAAACGCAGGATCGTATGTCGGCTTCTCGTCCGTATTCTGAAACAATACGAAATGTTATCAGCCACGTCTCTAAAGCAAGTGTTGGTTATAAACACCCATTTTTAATTCAACGCGAAGTGAAAAAAGTCGGGATCTTAGTGGTCTCGACTGACCGCGGAATGTGTGGTGGTTTGAACATTAACTTGTTTAAAACCGTCATGACAGAAATCAAACAATGGAAAGATAAAGGTGTTAATGTTGAATTGGGTTTAATTGGCTCAAAAGGCATTAGCTTCTTCCGTTCATTAGGATTACCTGTCCGTGCACAACTTTCCGGTTTGGGTGATAATCCGACAATGGAAGACTTAATTGGTGTAGCAAACGGTATGTTTGGTAGCTATAAAGACGAAGAAGTAGATGCAGTTTATATTGCCTACAATAAATTCGTTAATACAATGGCGCAAAAACCTGTTTATCAACAATTAATACCATTACCGGCATTAGAAACCGATAATTTAGAGCAAAGACAAAGCACCTGGGATTACCTTTACGAGCCAGAGCCAAAAGTCTTATTAGACAGTTTGCTTACTCGTTATTTGGAATCACAAGTGTATCAATCTGTGGTAGATAACCTTGCTTCCGAGCAAGCTGCTAGAATGGTAGCAATGAAAGCGGCAACTGATAATGCAGGTAATTTAATCAATGACTTGCGATTAGTTTACAATAAAGCCCGTCAAGCAAGTATTACAAATGAATTAAACGAAATCGTCGCCGGCGCGGCAGCGATTTAATGAAAGAGGAACGGTAATGTCAGCAGGAAAAATTGTACAAATCATCGGTGCGGTGATTGACGTTGAATTCCCACAAGATGCAGTACCAAAAGTTTACGATGCATTAAAAGTTGAATCAGGTTTAACCCTTGAAGTTCAACAACAATTAGGTGGCGGTGTAGTTCGCTGTATCGCATTAGGTACATCTGACGGCTTAAAACGTGGCTTAAAAGTAGAAAATACGGGTAACCCGATTCAAGTTCCAGTAGGAACTAAAACGTTAGGCCGTATTATGAACGTATTAGGTGAACCAATCGATGAGCAAGGTGAAATTGGCGCGGAAGAAAATTGGTCTATTCACCGTCCAGCACCAAGCTACGAAGAACAATCTAACAGTACGGAATTATTAGAAACTGGTATCAAAGTTATCGACTTAATTTGTCCATTCGCAAAAGGTGGTAAAGTAGGTCTATTCGGTGGTGCGGGTGTAGGTAAAACCGTTAACATGATGGAATTAATCCGTAATATCGCGATTGAGCACTCAGGTTACTCCGTATTTGCGGGTGTAGGTGAACGTACTCGTGAAGGTAACGACTTCTATCATGAAATGAAAGATTCTAACGTATTAGATAAAGTATCATTAGTTTACGGACAAATGAATGAGCCACCAGGTAACCGTTTACGTGTTGCGTTAACCGGTTTAACTATGGCAGAGAAATTCCGTGACGAAGGTCGTGATGTATTATTCTTCGTGGATAATATCTATCGTTATACCCTTGCTGGTACTGAAGTATCTGCGTTATTAGGTCGTATGCCATCTGCGGTAGGTTACCAACCAACATTAGCAGAAGAAATGGGTGTGTTACAAGAACGTATCACTTCAACCAAAACAGGTTCTATCACCTCTGTTCAAGCGGTATACGTACCTGCGGATGACTTAACTGACCCATCTCCGGCAACAACTTTCGCGCACTTAGACTCAACAGTTGTATTAAGTCGTCAAATTGCGTCTTTAGGTATTTATCCTGCGGTTGACCCATTAGATTCAACTTCACGTCAATTAGACCCACTCGTTGTTGGTCAAGAGCACTATGATGTAGCGCGTGGCGTACAAGGTATCTTACAACGTTATAAAGAATTAAAAGATATTATCGCAATTCTTGGTATGGACGAGTTATCTGAAGATGACAAACTTGTGGTAGCACGTGCACGTAAAATTGAACGTTTCTTATCACAACCGTTCTTCGTTGCTGAGGTATTTAACGGTACTCCAGGTAAATACGTTTCTTTAAAAGAAACTATCCGCGGCTTTAAAGGTATTTTAAACGGCGAATACGACCATATTCCAGAACAAGCGTTCTACATGGTCGGTACAATCGACGAAGCGCTAGAAAAAGCCAAAAATATGTAATCACTTCAAGTCATTTGAAGGAGAACAAAAATGGCGACATTTAACCTAATAATAGTCAGCGCAGAGCGAAAAATCTTTGAAGGTGCTGTGAAACAAATCCAAGCAACAGGTGTGGAAGGTGAACTAGGTATTTTACCAAACCACACCCCTTTGATGACGGCGATTAAGCCAGGGATTGTTAAATTTACTCTCGAAGATGGCAACGAAGAAGTTATCTATGTTTCAGGCGGCTTCTTAGAAGTTCAACCTAAAGTAGTAACGGTACTTGCCGATGTTGCAATTCGCGGTAGCGAGTTAGATGCAGATCGTATTCGTGAAGCAAAACGTAAAGCGGAAGAAAATATTGTGAATCACGCTGTTGATGTGGATCATGATTTACTTGTAGCTAAACTTTCTAAAGAGTTAGCGAAACTTCGTGCTTACGAACTTACTGAAAAACTCGTTAAATCAAAACGATAAGTTAATGATAATAAAAAAGAGCGGTTATTTTGACCGCTCTTTTTGTTTTTCTATCGTAAGAAATATCGATACGCTTTACTTTCACTCACATCTTCATAAACATAGCCGAGTTCAGCTAAAGCTTTTTCAAATTCTGCGTTATCTTTTTCGCCTAATTGGAAAGCTGCAAGAATATTACCGTAATCAGCTCCATGAGCACGGTAATGGAATAATGAAATATTCCAACGTTTACCCAAAATTTCTAAGAATTTAAGTAAAGCGCCTTTTTGTTCTGGAAATTCAAAGCTATAAAGTCGTTCATGATGATTAGAAACTCGTCCACCCATTAAATAACGCACGTGAGTTTTCGCAATATCATCATCAGACATATCTTCTACATCAAAGCCGTTTTTCGTTAAATCAGCAATAATTTCCGATTTTTCAGCTTCATTAGCCGTGCGCACACCAACGAAAATACAGGCTTTTTGATTATCTGCATAACGATAACTGAATTCTGTTACTGCACGATTACCGATGACATGGGCAAATTTTAAGAAACTGCCTGGTTGTTCAGGCATGGTTACAGCCAGTAAAGCTTCACGGTTTTCACCAATTTCGCAACGCTCTGAAACATAACGTAATGTATGGAAGTTCAGGTTGGCACCAGATAAAATCGCTGCCATATTTTTGCCTTCTAGATTGTTTTGTTTCACGTATTTTTTTAAACCAGCTAGACCTAGTGCACCAGATGGTTCAGCAATTGCCCGCACATTTTCGAATAAATCTTTCATTGCCGCACAAACTTCATCGCTATCTACTAGCACCATACCGTCTAAATATTTTTGACACAAACGGAATGTTTCGTCACCAATACGTTTTACTGCTACGCCATCGGCAAATAGCCCAACATGTGCTAGATCTGTAGGTTCACCTTTTTCTAAGGCGGCATTCAAACAGGCTGAATCTTTGGACTCGACACCAATGACTTTGATTTCCGGCATAAATTGCTTGAGCAAAATGGCTACGCCAGCGGCGAGACCACCGCCTCCGACTTGCACAAAGACATAATCCAAATCAGCCACCTGTTGTAGCATTTCCATCGCCAATGTGCCTTGACCTGCGATAACCAATGGATGATCAAATGGCGGGATAAATGTCATATGTTTAGATTTTGAAAGCTCAATGGCTTTGGCTTTGGCTTCATCAAAATTGGCTCCGTGTAACAGCACTTCGCCACCAAAACCACGAACGGCATCCACTTTAATGCTCGGTGTATTTTGTGGCATAACAATTAACGCTTTTAAGCCAAGCTGTTTAGCAGATAAAGCAACACCCTGTGCATGGTTACCTGCAGAAGCCGCAATGACACCTGCTTGTTTTTGTTCATCAGAAAGGCTGGAAATCATTGCATAAGCACCACGAAGCTTAAAGCTATTTACTGGCTGGCGGTCTTCACGCTTAATCCAAATATTATTATGTAGGCGATCAGACAATTTGCCCATTTTTTGTAGTGGAGTTACGGTAGCGGCTTCATATACTCTGGAGCCAAGTTTGACAATCGCGTTAATGTAATCCGATTGAGAGGGTTGAGGATTGGTGAGTAGGTTTTTCATGGTATTTGTTGTTTATGATGAAGTGCGGGTAATTTTTTCTTTGTTTTATTTCTCCCTCTCATAAAAGAGAGGGAGAATCAGACACTATTTTAAAAGTGTTTTATCACGAACGGCACCTTTATCCGCAGAAGTAGCGAAGTGACCAAATACTTTTAATGCAAAAGACACTTCACGTTCACGGTTAGCTGGTTGCCAGCCTTTGGTATCTTGCTCGGTACGGCGTTTTGCTAATTCTTCATCGCTGATTTTTAGATTAATCGCGCGATTTGGAATATCGATTTCGATAATATCATCATCATGTACTAAGCCGATCGCACCGCCAGAAGCGGCTTCAGGAGAAGCGTGACCAATAGATAAACCAGATGTACCGCCAGAGAAACGACCATCTGTTAATAAAGCACATTTTTTACCTAAGCCCATAGATTTTAAATAGCTGGTTGGGTATAACATTTCTTGCATACCTGGGCCACCTTTTGGACCTTCGTAGCGAATGACTACCACATGGCCTTCTTTCACTTTGCCACCTAAAATACCGGCTACCGCATCTTCTTGGCTTTCAAATACGATTGCTCGACCGGTAAATTTCCAAATAGACTCATCCACACCCGCCGTTTTTACGATACAACCGTCTTTAGCTATGTTACCGAATAATACGGCTAAGCCGCCTTCTTGAGAAATCGCATTTTCTTTATTACGAATACAGCCGCCTACACGGTCATCATCTACGCTATCCCAGCGACAATCTTGTGAGAAGGCTTGCGTGGTGCGAATGCCTGCCGGACCTGCACGGAAGAATTTGTGTAATTCTTCGTCTTTATTGCGGATGATATCGTATTGGTTTAATTGCTCTTCTAAAGTCATACCTAATACGGTTTTGGTGTTACGGTGGATTAAACCTGCACGATCTAGTTCGCCCAATAAACCCATAATCCCACCTGCACGATGTACATCTTCCATGTGGTATTTATTGGTATTTGGCGCGATTTTGCTTAAGCAAGGCACAACGCGTGATAAGCGGTCAATATCTGCCATTTTGAAATCTACACCCGCTTCTTGAGCAGCTGCTAATAAGTGTAAAACGGTATTACTTGAACCACCCATCGCAATATCTAAACTCATTGCATTTTCAAAGGCTTCAAAGGTGCCAATTGAACGAGGCAATACGCTTTCATCATCTTGTTCATAATAGCGTTTGCAAAGTTCAACAATTTGACGACCAGCTTTTAAGAATAATTCTTTGCGGTCAGCGTGGGTTGCCAACATAGAACCATTGCCCGGTAAAGATAAACCTAGCGCTTCAGTTAAGCAGTTCATGGAGTTTGCGGTGAACATGCCTGAGCAAGAACCACAGGTTGGGCAAGCGCTGCGTTCAATGGCATCAACATCTTTATCGCTGACATTCACATCGGCGCTTTGGATCATTGCATCAATTAAGTCTAATTTGATGAGCTGATCGGAAAGTTTGGTTTTACCCGCTTCCATCGGACCGCCTGAAACGAAGATGGTTGGAATGTTCAAACGCATTGCCGCCATTAACATTCCCGGGGTGATTTTGTCACAGTTGGAAATACATACCATTGCATCAGCACAGTGAGCATTAACCATATATTCCACGCTGTCTGCGATTAAATCACGGCTTGGTAAGGAATAAAGCATCCCGCCGTGGCCCATCGCGATACCGTCATCTACTGCGATAGTATTGAATTCTTTTGCCACGCCGCCAGCTTTTTCAATTTCAGCCGCGACTAGTTGCCCCATATCTTTTAAATGAACATGCCCTGGTACAAATTGGGTGAATGAGTTCACCACCGCAATAATCGGTTTACCAAAGTCATTTTCTTTCATCCCTGTTGCACGCCATAAGGCACGTGCACCCGCCATATTACGACCTTGTGTACTGGTCGCTGAACGTAGTTTTGGCATAAATAATCTCTCCAAGTAAATTTTTAGGGTTCGTTGAATTATTCGATATAATTAAGTTTATAAATACAATTATTTAGATAAAGAATCTACAGCTTGAAATGGTAATGTAATAATTGCTAATGGAATCATAAGAATAGCAACACCTCCCCAAACTAAAGCCATTGAAGCTCCATCTGTGGTTCCTTCATAATCAAAACTTGTTGATTTTTTATATTCAATAAAATTTGTTTTTAATGGTTTAGATAGCTTTCCTTTAATTAGTATCTCATCTTTATTCTGAAGTTTTACAAGCTCACCATGACTTATTCCAAAAAGTAAGTCAGGATTTCCCTGAGATGATTTGTAAACATCACGTTTATTAAATAAACTTTCTATCTCTTTTTTAGTCAATTTTTTGCTATCAAGTTCAATAAATATGAATGCTTTAATTTTGTTATCTTCACTATTTTTTTCAATACGATCTATGCGTGCTTCTTTAAAAGCTTTCATATCTTTAGAGTTTAAAAAATTAATGAAATTTTGCACATCTTCAGATTTAGAAGAAGAGAACTGATAGCTATTTAAATCCCCTACAGCATAAATATTATTATTTGCAATAAAAAAGGCTTGAATCACCTCTGTTTGCTTAGATATTTCTTTTTCTTGTGTTGTTGTACATCCAAATACAAACAAAATAGAAATAACAAGTAAGATAAATTTTTTCATCATTTTATTCCTAATACATCCGGCAATTTCGCCAATTGATTCACCAACAAATCAAAAGTGCGGTCAGATTTTACAGTGATTTTTAACTGCACTTGGGTGTCTACCAATGCCATATCCATATTAGTCACGGTAAAGCCACGTAAACGAATAACACGTAATACTCGTTCTAAAACCTCTGGGCGATGTTGAGCAGTCAATTCAAAAGTATATTGGTTCATCTTAAATTTCCTCCAACATATCGGCATTACACGCACCTGGTGGGACTAATGGCCACACACATTCTTCAGGTGGAATGCATACTTGTAATAAATAGGCTGTTTCACTATTTAATAAGCGATTAAGTGCCGCATCTACATCATCAGCACGCTCAATGCGTTCAGCTGGAATATCAAAGGCTTTTGCCAACATCACGAAATCAGGGTTATCTTCTAAAATGGTTTCAGAACGGCGTTTGTTCCAGAAAAGGTCTTGCCATTGACGCACCATGCCAAGGCGTTGGTTATCTAACAGCAAAATTTTTACCGGTAATTTGCCGCGTTTGATAGAGCCTAATTCCTGAATGTTCATCATCAATGAACCATCACCCGTCACTAAAATCACTTCATCATGAGGGCGTGCTTTTTTCGCGCCTACCGCTGCTGGTAAACCAAATCCCATGGTGCCGAACCCCGCAGAGGTAATATAGTTTTCTGGTGCAAAATGGCGCATATGTTGTGCAGACCACATTTGATGTTGACCCACATCGGTGCAAATCACCGCATTTTGAGGTTTACGCTGAGAAAGTGTGTTAAGCAATGACCAAGGGTCAATAGGTCGGTTGCCTGCATTGTCAATATAAGTGAAATCGAGTTTGGCTTTCAATGCTTGAATGTGTGCTCGCCAATCGTCAATTGCAAGCGGGATACTTAAAGCCTCTAAAACTTGAATTAAATCACCTTGAAGGGCAACATTTGCTACACGAAGTTTGTTGATTTCTGCTGCATCAATATCACAATGAATCACTTTCGCATGTGGCGCAAAACTGTCTAATTTACCGGTCACACGGTCATCAAAACGCGCACCGCATACTAACAATAAATCACATTCTTGTACGGCAATATTTGCGGCTCTTGTGCCATGCATACCAATCATGCCCATATAAACGGGATCGGTTGGGTTAATTGAGCCTAAACCTTTCAATGTTGAAACGGATGGCATTTTGGTGATTTGTAGGAATTTTTTGACTGATTGTGTGGCTTTCGCCATACCTACACCGCCACCTACATAAAGCACTGGTTTTTTCGCTTGTGCCAATAATGCTTTTGCTTCAGTTAATTTTAATTCTGAAAGTGCGGTTGGTTTTACGGTTGGTTTGATAATAGGTTTTACATGTTCAGGTACATCGCTCACTTGGATGTTACGAGGCACATCAATGAGAACTGGACCAGGTCTACCACTTTGTGCAATTTGGAAAGCAGAGGCAATAATTTCGGGGAGTTCTTCAATGGATTGCACAATGTAGCTATGCTTGGTGCAAGCAAGAGATAAACCTAAAACATCGGCTTCTTGGAAAGCATCGGTACCGATAAGGGGAGCGGCCACTTGGCCAGTAAATGCAACGATTGGTACAGAATCAGCAAAGGCATCGCCTAAACCGGTAATTAAATTGGTGGCGCCAGGGCCTGACGTTGCGACACATACGCCGACTTTGCCTGTAGAGCGCGCATAACCAATCGCGGCTATTGCGGCACCTTGTTCGTTACGGCAAAGGAGATGATCAAGACCTGAGTCATAGATGGCATCATAGGTTGGCATGATTGCCCCGCCTGGGTAGCCGAAAAGATCGGTTACGCCATGCGCTTTTAAACATTGGATAATGAGTTGTGCGCCTGTCATGTTGCTTCCCGTTTTTATGATTATTGAATAATTTTATAAACACTGAAGTTCAGCATTGTAGCGGAATTTTTCGCCTTTGGTTAGGTTTTAGCGAAAAAACCAATGAAAAAAACACGATAACAAACATTATCGTGTTTTTGAATGAAAAGTGCGGTCAGAAAACATGATGTTTTCTTTGTGTAAAATTAGAAGCCTGCTTGTTTTTCTAATTGTTCCACAAGCGCATCGTCTAAGCCTAACGCTTTTGCTAAGTCTGCTAAGAAAATGATTTCTTTGCGAGATAAATCTTTGCTTACTAAACGAGCCGCTAAGTACACATTGCTTGCAAGTGCAGTATCGTTGCCTACAAGACGTGCAATTTCATTGATAGAAATTGGATTTTGGATTTCTTGTGCAAGCCATTGTGCTAATTCAGGGTTGTTACCCGCTTCGTTTGCAATAGTTTGTTTTTCATCTTCAGTAATTTCACCATCAGCTGCCGCTGCGGCGATCATGGTGCGTAAAATTAATTCGCCTGCATCGACATGGCTTGATGAATTTAATACATCAAACGCATTTTCTGAGATGTTTGGTTGGCTGCTTTGTTGGGATTTTTGATAGTTTTGGTAAGCTTGATAAGCAAGGTTACCTAAAACGGCAAGTGAGCCTAATTTTGCTAAGCTTGCACCACCGCTACGGCCTAAAATCATCGATAAGATACCGCCTAACGCTGCACCACCACCTACTTTGGTAATAGAGTCGATAGTTTGGTTGCCAGTTTCAAGTTTGCTTGCAGAGTTTTTAGCGACATTTAAAACTTGATTTAAAATGCTGTTGATATCCATAAATGTTTCCTTTTGGTTGTTAATAGAGATCAAATTTGCCCTTTAGACAGTAAATTTTAAAAAAAATTCACTATTTTTAACCGCTCTTTTAACCAAGTCCTTGACTCGGTTTTAGAATTCATTATATTGAAATCTTTCTTCATTAAAAAGGAACTTAATATGACGCAGTCAAACGCAAAGCGTGAGACCTTCTCTGGTCGGAAAGCATTTATTATGGCGGCAATTGGATCCGCTGTTGGTTTAGGAAACATTTGGCGTTTCCCTTATACCACTTATGAAAACGGGGGCGGTGCATTTATTATCCCTTATCTTATTGCACTTTTAACCGCTGGTATTCCATTGCTTTTCTTAGATTACGCAATCGGTCATCGCCATCGTGGTGGTGCACCACTTTCTTATCGTCGTTTCAACCCGCACTTTGAAGTGTTTGGTTGGTGGCAGGTGATGGTGAACGTCATCATCGGTCTTTACTACGCAGTAGTATTAGGTTGGGCGGCAAGCTACACCTACTTCTCACTTAATTCTGCCTGGGGCGATAAACCAATTGATTTCTTCCTACACGAATTCTTAAAAATGGGCGATATCAGCAATGGTGTGAGCTTTGAGTTTGTTGGCATGGTGACAGGCCCATTAATCGCAGTATGGTTAGTCGCATTAGGCGTACTTTCTTTAGGTATTAAAAAAGGGATTTCTAAATCTTCAGACATCTTAATGCCTGTTTTAGTGGTGATGTTTGTGGCGTTGGTTGTTTATTCTTTATTTCTACCGGGTGCAGAAAAAGGCTTGAATGCGTTATTTACACCAGATTGGTCAAAATTGTCTAACCCAAGTGTGTGGATTGCGGCTTACGGTCAAATCTTCTTCTCTCTTTCTATTTGTTTCGGGATTATGATCACTTATGCGTCTTACCTGAAAAAAGATTCTGATTTAACAGGAAGTGGTTTAGTTGTTGGCTTTGCGAACTCAAGCTTTGAAGTACTTGCAGGTATCGGTGTATTTGCGGCATTAGGCTTTATTGCCGCTGCACAAGGTATGGAAGTGAGTGAAGTGGCAAAAGGCGGTATTGGTTTAGCTTTCTTTGCATTCCCAACCATCATTAATAAAGCACCATTTGGTGAAGTGTTAGGGGTATTGTTCTTCGGTTCATTAACCTTCGCGGCATTAACTTCATTTATCTCTGTTATTGAAGTAATCATTTCAGCGATTCAAGATAAACTCCGTTTACGTCGAGCAAAAGCGACCTTTATTGTGGGTTTACCAATGATGGTGGTTTCAGTGATTTTATTCGGTACCACAACCGGTCTACCAATGCTTGATGTGTTGGATAAATTCGTAAACTACTTTGGTATTGTAGCGGTAGCATTTGTTTCATTAATTGTGATTGTAGCAAATGAAAAACTTGGCTTATTAGGTAAGCACTTAAATGAAAGCTCTTCATTCAAAGTCGGTTTCCTATGGCGTTTATGCATTGTAATCACCACGGGTATTCTTGCCTTTATGTTATTGAGTGAAGGTGCGAAGGTATTTACAGAAGGTTATGAAGGTTATCCAAGTTGGTTCGTAAATACCTTTGGTTGGGGTATGGCAATTTTGCTTGTAGTCGTTTCGTTCATTCTTTCTCGCTTAAAATGGAAAAATGAAGAGAATCTCAATCTTGAAGAAAAAGGAGAATAAAGATGACAGGTATTGCACTTACAATGATGATTGTGTCGCTTTTGATTATTTGGGGCGGCTTGATCTTTGCTTTAATTAGACTTCCAAAAGAAGAAAAATAAGGTCAAAATTGACCGCACTTTAAAATAAGTAGGGCGTGCTGAGCACGCCCTTTTTTGTTATTTCGATAAATCGATTTGATATACCGCAAATCCCACTTCATCAGTGCCGACTTTCTTCATTGGGTATTGAGCATTGTCTTGAATAAATTTCGCTGCTTGTTCGCTTGGCGAGGTTTCAAAACGCACGTCTAATTTATCGTTACCTTTAATCGGTGCAAAACGCCAGTTTTTATCCGCACTTGGGTTTACATGGCCATGTTTTTCGCTTTCTGCTTTGATGTAATCCGCAAGGATTTGGCGGTTTTCATCAGGAGAAGCGTAAACAATGTGTGCATCGCCTGTGCCTGGGAATTTATTACCGTAAGCGCGATAGTTGTTAGTCGCAATTAAGAATTCTGCTTTTGGATCAACTGGTTTACCTTGGTAAGTTAAATTTACCACACGGTGTGAGTTCGGGTTAATCAATTTGCATTCGCCGTCATAACGCGCTGGTTGAGTAAGGTCGAATTCATAATTTACGCCGTCAATCACATCGTAGTTATAAGTACGGAAACCTTCCCAATCAAGTAAAAATTGTGGTTTGTCGCTTGCAGGGTCGATTTGTTTAAACATACCTGCGCTACATTCCAACCATTCTTTCAGCTCTTCACCGGTTGCTTTCACAACAACTAAGGTATTTGGATAGAGGTATAAGTCTGCTGCGTTACGGAAGGTTAATTCACCTTTGTTCACTTCTGTATAGCCAGTAGGGTCATTTTTACGGCCACCTGCTTTAAATGGTGCGCCTGCACTTAAAATTGGTAAACCCGCCATTGCCGCAACACTTGGGGCCACTTTTTCAACGTAAGCTTTTTGTGCTTGGTTCACAATTTGAATCGTTGGGTCATCTTGCACTAACGCTAAGTAGCTGTACATGTTATCGGTCGCTTTACCGATTGGCTGTGCCACGAATTCACGAGTTGCTTCATGCACAGGTTTTAAAAGTGCGGTCAATTCTGCGTCACTTTCTGTGGTCGCTTTTTTGTTTTCTGCATCGTAAATTGGGCGAAGTGCCGCTTTACCATCAGCCACTAACCATTTGCCGTTGTGTTGAGCAAGGGTTAAGTCGATTACACTGATGTTGTTTGCCCAGTAGCCTGCCATACTTTCAGGCACACCTTTTACGGTACCTTTAGCAATATCTGCATTTGGTGATTTTGCAAACTCTTTATTCGGGAATAAACGGTGAGAGTGACCGAAAACGATCGCATCAATGTGTGGTACATCAGCAAGGTAGAATGCTGAGTTTTCTGCACCTTCTTGATATGGCTCATCAGATGGGCCAGTGTGCGCAAGTGCCACAATAATATCTGCGCCTTTTTGTTTCATTTCTGGTACATATTTTTGTGCGGTTTTCACGATATCGCGAGTTTCTACTTTACCTTGTAAGTTTGCTTTATCCCACACCATAATTTGTGGTGGCACAAAACCGATATAACCGATGTTTAGTTTGTGCGTTTTACCTTGGCTATCCACCACTTCTTTGGTTTGAATCACATAAGGCGTGAAATAGGGCTCTTCGGTACCGACTTTCACTACGTTAGCATTGATAATTGGGAATTTCGCTTGTTTAATTGCATCGGCTAAATAATCTAAACCATAGTTAAACTCATGGTTACCTAATGTGCCTACTTCATAGTGCATTGCATTTAAGCAATCTACAGCTGGGTTTGGTTTGCCTTCTTTATAACCTTTCGCGGCTTGATAGTCAGCAATTGGGTTACCTTGGATTAAGTCACCGTTATCAACTAAAACGCTGTTTTTCACCTCTTGACGCGCCTGACGAATCAAGCTTGCTGCACGGGTAAAACCGAATTTCTCAGTAGGTGCATCTTTGTAGTAATCGAAGTCAGTTAAAAAACTGTGAATATCGGTCGTTGCTACGATACGTAAATCGACTTGTGTGTCGCTTTTCGCAAAAGCAAAACGGCTCGCACTCAACGCTAAAATGCTGCTTGCGCCAAGTTGGATGAAATCTCTTCTGTTGATCATATGTGCTCCTGTTGTGTGAGAATCGACGGGATTTTAAATCTCTTTTATATATAAAGAAAGTGCAATATAAAGTTCTGGGATGAAGTGTGATGAGCATCACAAAATAAAGGATTGAATTTTGTTGCAAAACTCCGCATTTGGGACAAAAATAGGCTATCCAATCCAATAGAAATTAAGTCATTCATAGTAAGGTAGCCTGCATTTATTAATGGCATCCGATAAGGAGATCGCTATGGCTTTTAATCTTAAAAATAGACACCTATTGAGTCTTGTTCATCATTCAGAACGCGAAATTAATTATTTGTTAGATTTATCACGTGATTTGAAACGTGCGAAATATGCAGGAACAGAGCAACCTCAGCTTAAAGGTAAAAATATCGCACTTATTTTTGAAAAGACATCAACGCGTACTCGTTGTGCCTTTGAAGTCGCTGCTTATGATCAAGGTGCTAGAGTGACTTACATTGATCCAAACTCCTCTCAGATTGGACATAAAGAAAGCATGAAGGATACAGCTCGAGTTCTTGGGAGAATGTATGATGCGATTGAATATCGGGGCTTTAAACAAAGTACCGTGCAAGAACTTGCGGATTATGCAGGTGTGCCGGTGTTTAATGGTTTAACGGATGAGTTTCATCCTACACAAATGCTCGCGGATGTTCTCACGATGATTGAGCATTGTGACAAGCCACTTCATCAAATAAGTTATGTGTATATTGGTGACGCACGCAATAACATGGGGAATTCTCTTTTACTAATTGGATCAAAACTAGGGATGGATGTGCGAATTTGTGGCCCTAAGGCTCTATTACCTGAAGCCAGTTTTATTGAAATGTGTAAAGGTTTTGCTAAAGAAAGCGGTGCGCGGATTACTGTAACGGAAGATATCGATAAAGCTGTAAGCGGCGTTGATTTTGTGCATACTGATGTTTGGGTTTCAATGGGTGAACCATTAGAAGCTTGGGGAGAACGTATTAAGTTATTACTTCCTTATCAAGTAACGCCTGAACTCATGAAGCGTACAGGTAATCCAAAAGTAAAATTCATGCACTGTTTACCTGCATTCCATAATAGCGAAACCAAAGTGGGTCGCCAAATTGCTGAAAAGTATCCTGAATTAGCAAACGGCATTGAAGTGACTGAAGAGGTATTTGAGTCGCCGATGAATATTGCATTTGACCAGGCAGAAAACCGTATGCATACGATTAAAGCAGTCATGGTAGCGAGTTTAGCTTAGTAAAGATCTCGATAAATGAGTACATTTATTAATCATCTATTTTAAGAATAATTTATTTCCATACTTTTTGTGGTTTTATTTTTATGTGAAAAATTCAATTTATTTTTTGATAATGATCACATTTTTTGAAAAATATTATTGACATGATATTTACACAAGCAGAGAATATACCCAACTAAGGTTAGTTTAGATAGAAAGAGGAAATTTTTCTATGCTACTTCGTACATATATACACAGATACGTCCATACGAAAGTATTGAGACTTTTACGGTTTAATCCGATAAAAGGTCGTTCTTTGATGGCGCATATCCGTCGTACACGTCATATTATGATGCCATCGCATCGTTCTTGCTTCTCATATTCAGTATTTGCTTCTCAAAACAAACCATCCAACACGGCTCTCTAAACAGAGTTGTTCTCTCTGTTTGGAGAGTCTCCACAGATTAATTTCTGAATATTTTTGTATTGTCTAGAACAGGCAAGAAATATTTTGTGAAATTAACTTAATCTTATTTAATTTAAAATAAAAAATTCTTACTTTAGTTTTTTTATATAAAAAACTAGAGTGGGTTGTTTTATTCTAAATAAATCTATTGCGTTATTAATTTTAATAACGCAGGGTAACTTTACGTCAAAAAAATAAATAAAAGGAGTTTATTATGCCAAACTTAAAAATTGCATATAGTCCAAAAGTTGAACAATATTTCTCTACAAATAGAGAATTAGTTGAAATTACCAAAACAGACTTTACTGATGTTGCCGCTATTGTGTTGACAGCAGGAGATGTCGGTGAATACCTTGAACGTATTCAAGCAACAAATTTTGGTATCCCAGTATTTGTTGTTCAAACTGAAGAAGAACAAGTTGATCCGAAATTCTATGATGCTATTTATCATATTCAAGATTTAAATGGTTATGACATTAAGCTTTATAGCCGTCAAATCGAAACTGCTGCAAGACTTTATGAAGAAAAAATGTTACCTCCATTCTTCAAAATGTTAAGTGAATATGTAGAAATGGGTAATATTGCTTTTGACTGTCCGGGACACCAAGGTGGTCAATACTACCGTAAACATCCAGCTGGTCGCTTCCTTTATGACTTCTACGGTGAAAACATTTTCCGTTCAGATATTTGTAATGCTGACGTGAAATTAGGTGACTTGTTAATTCACGAAGGTGCAGCTTGTGATGCACAAAAATATGCGGCTCAAGTATTCAATGCAGATAAAACTTACTTCGTATTAAATGGTACATCTTCTTCAAACAAAGTTGCGTTAAATGCTGTATTAGCTCCGGGCGATTTAGTGTTATTTGACCGTAATAACCACAAATCAAACCACCATGGTGCATTAATTCAAGCGGGTGCAACCCCAATTTACTTAGAAACTGCACGTAACCCATTTGGTTTCATTGGTGGTATCGACAGTCACTGCTTCGAAGAAGATTATTTGAAATCATTAATTAAAGAAGTCGCACCTGAAAAATTAAACCAAAAACGTCCATTCCGTTTAGCAGTTATTCAATTAGGTACTTATGACGGTACAATTTATAACGCACGTCAAGTGGTAGATAAAATTGGTCATCTTTGTGACTACATCTTATTCGACTCTGCATGGGTAGGTTATGAACAATTCATTCCAATGATGAAAGACTGCTCTCCATTATTGCTTGAATTAAATGAAAACGACCCAGGTATTTTAGTGACCCAATCTGTTCATAAACAACAAGCAGGTTTCTCACAAACTTCACAAATTCACAAAAAAGATAAACACATTAAAGGTCAAGATCGTTATGTAAACCACAAACGTTTCAATAACGCCTTTATGTTACATGCGTCAACCAGTCCGTTCTATCCATTATTTGCGGCATTAGATGTGAATGCGAAAATTCAAGGTAGTGAAGCAGGTCGTCGTTTATGGCATGAATGTGTGAAAGTAGGTATCGAAGCACGTAAATTAGTATTAAATCACTGTGAATTAATTCGTCCATTTATTCCAACCACAATTAAAGGTAAAAAATGGCAAGATTATGACACAGAAGAAATTGCAACTAATCTCGAATTCTTCAAATTCCACCCAACAGATACATGGCATAAATTTGAAGGCTATGCTGATGAACAATACTTCGTTGACCCATGTAAATTCTTGCTTACCACTCCAGGTATTAGCTTAGAAACCGGTGAATATGAAAAATTTGGTGTACCAGCAACTATTCTTGCAAACTACTTACGTGAAAACGGTATTATTCCGGAAAAATGTGACTTGAACTCAATCTTATTCTTGCTCACTCCGGCAGAAACCCTCACCAAAATGCAAACTTTGGTTGCTCAAATCGCCTTGTTTGAAAAACACATTAAACAAGACTCTTTATTAAAAGATGTATTGCCAACTGTGTATAAAAACAATGAAGACCGTTACAAAGGCTATACCATCCGTCAATTATGCCAAGAAATGCATGACCTTTATGTAAGCCGCAATGTAAAACAACTTCAAAAAGACCTATTCCGTAAAGCAACATTACCGGAATATGCGTTAAATCCACACGATGCGAATATTGAATTCGTTCGTAACAAAGTTGAACTTGTTCCATTAACAGACATTGTTGGTCGTGTAGCTGCGGAAGGTGCGTTACCTTATCCTCCAGGTGTGTTATGTGTGGTTCCAGGAGAAAGATGGAGTTCAACTGCACAAAAATACTTCCTTGCATTAGAAGAAGGTATTAACACATTACCTGGCTTCGCACCTGAAATCCAAGGGGTTTACTTACAAAAAGACCCTGATGGACGTACTCGTGCATATGGCTATGTTTTAACTGACTATTAATAAAGTGAAGTTATGAGGTTTTTCCTCATAACCCTCTCAGCACAAACAAAAAAGTGCGGTTAAAAACATCTGATTTTTTGACCGCACTTGTAGGAGTATAAATTATGAGTGCTAAAAGTAATAAAATTGGTGTGGTACAACTCACCATTCTTACCATGGTTAATATGATGGGTTCCGGTATTATTATGTTACCGACCAAATTAGCCGAAATTGGGACTATTTCCATCGTTTCTTGGCTTGTAACAGCCGTTGGTTCAACAGCCTTAGCTTATGCATTCGCACAATGCGGTATGTTTAGTAAAAAATCTGGTGGTATGGGCGGTTATGCGGAATACTCTTTCGGTAAAGCCGGTAACTTCATGGCAAACTACACTTACGGTGTATCATTAGTTATTGCCAATACAGCAATCGCAATTTCTGCTGTGGGTTATGGCTCAGAGTTCCTTGGTGCAACCCTTTCTCCACTTTCTATCGCATTATGGACAATCTTCACTCTTTGGCTTGCAACCGTTCTTAACTTTGGTGGTGCAAGAATCACCGGTAACATCAGTTCATTCACCATTTGGGGTGTAATCATTCCTGTGGTAGGTATTTCAATCATCGGTTGGAAATGGTTTGATGGTACAATGTATGTAAATTCTTGGAACCCACACAATGTGCCTACTTTTGAAGCGATCGGTGTATCTATTTCAATGACATTATGGGCATTCTTAGGGTTAGAGTCTGCTTGTGCGAACTCTGATGCGGTTGAAAATCCAGAGAAAAACGTACCAATTGCGGTACTTGGTGGTACTTTAGGTGCGGCGGTAATTTATATCGTTTCTACTAACGTTATCGCAGGTATTGTTCCTAATCTTGAACTTGCTAACTCAACTGCACCGTTCGGTTTAGCCTTTGCTCATATGTTTAATGAAACAATCGGTAAAGTCATCATGGGCTTAATGGTGATGTCTTGTTTTGGTTCATTATTAGGTTGGCAGTTCACTATTGCTCAAGTATTCAAATCTTCAGCGGAAGAAGGTTATTTCCCAGCATTCTTCAAAAAAGTTACTAGCAAAGATGCGCCTATCGTTGGTATGGTAACCATCACTGCGTTACAAACATTACTATCATTAATGACAATCAGCCCATCATTAAATAAACAATTCAATGTGCTGGTTGACCTAGCGGTAGTAACAAACGTTATTCCATACTTGCTCTCAATGGCTGCACTTCCCGTATTGTTGAAAACTGAAAACGTTCCTTACCAAAAATACAAAAAAACTGTTCTTGTTGCCTTTATTGGTTCAGTCTATAGTATCTATGCGCTTTATGCTGCGGGTGAACAAGCGATGCTATACGGTTCAATTGTGACCTTTATCGGTTGGACATTGTATGGTTTTGTTTCTTACAAATTTGACCTTAAAAAATCTCAAGCTTAATTAAAAAAGAAAAGCCTACATCTTAATGTAGGCTCTTTCGAGTAGTAATAAGCTAAGTACAAAAGAGCGGTTGAAAATTAACTTGTTTTCAACCGCTCTTTTTATTTAGGACAATACTCTCAACAAAACAGGCTGAAATTCTGTTTGTTGGCCGAGTTTTAGGGTGTAACGTTTAACCATCACAAAGGAAAGTGCGGTCAACATAAAGATTAAAATCGCACGGATGAGCTCATTTTCACTGATATAGCTAGAAAGCAACGTTGCAATCAATAAAGTCAAAAGCGGCACGATATACATTAACAATGCAGAAAATAACATGGATTTTTCTTCTAGACCGATTTCTACCATTTGACCTGTGCGCAGTGGCGTAATGGTTTCGATTGTGAAGATATGCTCGCCTCGTTTTCCGTTAAGCTCAGAAAGGGAGGCTGTTCCACAGGCTTCTCTAGCCGAACAAGCTCCACAGGCGCTTTGTGACTGACATTTCACTTTAGCAAGACCCGTTTCTGCATCATAGCTCATCACAACTGCACTTTCTTTTAGCATTGTGCTTCTCCCATATAAATATCAAAGCGGTGATTTTTAGTTTCACGACTGACATGGGGCGCTTTTTGCGCTAAAAATTCCGCATAATCAGGACGTTTTACCACCACGCGTTTACGGGCTAATTGTAACGCAGGTGTCAAGAGCTCATCGGCATCCAAATCGGCACCAACTAAATATTGGAATACACGCATTTCTTTTTTAACTAGGGCGGATTTTTGTTTATGTGGATACATTGGATCCAAATACACCACATCGGCACTATCGATTTGTGGATTAAGTTCGGCAATATGATGAACATCTAGTAAACGCATATTTTGTTGCATCATTTCGCCTATTTCTGCATCTTGATAGGCTCGGTTGAGCCCATCCTGTAATAATAAATACACCACAGGATGGCGTTCCACTAAACGCACCTGGCAGCCGATAGAGGCTAAAACAAACGCATCCCGACCAAGTCCAGCTGTGGCATCAATCACGCTCGGCAATTCTGCACCCTTAATGCCTACAGCTTTGGCAACAGCTTCGCCACGTCCACCGCCAAATTTACGACGATGAGCCATGGCACCTGCAACAAAATCCACAAACACATCGCCCAATTTGGGCTCGTCTAGCTTACGCAAGGCAAGGTGGGTTTCGGTTCGCACCAATGCAAGCGGGCTTTCAGTACAATGCTCGATACCAAGAGGGGCGCAAAGTGCGGTCAATTCTGACAATGTTCCCACTTCAGCAATTAATTGGATTTTTATTTTCTCACCAGCCATACGCCGCTTTCCATATGATCTGTGTAAGGGAATTGATCAAACAGCGCCGCTTTTTCAATGCGGTGGGTTTGGCTTAGGGTTTGCAAATTCTCACAAAGGGTATGTGGGTTGCAGGAAATATACAAAATACGATCGTAATTTTGCACCAGTTTTACCGTGTCAGGGTCAAGCCCTGCTCGTGGTGGATCCACAAAAATCGTATTGCATTGATAGGCTTTTAAATCAATGCCTTTTAAGCGATTAAACTCACGTACACCATTCATTGCTTGGGTAAACTCTTCTGCCGACATACGGATAATTTGCAGATTATCGATCGCATTTTCCGCAATATTAAATTGTGCGGCAGCCACGGATGGCTTGGCGATTTCAGTAGCAAGTACTTTGCGGAAGTTTTGTGCAAGGGCAATAGAGAAATTGCCGTTACCACAATACAGCTCTAATAAATCACCTTGAGAACCTTGAGTGCAATCAATTGCCCATTCCAACATCTTGCAATTTACAGCTGCATTAGGCTGGGTAAAGCTGTTTTCCACTTGGCGATAAACATAATTGCGACCTTTTACTGGTAATACTTCATCAACAAAATCTTGCTCTAAACAGATTTTTTGTTTACTCGCACGACCAATCAGTTGCACATCAAAACCAAGTTGTTGTAATTCACCTTTTAGGTTTGCTGCAGCGCTTTGCCATTCTTCCGTGAGTTGCTTGTGGTAAAGCAGGCTTACAATAATTTTATTGCTGAGCGTGCTCAAATAATCAATTTGAAACAGTTTTTTATGTAGCACTTCCTGCGTTTTTAACAACGGCAATAAGGCTTTCATCATGCGATTGATCCGTTCGCTGGCAATTGGAAACTCGTCCACTCGATAGCGCTGCAAGGTACTTTGATCAAACATGATGTGATAAAAATCGCCTTTATCATGCCAAATACGAAATTCTGCACGCATCCGATAATGGCTGGTTGGCGAATCAAACACGGCTATTTCTGGGGCGTTAAAAGGCTGCAAAAGTGCGGTCAGTTTTTCAGTCTTTTTTTGCAGGAGTTCGGTATATTGGGAAACGGGTAGTTGCATTGATGTTTACGTTTGAATGATAAATATTCCCCAGCCCTTGGCAAGCATGGGGATTGAGTAAAAAAGCAAAAGGCAAGCTTCTGCCTGCCTTTTAAAATGTATTATTCGCCAGAATAATCTTCGCCGCCAGAAGCCGCTTCGCTCACATCACCTGATAAGGTGTAAACACGTTTTGTTGTGTTAATGCGAGTACGATATTTATTCCAGGTTTTTTCGAAGAAAGTTTCCGGTGCACGTTCACCACGGCAAAAAGCAACAAATTCTTTTTCTTCTTTTGTCGCTGGCTTGCGCTCGCCTGAATCTAATGCTTTAAACGCTTGACCATATTGCTCTAATACTTGGGATTCTTTGATTGTATAATCACCATGACGGGAAAATCCGCGTGGGTAGTTTTTGTCGTCAAAAAAACGACGAGTAACACTGAAACTAGCAGCCATAATCATCTCTCTTCTTTATATTTAAAAACGGCAGGCATTAAACCAATTTTTTTTTATTTTTGCAATAAACCTTTCACGGTTTCTACATAATCTTTGACGAAATCATCGTAATTTAAGCCTTCAGGGTTCACACGATATTTGCCATTTACATAGAAATCAGGTACGCCATGTACTTTAAATTGCTCAGCCGCATTCACTTGTTTATTCACTAAACCGTTTACAGCAAAGCTGTTGATGTTGTTATCAAATTGTTCAGCAGTCACACCGTTATCAATGAAGATTTTACGAATATCGTCCATTGAGCTTAATTTATCTTGCTGTGCCGCTTCGAATAAAGGCGCTTTCACTTTGCTTTCTGCACCAAGTGCCATCGCTAATGCCCATGCACGAGTGAGGTTTTCAGATTGACGACCTAAGAAGTTAACATGATATTGTTTAAATTCAGTGCCTTTTGGTAAGCTTTCTGCAACTTGTTTTGGAATGTGGTATTCCATTTCAAAGGCATAGCAATGCGGGCAGTAGAAAGAGAAAAATTCAATCACTTCAGGCTGTGCAGAAGCGGTTTGACCCACTTGAACGTATTGTTTACCTTCTTCTAAATTAGCTGCGAATGCGTTAAATGAAAATAAAGCACCGAGTAAAAATAAAAATTTTTTCATTTGTTTTCCTTATTTAATAATTCCGCGCGCTTTTAACAATGCGGTTTTAAAATCTTCTTCATAATCTTTTTTGATGCCAGGAATTGGCTCAAACTTATCTGTGCCATGCATTTTTAAATGATAAATAATCACTTCATCAGATAATTCTGCCACGGGCTTATCGAAACCTGCTTCATCAGCAATTTTTTGCAAAATTTGTAGCAAGCTAAGATCTGGGTCTTTAGACCAGTAAGGTTGTAAAAGTTCCAAAACTTCATTTAAACGCTTACATTTCATTGCTATTTCCTTTTAAATGGAGAAAAATAAGGCTAGATCATACTTCAAATAAGGCAATAAGAAAATATGGAATACACAATAAGTGCGGTTATTTTGGCTGGCGGAAAAGCACGGAGAATGAATGGGGCGGATAAAGGCTTACAGCTTTTACAAAATAAACCGTTAATTAGTCATGTGATTGAGCGCTTACAACCCCAAGTAGTTGATATATCGATTAATGCTAATCGTCACCATACGGAGTATGCTCAATGGGGGTTTCCCGTATTTTCAGATGAATTGCCTGATTTTCAGGGACCGTTGAGTGGTATGCTAACATCACTCGAACAAGCTAAAACAGATTTTGTACTTTTTGTGCCTTGTGATAGTCCGTATTTTCCACAAAACTTATTAGAAAAACTAAAAAACGCGGTTAAAAATGACCGCACTTTAATTGCTTATGCAAAAGATAAGGAGCGTGAACACCCGACATTTTGTTTGATGTCCGTTCAGCTTAAAGAGAAGTTACGTGCTTATTTAAACGAGGGCGAACGTCGCTTATTACAATTTATGAACAAAAATGGGGCGGTTGCTGTCCAATTTGACGAACAAGAGGGACGATTTGTAAATTTTAATACCTTAGAAGATTTACAATAAATTATTTGTTAAACCTTGAATTTTGCAAAAAATTCTCCATTATTGCAGTGTTTACTTTCTATTTTATTGAGGAACTTTATTATGATGCGAATCCTTTTATTTTTAGCCACTAACTTTGCTGTGATGCTTGTGTTAGGGATTATTTTAAATGTGACCGGTATTGCAGGAAATAGTACAGGTGGCATTTTAATTATGGCAATGCTTTTTGGTTTTGCCGGATCGTTGATTTCATTATTTTTATCAAAAACCATGGCATTGCGCTCTGTGGGGGCAGAAGTAATTACCGAACCGCGTAATCAAGCGGAACGTTGGTTGGTGGAAACTGTACGCCGTCAAGCGCAACAAGCAGGCATCCCAATGCCAGATGTGGCGATTTATCATTCTAATGATGCGAATGCTTTTGCTACGGGTGCAACTAAAAACAATTCTTTAGTGGCGATTAGTACAGGCTTATTAAACTCCATGACGGAAGAAGAAGCTGAGGCGGTATTGGCTCATGAGGTATCACACATTGCGAACGGTGATATGGTAACCATGACTTTATTGCAGGGCGTATTGAATACCTTCGTGATTTTCTTATCTCGCGTGATCGCCAATGTGGTAGCAAGTTCTCGTAATGGCGATGAAGAAAGCCGTAGTTCAGGCATTTACTTCTTGGTTTCAATGGTGTTAGAAATTGTATTTGGTATTTTAGCGAGCATTATCGCGATGTGGTTCTCACGTTATCGTGAATATCGTGCAGATGCTGGTTCTGCGCACCTTGTGGGTAAAGAAAAAATGATCGCGGCATTACAACGTTTACAACAAATTCATGAGCCACAAGAGATGGAAGGTTCACTTAATGCCTTTATGATTAACGGCAAACGCAGCGAACTCTTTATGAGTCACCCTCCTCTTGAAAAACGTATAGAAGCATTACGTAGTTTATAAAAGATAAAAAAAACAAAGGGCTAAATGTAATATTTAGCCCTTTTTATTTGTAGATTATTTAATATCCGCTAAGACTTTAGTGAGTAATTCCCAGTAAGTTTGTACTGTTGAAATTTGGACTTTTTCATCTGGCGAATGCGCATTACGAATAGTTGGTCCCACAGAAATCATATCAATATTCGGATAATGTTCTTTCAACAAGCCACATTCAAGCCCCGCGTGAATCACTTTAATCTCAGGCTCTTTGCCAAGCACTTCTGCATAATGTTTTTTCATTAATGTCAGAATTGCGGTGTCATTTACCGGTTTCCAACCTGGGTAAGAACCTGAAAATTCAACTGTTGCACCAGTGAGTTCAGCAAGTGAGGTTAAGGTTTCTTCTACATACTCTTTACCGCTTTCAATCAATGAGCGAATAAGAATTGTGCCTTTGATTTTGTCTTCAAGAGTTTTTAATACACCAATGCTCAATGAGCTTTCCACGACATTTTTGATTACATCACTGTTGCGGATTACGCCATTTGGTAAGATGTTCAGCAAATTAATCACTTTTTTGGTGGTTTCAAGTGTGAAAGTTTGTTGTGGATTTTCAACTTGCTCAACTGTTAAAGTTAAGTTTGGCTCAGCGATAGCGAGCTCTTCTTTCAATAAAGCTTCAAAATTTTTGACCGCACTTTTTACGCTTTCTACATCATGATTGAAGCAAATGGTTGCCGCGGCTTCACGTGGAATTGCATTACGAATTGAGCCACCACGAATTTCTGCAAGGGCAAAATGCGGTTGATTTTGTGAGAGTTTTGCTAATAAGCGTGCTAAAACTTTAATTGCATTCGCGCGTGTGGTGTGAATATCACAACCAGAGTGACCGCCTCGTAAACCTTTTAAGTTAATTTGCAAACTATGGCTGAATGAATTGCTTTCACGGTGAACAGGTAGTTCAACATTAGCATTCACCCCACCAGCACAACCAATATAGATTTCACCGATTTCTTCGGTATCGGTATTAATTAAGATTTCTGATTTTAACCAGTTACGACGAAGGTGTACGGCACCATCCATGCCGGTTTCTTCAGTCATGGTGAGTAACACTTCAAGTGGTGGGTGTGCAATATCGGTACTTTCTAATACCGCTAAGGTAGAGGCTAAACCAATACCGTTATCCGCGCCAAGTGTCGTACCTTGCGCTTTTACCCAATCACCGTCGATATAAGGGCGAATAGGGTCTTGCGTAAAATTATGAGGATTGCCTTCATTTGCTTGTGGCACCATATCTAAATGTGCTTGTAAGACAACAGGTTGGCTGTTTTCCATCCCGGCTGTAGCCGGTTTACGAATTAATACATTGCCGGCCTCATCACGTTCTGCAAAGAATTGTTTTTCTTTCGCCCAGTTGACAATAAAAGTAGCGAGCGCATCTTCATGATGTGAAGGATGTGGTATCGCACAAATTTGATCAAACCATTTCCAAAGTAATTGCGGTTGTAATGTGGTAATTTCTGACATAATGAACTCCTTTTTTCATTAAAATTTTTGCGGAAATCATAGCATAAAACGCCATTTCAGGTTAAAATTCCGCAATTTTTTTATTTAGCGACAAAGTTTAAGGTATTTGTTATGAGCGAAAAATATGTTGTGACTTGGGATATGTTCCAAATGCATGCCCGCAAATTAGCGGAACGTTTACTTCCTGCCACTCAGTGGAAAGGTATCATCGCAGTAAGCCGTGGTGGTTTGTTCCCAGCAGCGGTACTTGCTCGCGAATTAAATATTCGTTTCGTAGAAACCGTGTGTATTGCGAGTTATGATCACGATGAACAAGGTGCATTAAAAGTGTTACACCGCGCAGGTGGTGATGGTGAAGGAATGATCGTGGTAGACGATTTAGTGGATACCGGCAACACTGCTCGTGCAATTCGTGAAATGTATCCAAAAGCAAAATTTGTCACAGTATTCGCAAAGCCTGCGGGTGCGGAGTTAGTGGATGATTACGTGATTGATATTCCACAAAATACTTGGATTGAACAACCTTGGGATTTAGGTTTAACTTTCGTGCCACCATTGGCAAGAAAATAATAAAACCTAAATATAAAATTTCGTTACGCCGGTGCTTTTATAGTTCCGGCGTAATAATTATGACCAATTTATTTTGATTATGAATAATATGGACGCACAAAAAACGTTAGAGCGATCTTACGTTTCCTCACTTGAAAATAAAGAATATGATGAAGCAGTCAAGCTGGCTGAAACGCTTTGCTTACTTGATCCTAATAATCCCGAATACTCTCATAAAATTGCTTATGTTTATTTGCAACAATTAAAATGGGAAGAGGCAATTGAGGCAGAATTAAAAACATTAAAAGTGGATGCGCAATATATTCCGGCTTTAGATTTATTGGCACATGCTTATGGTGCAGTAGATGATTGGGAGCGCTCAGGTTTTTATGGTAGTTTAGCCCTTGAGTTGAAAGATAAAGCTATTCCCGTTCCAACACAGGAAATGGTTCCTGCGTCTGCGCCTAAAAATGGTAAGCGAATTATCGCATTTTCTTTATTTGGTAATAACTCCAAATATATTGAGCCGGCTGTATTAAATACACAAGTTTCTCCGATGTTATTCCCTGATTGGGTGTGCCGTTTTTATGTAGATGATTCAGTTTCTCCTGAAGCGATTCAACGATTAAAAAATAATGGTGCAGAAGTGGTTTATGTCACTTCACCTGTGAATAAATGGCCTGGTGCAATGTGGCGTTTTCTTGCAATTAATGATCCAGAAGCAGAGTATGTGATCTTCCGTGATGCGGACTCTGTGGTCTCTCACCGCGAAGCTGAGGCCGTAGCTGAATGGATTGAAAGTGGTCGTTTATTCCATACGATGCGTGATTCAGGCTCCCATACCGCACTTATTTTAGCGGGGATGTGGGGGGCTAAAGCTGGTGCGGTGCCAGATATGGAAGCTAGAATTCAACGTTTTGTTGATAAGGGTTATGACTCTCGTCATTTTGCTGATCAGGATTTCCTTGCTGAAGACTTGTGGGGCTATATTCGCCAAGATGTATTCTCACATGATAGGGTATTTAATTTCTGTAATGCAAAACCTTTCCCTGGAGAGTTTTACCCTCATTATCAAATTGCGCATTGCGAAGGAGCAAGTAGTTTTGATGCGAAAACCTCTTTTGAAGAAGGGTGCAAAGTAAGATGGACGTTATATTCAAAAATATCGCCTATGGTCAATGTCGATTATTCCTTTATTCGAGTGCCTGAATTTAAAGTTTGCAGCTATGAAACCACAGTAGAGAATGGTAGATTTGAAGCATCAATACCAAGACGTTATGGATACGCTTTTAAAGAAGGCTTAGCTAGAATAGATATTAAAAAAGCCTAAGTTATCTGTTTTAACTATCAACATAAGGATTATTCATGTCAACTCAACCGCGTTTTGTACATCTTCGTACACACACCGATTTTTCAATGATCGATGGTATCGTGAAAGTGAAACCATTGGTCAAAGCGTGTGCTGCAAACAATATGGTTGCGTTGGCATTAACGGATTTTACCAATTTCTGTGGTGTAGTGCGTTTTTATGGTGAAACCCTTTCTTCGGGGATTAAACCGATTATTGGCGCAGATGTTCATGTTAAAAGCGAGCTATGCGGTGAGGAATTATTCACCCTCACTTTACTTGCCAAGAACAATGAAGGCTATAAAAACATCACATTATTACTTTCAAAAGCCTATCAACGCGGCTATGTGGACTTGCCTTATATCGACCAGGAATGGTTGATTGAACACCGTGAGGGTGTAATTGTTTTATCAGGTGGCACACAAGGCGATATCGCGAAAAAACTCCTTAAAGAAAATATTTCCGAAGCGGAAAGTGCGGTCAGTTTTTATCAAGAATTTTTTCCTGACCATTTTTACCTTTCGCTGTCTAGAACGGGTCGTCCGGATGAAGAGCGTTATATTCAAGCCGCATTAAAATTGGCTGAGGAACATGATTTACCGCTTGTTGCAACCAACGATGTTGTCTTTCTCGCACCTGATGATTTTGAGGCACACGAAATTCGAGTTGCTATTCATGATGGCTATACCCTTGACGATCCGAAGCGTCCAAAACGTTATACCGAGCAACAATATTTTCGCTCAGAAGAAGAGATGTGCGACTTATTTGCGGACATTCCTTCTGCACTTGAAAATACGGTATTAATAGCACAACGCTGTAATGTGACTTTGCGTTTGGGGCAATATTTCCTCCCTCAATTTCCAACTGGCGAGCTGAGCACGGAAGATTATTTGGTGATGAAAGCCAAAGAAGGCTTGGAAGAGCGTTTAGCGTTTTTATTCCCCGATGAAAAAGTGCGGGCAGAAAGACGACCAGAATATGATGAGCGTCTTCAAGTCGAACTCGATGTGATTAACCAAATGGGTTTTCCGGGTTACTTCTTAATCGTCATGGAGTTTATCCAATGGTCAAAAGACAATGATATTCCTGTAGGACCAGGGCGTGGCTCTGGTGCGGGTTCATTGGTGGCTTATGCACTAAAAATTACCGATTTGGATCCCCTTGAATTCGATCTTCTTTTTGAGCGTTTCTTAAACCCAGAACGTGTTTCCATGCCCGATTTCGACGTCGACTTCTGTATGGATGGACGCGATCGTGTTATCGATCATGTGGCAGAAACTTATGGTCGTGGTGCGGTATCACAAATTATTACTTTTGGTACCATGGCGGCCAAAGCAGTAATTCGAGATGTGGGTCGCGTATTAGGCCATCCTTATGGCTTTGTGGATCGTATCTCGAAAATGATTCCCCCTGATCCCGGCATGACTTTAGCCAAGGCTTTTGAGGCTGAACCACAGTTACAAGTGGCATATGATTCAGATGAAGAAGTCAAAGCCCTAATTGATATGGCGCGTAAGCTAGAGGGGGTCACGCGAAATGCGGGTAAACACGCGGGTGGCGTGGTAATTTCCCCTTCTTTGATTACAGACTTTGCACCACTTTATTGTGACAATGAGGGCCTTCATCCGGTTACTCACTTCGATAAAAATGATGTGGAATATGCAGGTTTAGTGAAGTTTGACTTCTTAGGTTTGCGTACACTCACCATTATCAAATGGGCTTTGGATATGATTAACGCTCGCCTTGCTCGTGAAGGCAAACCGCCAGTCGATATTGCTGCTATTCCATTGGATGATCCCGAATCCTTTGATTTACTGAAACGGTCTGAAACGACCGCCGTATTCCAGTTGGAATCTCGCGGGATGAAAGATTTGATTAAACGCCTGCAGCCAGACTGTTTTGAAGATATTATCGCATTGGTGGCATTATTCCGACCAGGTCCATTACAATCGGGCATGGTGGATAACTTTATTGACCGTAAACATGGTCGTGAGGAAGTGTCTTATCCTGATGCAAACTACCAACATGAAAGCCTTAAACCGATTCTAGAGCCAACTTACGGTATTATTTTGTATCAAGAGCAAGTTATGCAGATTGCTCAGGTGTTAGCAGGTTATACTCTTGGTGGTGCGGACTTATTACGCCGTGCGATGGGTAAGAAAAAACCGGAAGAAATGGCGAAACAGCGCTCAGTGTTTAAAGAAGGCGCTGAAAAAAATGGTGTTGATGGCGAACTTTCCATGAAGATTTTCGACTTAGTGGAAAAATTTGCCGGCTATGGTTTCAATAAATCGCACTCTGCCGCTTACGCATTAGTATCTTACCAAACCCTTTGGCTGAAAACCCATTTCCCTGCTGAGTTTATGGCAGCAGTAATGACCTCGGAAATGGATAATACGGATAAAATTGTCGGCTTATACGATGAATGTTTACGTATGGGCTTAAAAGTTACCCCACCGGATATTAACGTAGGAAAACATCATTTCAGCGTGAATGAAAATGGTGAAATTGTTTATGGCATCGGCGCCATTAAAGGTGTGGGTGAAGGTCCGATTGAGGCACTGATTACCGCTCGTAATGAAGGTGGGATTTTCAGAGATTTATTTGATTTATGTGCTCGCGTTGATTTGAAGAAAATTAACCGTCGTACTTTTGAAAGTCTGATTATGTCGGGCGCATTTGATAAGTTAGGGCCACATCGTGCGGCGTTATCTAAGAATCTAGAAGATGCACTCAAAGCCTCTGATCAGCATGCAAAAGATGAGGCCATGGGACAAGCCGATATGTTCGGTGTGCTGACAGAAACACATGAAGAAGTGGAAAATGCTTACGCTCATACGCCACCTTACACAGAAAAACAAATTTTAGATGGTGAGCGCGAAACCCTTGGTTTGTATTTAAGCAGCCACCCGGTGAGTCGTTATTTAAAAGAGCTCTCTCATTATAGTTCTACGCGATTAAAAGATCTCACGCCAAACCGCCGTGGGCAAATTAGTACGGCAGCCGGTTTGTTGGTGTCAACTCGCTTTGCGACAACGAAAAAAGGTAATCGAATTGGTATCGCAACCATAGATGACCGTTCGGGACGTTTAGATTTAACCATATTCGGTGAAAGCTTAGACCAATTTGGTGAGAAACTGCAAAAAGACACGGTTGTAGTGGTATCTGGCCAAGTGAGTTTTGATGATTTTTCAGGTGGATTAAAAATGTCGGTACGGGATTTGATGACCTTGGATGAGGCGCGTTCCCGTTATGCGAAATCTTTGGCTATCAGTTTGTCTGAGGAGCAGATTAGCCCAAGTTTTATCAAGAAACTGAAAGAAATGTTAGAACCTGTTAGTGGCGGCACTTTACCGATTAACGTATATTATCAAAGCGCAAAAGGTCGTGCGTTATTGCGTTTAGGGATTCAATGGTCGATTACACCAACGGATGACATTCTAACAGAATTGGTGAATTTGCTCGGCGAAAATGCAGTAGAGCTAGAATTCGGTTAATATTCCAGTCAAAGTGCGGTCAAAAAATCCGTGTTTTTTAACCGCACTTTAGGTGAGATAAACAAAGCGAGAGATAAAATGGAAAAAATCATTATTGATGCAGACAGATTTTTACGTACCATTTCACGTATTTCCCACGAAATTATTGAAAAGCACCAAGATTTCGATAATGTGATTTTAGTTGGGGTGAAACGCCGTGGTGCTGAAATTGCCGAATTGATTCAACGTCGTATTGAAGAGTTGAATGGAGTAAGTCTTCCAATGATGGAATTGGATATCACATTTTACCGCGATGACTTAGAGTACGTTGAACCTGAAAATCCAACCCCTGTGTATAGCGGGGCCTCAAGTTATATGAATATTCAGGGTAAAGAAGTCATTTTGATCGATGACGTACTCTTTACCGGTAGAACTATTCGTGCCGCGATGGATGCGTTAACAGATTTTGGTCGAGCTGCTAAAATTGAATTGGTGATTTTAGTGGATCGCGGACATCGTGAATTACCAATTCGGGCAGACTATGTAGGTAAAAATGTGCCTACTTCCCGTGATGAACAAGTTCAGGTGCGTACATTAAAATACGATGGTTGTTATGAAGTGGCATTATTGCCTAAATAACGATCAGCCTATTGTGAACCTTTGATAAAATTGATAATCTAACGAGCATTATCCTATTATTTTTTAAGACAACTAAAATGAAAAAATCAATGTTAAAATCTCTTTTATTTGCCATGATCGGTCTGTTTACTTTTTCTCAAGTTCAAGCAGAAGAACGCGTTGTGGCGACTGTGAATGGTACACCAATTTTACAAAGCCAAGTGAATGCTGTAATGGGTAAGAAAGGTAGCCAACGTGCAGCATTAGATAAGATTATTGATGATATGCTGACTGATAAGGCTATCAAAGAATCAGGCGTAAAAGTAAACCAAGCGGAAGTAAACCGTATCGTAGAAGATATTGCAGCGAAAAATGGTTTAACTTATGGTCAATTCTTAGATGCGTTGGATTATCAAGGCATTTCCTTAAACGCATTTAAACAACAAATCTCTCGTCAAATGTTAATGGCGGGTGTGCGTAACCATGCCATTCAAAACAGCGTAGATGTGACTCGTGAGCAAGTGGATGCATTGGGTAAACAAATGTTCGATGAAGCGAAAGCAAAAGGTACTGCACAAAAAGTGATGGGTAAAGAGTATGAAGTTCGTCATATTTTATTAAAATTAAACCCATTACTGAACGATGCACAAGCTAAAGCAGAATTAGAACGTATTCGTAGCGAGATTATTTCTGGCAAAATGACATTTGCTGATGCGGCATTAAAATATTCTAAAGATTATTTATCAGGTGCGAATGGCGGAAGCTTAGGCTATGCTTTCCCAGAAGCTTATGTAGGTCCATTTGCAAAAATGGTTGAAACAACCCCACAAGGTACTATTTCTGCTCCATTTAAATCTGAATTTGGTTGGCATATTCTCGAAGTAACCGGTAGTCGTGATGGCGATAAAACAGAAGATGCCTATCGTCAAAAAGCTTACGAACAAATCGTGAATAGCCAATTACAAGATGCAACCAAAGACTGGGTGAAAGCATTACGTAAAAATGCTGATATTCAATATTTCGATAAGTAACAGAAACCGTTAGAATAAGGGGGCATTTTTGCCCCTTTTGTCGTTTTTATAAAATGAGTGACGCATGAAAAAATTTTTTGTCTTTTTACTGATTCTCTTGCTAATTCTTGGTGGTGTTGGTTTTTGGGGTTATCAAAAATTAACTGAGTTTGTTCATACGCCGGTGAATGTCACGCAGGATCAATTGCTTACAATTGAGCGAGGCACTACTGGCAGTAAACTCGCCGCTTTATTAGAGCAAGAAAAAATTCTTGAACATGCCGATTTATTGCCTTGGTTATTGAAATTACAACCGCAGCTCAACAAAGTGAAAGCGGGGACTTATTCTTTAACGGGCGTGAAAACGTTGCAAGATTTATTGGATATGCTCAATTCCGGCAAGGAAGCGCAATTTAGCGTGAAGTTTATTGAAGGTAAAACGTTCAAGGAATGGCGTAAAAACCTTGAAAGCGCACCTCACTTAAAACAAACCTTGCAAGGTAAAACGGATAAAGAGATCATGGTGTTATTGGATATTCCAGCCGTTGCAAAAGCCGTTTACGAATGGAATAACATGGATGGGTGGTTGTATCCAGATACCTATAATTACACGCCTAACTCGACGGATCTTGAATTATTAAAACGTTCAGCTACTCGCTTACAAAAAGCTTTAGATAAAGCGTGGAGTGAACGGGATGAAAATCTCCCATTAGCAGATCCATATCAGATGCTAATTTTAGCTTCTATTGTGGAGAAAGAAACAGGAATTGCGGCGGAGCGCCCACAAGTGGCTTCAGTATTTATTAATCGTTTAAAAGCCAATATGAAACTGCAAACTGACCCAACCGTGATTTATGGAATGGGTGAGAGTTATACCGGCAATATTCGTAAGAAAGATTTGGAAACGATGACCCCGTACAATACCTATATGATTGAGGGTTTACCACCAACACCAATTGCGATGGTGAGTGAGAGCGCTTTACAGGCTGTGGCGCATCCAGCGAAAACGGACTTTTATTATTTTGTTGCTGATGGAAGTGGCGGTCATAAATTTACTCGCAATCTGAACGAGCATAATAAAGCGGTGCAAGAATATTTACGTTGGTATCGTAACCAACAAAAAGGAGCCAACTAATGCAAGGCAAATTTATCGTCATTGAAGGGCTGGAAGGTGCAGGTAAAAGTACCGCCATGCAAACGGTGGTGGATACATTAAAATGTCTTGGTGTAAATGATATCGTGTTTACTCGTGAGCCAGGCGGTACACCGTTAGCAGAGAAATTACGCCATTTAATCAAACATGAAACAGAAGAGCCTGTTACCGATAAAGCGGAATTATTAATGCTTTATGCGGCACGAATTCAATTGGTAGAAAATGTGATTAAGCCAGCATTGGCAGAAGGAAAAATTGTGCTTGGCGATCGTCACGATATGTCTTCTCAGGCCTATCAAGGTGGTGGGCGTCAGTTTGACCAAACGCTGATGGCAAATTTAAAAAATATGGTGTTAGGTGATTTTGAACCCGATTTTGTACTGTATTTAGATATTGATCCTGCAGAGGGGCTTGCACGTGCTAGAGGACGAGGCGAATTAGACCGTATTGAACAACAAGGGCTTGATTTCTTCCATCGTACTCGCCAACGTTATTTGGAATTGGTGCAAAACAATCCGAAAGCCGCCATTATTAATGCTGGCCAGCCTTTGGCACAAGTACAAGCGGACATTCAAAGTGCGATCAAAAATTGGTGGGTTTCACAAGCAAAATGAGCGAACTTTATCCTTGGTTAGTGCCTACTTATAACAAGATTAGCCAAACTTTTAGCGAAGGTTTGGGGCATCATGCGTTGTTAATTAAAGCCGATCAAGGGCTAGGGGCAGAACGTTTATTTGATGCTTTGACAAAACTCATTATGTGTCAAACGCCAGATAATGCACCTTGTGGCCATTGTCATGCTTGCCACTTAATGGTTGCGCAAAGTCACCCCGATTTTCATGTTTTAGCCTCTCAAGAAGGCAAAGACATTGGCGTTGATCAGGTACGGGCGATTAATGAAGTTGTCAGCCAACACGCGCAACAAAACGGCAATAAATTAGTGTATATCCAAGATGCAGAACGTCTTACGGAAGCGGCAGCGAATGCGTTGCTCAAAACCTTGGAAGAGCCACGTCCGAACACGTATTTCTTATTGCAAACAGAACCTTCCTCTTCATTGTTAGCGACTATTTACAGCCGTTGCCAAGTGTGGAATGTTCCTTTGCCAACGGAAGAGGAAGCTTTAACTTGGCTTTCTTCTAAATTTCAGGCAGAAACATCAGAATTATTGACCGCACTTGCGATGAATTTGGGGCGTCCGATGTCAGCATTAGAAACACTCCAGCAAGGATTAATTGAACAGAGAAAAAATTTCCTACGTCAATTTTGGCTGTTTTATCGTCGTCGTTCACCTTTGGAAATTTTGCCTTTCTTTGAAAAAGAACGCACCGTACAGCAAGTGGATTGGATTTTAGCGTTTTTAAGCGATGCCATTAAATACAAACTCGAAATACAAAGTGGCTGGCAAACACTTGATCTTAAAACAGGTGTAACTCAATTTGCAGACGAGCAAACAGCGCTTGGGTTATTAACCGCGAATAAAATTATGCAAAAAGTACGCTCGGATTTACTTACCATTAATGGTGTTAATACGGAATTAATGTTACTAGATGGTTTGACGAAGTTAATTACCGACGTATTTAAGGACTAAATAAATTATGTTTATCGTAGATTCCCATTGCCATTTAGATGCATTGGATTATGAAAATTTACACAAAGATATTGCTGATGTAGTGGCCAAAGCCCACGCACGAGATGTGAAGCATTTATTGGCGATTGGTGTAACATTAAGCCGTTTTGAAAAAGCTTACCCTGAGTTAGCAAAATTTCCGAATGTGTCTTTGGCTTGCGGCGTGCATCCATTAGATCTTGAAGAAGAACCTTACGATGCTGAGCGTTTATTACGTTTATCCCAAGATAAAAAAGTGATCGCAATTGGCGAAATCGGTTTGGATTATTATTACAGCGCCGATAATAAGGCATTGCAGCAAACGGTTTTTGTTGATCAAATCAGAATTGCTAATGAAGTGGATAAACCCGTGATTATTCATACTCGTTCCGCGCCAGAAGATACCATTGCCATGTTGCGTGAGCATCATGCAGAAAAGTGCGGTGGATTAATTCATTGTTTTACAGAAACCTTAGACTTTGCGAAAAAGGCACTTGATTTAGGTTTTTATATTTCTTGTTCGGGCATTATTACCTTTAAAAATGCGGAAAGTATTCGTGAAGCCATTCGTTATGTACCAGCAGATCGCCTGTTAGTTGAAACCGATTCGCCTTATTTAGCGCCAGTGCCTTATCGTGGTAAAGAGAATCAACCTGCCTATACGCGTGAGGTGTGTGAGTATGTGGCGGCGTTAAAAGGGATGTCTGTGGAAGAATTTGCGCAAATTAGTACACAAAACTTCGAGCGTTTATTTAAAATTAATGTACAATAAATCATCGATTTAAATGAGAGAGTTTTATGCGTAAGTTTTTTAAGTACTTTTTATTTTTAGTGGTCTTTGTTTTCCACGGATTTATGTTTGCCGTGGTGGACTACGTTTTCCCACACTATGATGTGACGCGAGTAACGGGTGTGGAAGTGAAACGTGTTGATAAAGATGGCCCGATTACAAAATCGAATCCGGCTGATGGTCCAACGCGTGATGTGTATTTTATTAATACACAAAATGATGATGGAAAAATCATGGTATATCGTAATGAAGATACCCGTTGGGGTTTTCCATTCTATTTCAAATTTGGTTCAGCTAACTTACAGGCTCAAGCTCAAGCCTTTGGTAATGAAAATAAATTAGTACAAATCAAGTATTACGGTTGGCGTATGACGATGTTTGATGAATATCGTAATGCGGTTTCGGTGAAGGAAATCAGCGACGATATCACACCAAGCCATCCAATTTTATCTTGGGTATTCTATGCATTCCTATTAGTTACCCTTTTCCTTTCAGTACAATTTGTACGCGGCTGGTTCGACAGCGAAAATTAGCGTTTCTCAAATGGGGCGTCATAGAACGCCCTAACAATTTAATAATACCATTTCTAACCTAAAAACCAGCGGTAAATTGACCGCACTTTAAAACCAATAAAGAGAACATTATGAGTTTATCTGCAGCGATTTTAATTTTAATCGTATTAATTATTATCAGTGCAATCTTGTCATCAGCCGAGATTTCTCTCGCGGGTGCAAGACGCATTAAACTACAAACGTTAGCCAATGAAGGCAATATCCAAGCGGAAAAAGTCTTAAAATTACAGGAGCAGCCAGGTCGCTTTATTACTGTGGTCCAAATTGGACTCAATATGGTTGCCGTACTTGGTGGGGTGATTGGTGAAGCAACAATTAGTCTTCACTTACAGAGTTTTTTACATGAATACACCAAGGCTGAATGGGTTGAACCTGCCTCCTCTTGGATTGCCTTTTTCATGGTAACCATAACATTTGTTTTATTAGCCGATTTAATTCCGAAACGTCTTGCATTGATTAATCCTGAAGGTGTTGCGTTACGGACTATTGGCATTATGCAAGCCTTTATTTTCTTCTTAAAACCTATTGTATGGTTTTTTGATGGTCTTTCTAATATTTTTTTCCATTTAATGGGTGTACCTACTAAACGTGAAGATAACATGACGCCAGAAGACATTGTGGCGATCGTAGAAGCGGGAGCCGAAGCGGGGGTGTTAAAAACACAAGAGCATTATTTGATTGAAAATATCTTTGAAATGCAAGAACGCACCGTGTCTTCAACCATGACAACACGTGAAAATATCGTGTTTTTAGACCGCACTTTTAGTCGTCAGGAGGTGTTGAATACCTTATCGGCAGACTCTCATTCTAAATTAGTGATCTGTGATAATGGTTTGGATAAGATTTTAGGTTATGTGGAATCACACACCTTATTAACACTCTATCTTCAACAAGAAGTAGTGGATTTAACGGATAGCCGTTTATTGCGTAAAGCATTATTTATTCCAGATACATTGTCGTTATATGAGGTATTGGAGTTATTTAAATCCACGGGTGAAGACTTTGCCATTATCGTCAATGAGTATGCACTTGTGATGGGTTTAATTACCTTAAACGATGTGATGAGTATTGTGATGGGCGAATTGGTTTCTAACGAAGAAGAACAAATCGTTAGCCGTGATGAAAACTCTTGGTTGATTGATGGTGCAACGCCACTTGAAGATGTGATGCGTGCTTTAGATATTGAATCTTTCCCAGATGAAGAAAACTATGAAACCATCAGTGGCTTTATGATGTATATGCTACGCAAAATCCCGAAAAAAACTGATTTTGTGTTATACGATAAATATAAATTTGAAGTCATCGATACCGAAAACTTCAAAATTGATCAAATTTTAGTTTCGATTGTCAAAGACAGCGGAGTGAGCAAAGAATCAGCGTAGTGCTAGGCGTTTCCTTGCTTAATCCCCCATTCTAAGTATAATTAACGGCGGTTTTAACCGCCTATAAATAAGGAAAATTTAATGTTTAAAAAAATCTCGGTATTCTTTGTGGCAGTAATGCTTGCAGGTTGTTCTTCGATTTCAGATATGACCTCTTACATTCCGTTTATGGGTAAAGACAAAAAGGTCATTGATTTAGATAAAGATAAAATCGACCAAAAATCTTACGCGGCAGCTTATGAAGCCACTGTGGCAACCTATAAAGATCGCGTAACAAAAAATTTCTTTGTGGATAATTTTGCAAGTGGTGCAAATGACTGGTATCTCGGTCGTATTGTTGTGCCAATCAAACAAATTCAAGATAAACTCTACACAGGTGGTCATGATTCTGATGTGTATGCTTACTACAGTGGTGTGTTGCATGCAGAAGCATTACAAACCAACTTCAGCCGCTTAAGCGCGAATTGTTGGCAAAAAGTGGATTCACCAAGTGTGACACAAGGGATCTACGATGCAATGCGTGATTTGCAAAAAGGCAAAGAGCGCGGTGAAAATGACGCTTACATTTCCCAAGGTAGCGAAATGCTACTCAAAGCCTGTACCGGCCAATAATCAATTTGAGCTGTTGATGAGCGATCCCATCAGCAGCTTTTCTTTTTTAAAATCATCAATGTGAAGGAGCAAGAATGTTAGAACTTTCGGAAAGCAACATTCATTTAAATGCTACGGCAACAAATAAGCTGCAAGCTATTGAAATGGCTGCAAGTGCGTTAGAGCAAGCTGGCAATGTTGAACAAGGCTATTTGCAGGGCATGCTTGGACGTGAACAACAAACCTCCACTTTTTTAGGCAATGGGATTGCGATTCCACACGGTACATTAGAAACCCGTTCGATGGTGAAAAAAACCGGTGTGCAAGTTTTCCAATTTCCACAAGGTATTGAGTGGGGAGAAGGCAATATTGCTTATGTTGTGATTGGTATTGCTGCCCGTTCCGATGAGCATCTTGCTTTGCTTCGTCAATTAACGCATGTTTTAGGTGATGAAGACACTGCGGCACAGTTAGCGACATTAACAAATGTTGAAAAATTCCGTGCGATTTTGTTAGGTGAAAGCGATGCTTTTAGCATTGCTGAAGAAACATTAAGTTTAGATATTGAAACGCAAAGTTTGCTCATCCTTACCGCCATCAATGCAGGTAAATTACAACAGCAAAGTGCGGTTGAAAATAGCTTTGTTTCTGAAGTGGTATCCAATTCTGCTCTGCCGCTTGGTAAAGGGTTATGGGTAACCGATGCCGTATCAGGTAATGTGAAAAATGCCTTAGCATTCAGTCGTGCGAAAACCATTTTTAATCATAATGGCAAAGCGGTGAAAGGCGTGTTGACGATTTCGGCGGTTAACGATCAAATCAATGAGACATTAGCGCGTTTATTGGATGATGAAGTCCAAAATATTTTATTAAGTGGTAATACGCAGCAAATTTTGACCGCACTTAATGGCGGTAAAGTGCCTGTTGCAGCAGCTGCTCAATCTGAAGGTCAAATTGCTACAGGTGCAGTGATTGGGACCTTTACTGTTCGCAATGAACATGGCTTGCACGCTCGCCCAAGTGCGGTGCTTGTTAATGAGATGAAAAAATTCGCCTCCAAGATTACCGTACAAAATCTTACTCGAGAAACCGCACCAGTTAGTGCAAAAAGCTTGATGAAAATTGTGGCATTAGGTGTCACTCAAGGTCATCGCTTACGTTTTGTGGCAGAAGGGGATGATGCGAAACAAGCCATTGAAGCCTTAGGTAAGATTATTGCGAGTGGGCTTGGTGAAGCTGTCTCTGCTGTGCCACCGGCTGAACCGGATACCATTGAAGTGAGCAGTGAGCACGCACCACAAATTCACGAAGACAAAACAGGTTTACCAGCAGATGCCATTGAAGCCGTATTTATGATTCGTAATGAACACGGTTTACATGCTCGTCCAAGTGCGGTACTGGTTAATGAAGTGAAAAAATACAATGCGTCTGTTGCGGTACAAAACTTAGATCGTGATAGCCAATTAGTCAGCGCAAAAAGTCTGATGAAAATTGTGGCGCTCGGTGTCGTGAAAGGTCATCGCTTACGTTTTGTAGCGAGCGGCGAAGAAGCTCAACAAGCGATTGACGGTATTGGTGCAGTCATTGAAAGCGGTTTAGGTGAAGGTAAGGAGTAAGTGATGGCAAAAGTAGCAACAATTACCTTAAATGCCGCTTACGACTTAGTCGGGCGTTTGCCGCGTATTGAAATCGGCGAAGTGAATACTGTTGAAACCCTTGGTCTTTTCCCTGCCGGAAAAGGCATTAATGTCGCTAAAGTATTAAAAGATTTGGGCGTAGAGGTGGCGGTTGGTGGCTTCTTAGGGGAAGACAACGTGGGTGATTTCGAAACCCTATTTAAAAAACAAGGCTTAGAAGACAAATTCCATCGTGTTGCAGGCAAAACCCGTATTAATGTAAAAATTACGGAAACCGAAGCCGATGTGACAGACCTAAATTTCTTAGGTTATCAAATTACTCCAGAAGCTTGGCAGCAATTTACAGCAGATTCATTAGCGTATTGTCAAAACTTTGACATCGTTGCGGTTTGCGGCAGTTTACCGCGAGGTGTGAGTCCCGAATTGTTCGCGGATTGGCTTAATCAGTTGCATCAAGCTGGTGTGAAAGTCGTATTAGATAGCAGTAATGCAGCACTTACAGCAGGTTTGAAAGCCCATCCTTGGTTGGTAAAACCAAATCATCGCGAATTGGAAGCTTGGATTGGCCATCCATTAAATTCTCTTGATGAAATTATTGCGGCAGCCAAAAAACTTAAAGCAGATGGCATTGCTAACGTGATTATTTCGATGGGCGCGAACGGTTCTTTATGGCTGAGTGATCAAGCTGTGATTCAAGCTCAACCACCTAAATGTGAAAACGTGGTGAGCACCGTAGGAGCGGGTGATTCTATGGTAGCGGGCTTAATTTATGGTATCGAAAAAGGCTTGTCTCAAGCAGAAACCTTAGCATTTGCGAGTGCTGTTTCTGCCTTTGCTGTTTCGCAAAGTAACGTGGGGGTGAGTGATATCGCCTTGCTTGAGCCAATTCTGGCGAATGTTAAAATTTCTGTGATTGAAGGATAATGTAATGAATTTGTTTTTAACTCAATCTCCGCAAATTGGTGCGGCAAAAGCCTATTTACTTCGCCAAGCATTGAGCATGGCAGCAAAAAAAGCCAATCATACTGTGGTTGAGCAAGCCAAAGAGGCGGATTTAGTGATTGTTTTCGGATCTACTTTGCCAAACTCAGCTGAACTTGTGGGTAAAAAAGTCTTTTTAGCCAATGAAGATGCGGCGATTGCATCACCTGAAGTCACGCTGACGAATGCGCTTAATCAAGCAGTGGACTATGTTAAACCGGCTCAAAGTGCGGTTGGATTTGGCGGTGTTTCTGGCGTCAAAAATATCGTCGCAGTTACGGCTTGTCCAACGGGTGTGGCACATACCTTTATGTCTGCTGAAGCCATTGAAACCTATGCGAAAAAGCAAGGTTGGCAGGTAAAAGTAGAAACGCGTGGCCAAGTGGGCGCAGGTAATGAAATTACCCCTGAAGAAGTCGCTGCAGCAGATTTAGTCTTTGTTGCAGCCGATATTGATGTGCCGTTAGATAAGTTCCAAGGAAAACCGATGTATCGTACGTCGACTGGTTTGGCGTTAAAGAAAACCGCACAGGAATTCGATAAGGCATTTAAAGAAGCGAAAATTTACGAAGGTGGCGCAGCAAAATCTTCTGCGAAATCAGAAGAAAGCGGTGAGAAAAAAGGTGTTTATAAACATTTGATGACCGGGGTATCGCACATGTTACCGTTGGTGGTTGCCGGTGGTTTGTTAATCGCAATTTCCTTTATGTTTGGTATCGAAGCCTTCAAAGATGAAACAATTTTCCATGGTATTCCAAAAGCCTTAATGGATATCGGTGGCGGTGCAGCATTCCATCTGATGATTGCAGTATTTGCCGGCTATTTGGCCTTTTCTATCGCAGACCGTCCAGGGCTTGCGGTAGGTCTTATTGGCGGTATGTTAGCCACCACGGCGGGAGCAGGGATTTTAGGTGGTATTATTGCTGGTTTCTTAGCGGGTTATGTGGTGAAAGGATTAAATGCAACCATTAAATTGCCGGCAAGTTTAACTTCCTTAAAACCGATTTTAATTCTCCCGCTCTTTGGTACCTTGATTGTCGGCCTTGCCATGATTTATGTGATCAACCCACCGGTTTCACAAATTATGACTACCTTAAGCGATTGGTTAAAATCCATGGGTGAAGTCAATGCGATGGTCTTAGGTGCGATTATCGGTGCGATGATGTGTATTGATATGGGTGGTCCAGTAAACAAAGCGGCTTATACGTTCTCTGTGGGAATGTTAGCCTCTCAAGTTCACACTCCAATGGCTGCCGCTATGGCAGCCGGTATGGTGCCGCCAATTGGAATGGCGATTGCAACTTGGATTGCTCGCAGTAAATTTACCCGTAATCAACGTGATGCAGGTAAAGCTTCTTTTGTCTTAGGTTTATGCTTTATCTCTGAAGGGGCATTGCCGTTTGTGGCTGCCGATCCATTACGTGTGATTATTAGCTCGGTTATTGGTGGTGCAACTGCGGGTGCGATTTCAATGGCATTAAATATTTCTCTGCAAGCACCACATGGTGGTTTATTTGTCATTCCGTTTGTCTCTGAACCATTACTCTACCTAGGTGCAATTGCAACGGGGGCATTATTAACTGGCGTGGTTTATGCCGTGATTAAGCCGAAGGCGACAGAATAATCGATTCTTTGATTAAAAAAGTGCGGTAATTTTTAACCGCACTTTTCATTTATCAGGTATAATTACAATGGTTTAGGGAGAAATTATGGATAAATACAATAAACTCCGCATTGAATGGGATTGTCGTCGAGGTATGCTTGAGTTGGATAAAATCATCATGCCTTTTTATAAAGCGCATTTTGACCAACTGACTGACGACAAAAAAGATATTTTTATTCGTTTACTCGCGGCCACGGATTTACAGCTTTTTTCGTGGTTTTTTAATGGCAGTCAATCAGACGATGCCGAAGTGCAAGCGATGGTTGAATATATCCAAGATATGCAGAAAACGAATGTCCGTTAATTTTTTTGAAATTTTTTATACATAAGGAACTTTTCAATTTTAACTCTGTCTGATAAAGCAACAATAGCTTGCTGTCTTGAATATATGAAGGCGTGTTAGACGTAGCATAGGAGATATATGGCTGAACAGCTAACAGATCAGGCTTTGGTAGAAAGAGTGCAGCAAGGCGATAAAAAAGCCTTTAATTTATTGGTTTCTCGTTATCAAAATAAAGTAGCCGGACTTTTAACCCGCTACATTTCTCATAACGACATTCCAGATGTTGTACAAGAATCCTTTATTAAGGCCTATCGTTCCATTGAATCCTTTCGGGGCGATAGTGCATTCTACACTTGGCTATATCGAATTGCCGTTAATACGGCAAAGAATTACTTAACGGCACAGGGGCGCCGTCCACCGAGCGAAGATATTTTGGCTGAAGATGCCGAAAGCTACGATGTGGGAACCCATCTACGTGATGTAGATACCCCTGAAAATGAAATGTTATCTAGCGAATTAGAAAAAGTGGTATTTGATACCATTCACAGTTTGCCAGAAGATTTAAGAACCGCGATTACCCTGCGTGAGCTTGAAGGGTTAAGCTACGAAGAAATCGCAGAAATAATGGATTGCCCAGTAGGCACTGTACGTTCTCGCATTTTCCGTGCTCGGGAAGTGATTGAGAACAAAATACAACCGCTTATGCAACGTTAAAATAAAGTCGGAGTTTATAAAATGCAAAAAGAGTTACTTTCAGCCTATATGGATGGAGAAGAAGTCAGTGCCGAGTTGACGGAACAACTTTGTCAGGATAAAGATTCACAAGAATCTTGGGCGGCGTATCACACAGTAAGAGCAGTTATGCGTAAAGAGTCACCAGTATTATTAGGTGCTGATTTTACTGCGAAAATGGCTGATTTAATTGAATTAGAAGAAGTAAAACACGTTGAGATTACTGTTTCTCAACCAACACCAGAAGAAGCAGACAGCTTACCATTTGTGCAAAAATTAAAAGCATTCTTTGCACCAATGACACAAATTGCGGTGGCTGCAGGTGTGTGTTTAGTGGCAGTAGTAGGTGTCCAATCATTTAATGCGAAAAGCACGTCGGTTACACCAGAAAACCCTGTTTTACAAACCTTACCATTTAACAGTTCAGTTCAAGAAGTAAGTTACAACGCTCCGACCAAAGATGTAGCCACTTCGGAACAGGTTGAACAAAAAAATCGCCGTATTGGTACGATGTTACAAAACTATGAATTACAGCGTCGTATGCATGCAGACAGCTTAAATGTGGGTAGCAACCAAGCGAAATAATTACAGCAATTAATCGATAATTCACCACCTTAGGCGTGGTGAATTTTTTTATGGATCAATTGATTTATTTATGAAAAAAACGTTTCTCAAATTAACCGCACTTTTAGGCTTATTCTTGTTGCCTTTCAGGGCATTTGCAGAAGAGCCAATTCAGTCATTAAATAAAATGTCGCAAGCCATGAGAGATTTAAATTATGAGATTGCTTTTGTGCAAACGACACCAACGAATATGGACTCGTTCCGCTATCGCCATATTAAGCAAGGGCAAAAAGTGTATGCACAGTTGGTGACATTAGATGGTGAGCAACAAGAGATCATCCAGCGCGGTAATTTAGTCAGCTATTTCCAGCCAGGTTCACGCGCTTTCACGATTAACAGTGGTGAGATTGTGGATGCGCTTCCGGCAGTGATTCGTACTGATTTTAGCAAGCTGAGTCAGAATTATGACTTTATTAAGCTTGGAAAAGACCGAATTGCAGGCCGATTTGTCGATACTATTCGCATTGTGCCAAAAGATGATTTTCGCTATCAATATCTCGTTTTCTTAGATGAAGAAAATGGTTTGTTATTACGTGGCGATATGCTTGATAGAGAAGGCAAGTTATTGGATCAGTTCCGTGTGGTGACGTTATATATCGATGATCGTCTACGTGGTTTAACGGATTACCTTAATAAGGTGTCAGTGCCGCCACTTTTAAATGAAGGAAAACAAGAGTCATCCCTTTCAATCAATTGGAAAACTGATTGGTTACCGCAAGGGTTTGATTTAATTCGCCAGAATCAAGATGTGATAGATGGTGAAGTGATTGAAAATGCGTTATTTAGTGATGGTCTTTTCACTTTTACACTTTATATCAATAAAGCTGATAGCACCGCTGCAAAAGAAAACACTTGGAAACAAGGGGCTTACACGATTTACAGTGAAGTCATAGGCGATAAAGAAATTACCTTTATCGGACAGCTTCCAATTGCCGCAGCGAAACGAATTGTACAAGGTGTAACATTCCTAAAATAATTCAGTAGCAGTGAGAAAGTTGCTATTTTGTTTCCCCTTGCTATACTTTCTTCACCTAATGGATTTTGATAGCTAAACCCCGTCCTGCGGGGTTTTGTTTTATCAAGTGCGGTCATTTTTCTTAAGGTTTTTACAATGAATAATCCCCTTCCTCTTCTTGGCATCACAGGTTACAGCGGTAGTGGCAAAACCACATTGCTGGAAAAATTGCTTCCTCAATTAATTAAAAAAGGCCTACGTGTTTCAGTGATTAAACACAGCCATCACAACGCTCATGTGGATAAAGAAGGAAAAGACAGTTGGCGAATGAAAGAGGCGGGGTCTGCGCAAGTTATTATGGCTTGTGATATTCGCTGGGCGTTGATGACAGAAACCCCTCAAGAACCAGTTTCATTAGCCTATTTAAGTCAACAATTTGATCGTCATTTAACGGATTTAGTTTTGGTGGAAGGATTTAAACAAGAACCCATTCCAAAGATTCTATTGCATCGACAAGAGATGACAAAAACATTGCCGGAATTAGATGAAAACGTGTTGGCTTTAGCAACCGATTATTCGCTTGAAACTGACCGCACTTTATTAGATATTAATCACATTGAACAGATCGCTGAGTTTATTTATCAATGGTGGAAAAAGACGCAGTAATAGAACGTCAGCATTACAAAGGGCTGGCTTGGGTGGCTTCCATGGCTTTGTTTATGCAAAGCTTGGATGCGACTATTTTAAATACTGCCTTACCCACCATCGCAACAGATCTACAAACCCCTGTCTTTGAAATGCAAATGGCGATTATCGCCTATTCTCTTGCCGTTGCTTTATTTATTCCTTTAACTGCTTGGGCGGCAGCTAAATTTGGTACGCTTACGGTTTTCCGTTCAGCTGTTTTTACCTTTGTATTCGGTTCAGTCGCTTGTGCGATGGCAACCTCTCTCGAGACCCTTGTGCTTGCACGGATTCTCCAAGGTGTTGGTGGAGCATTTATGATGCCTGTAGCCCGTCTTGCCATTATTCAAACTGTACCGAAAAATCAATTAATTAATGCCTGGAATTTAATGGCTACAGCAGGACTCATCGGCCCGATTCTTGGCCCGATTTTAGGTGGTTGGCTTGTGGTGCATACGTCATGGCATTGGATTTTCTTAATCAATATTCCGATTGGCATGTTAGGTTTTTGGGCAGCGGCTAAAGTGATGGGAAATCATAAGGGTAATGCGAGTAAGTTAGACTGGACAGGCTTTTTACTCTTTGCATTTGGTTTAGTCGGTTTAACGCTCGGGCTTGATTTACTGGGCGAAAGTCACCGTGACAATATGACTACATATAGTGCATTGTCGATTGGTATTGCATTATTGGTGGCCTATTATATTTATGCAAAAGGTAATGAGCGTGCAATTTTGCCTTTATCTCTTTTCAATACAAGAACATTTCGATTAGGCATTGCAGCTAATATCTTTATCCGTCTTTCCGGTTCGGCTGTGCCATTCTTATTGCCATTAATGTTCCAACTTTCTTTTGGCTATTCAGCTGAAGAGTCAGGCTGGTTGCTTGCACCCATTGCGCTAATGTCTGTTGTATTTAAACGTTTTATTGGGCATATCTTAAATATCTTAGGTTATAAAACCACGTTAATTTTATCGTCACTTTTAATGGCAGGCTCAACGGTTTCCATGTCATGGCTTGATACCTCATCATCAACGACGTGGATTATATGTAATCTGATGTGGTATGGTGCCTGCATGTCGATGATTTTTACCTCAATTAATACACTTACCGTTGGCGATCTATCACAGGCTCAAAGCGGTGTAGGCTCAACAGTGTTGAGCATTGTGCAACAAGTGGGGATCGGATTTGGTATCGCTGTAGCATCTATTATTTTGACGTTATATCGTCAATTCATGGGTAACGACGACGGCGCATTACAACATGCTTTCAGTTATACATTTCTGACCACTTCTGTTTTTGCTATCGCACTAGTTTGGATATTGAGTTATTTACGTAAAACAGACGGGGATCATTTGCGGAAAAAACGCTGATATTGAATGTCTTAGTCTAATTGGTTATAAGAAAGATCTTTTTCTTATTTCGTAAAAGTTTGATTTGCTTATATCTTAGGTAAAATTTTATATTCATGTTTGGGTGTTTTGCCCGATTAAAGAAGGAAAACTTATGAAATTAAAAGCGACCTTAACTCTTATTGCTGCCAGTTTGTTTTTAGCGGCTTGTGATCAATCTGGTTCTGCGGCAAAAGAAAATGCGAAAGCAGAAACAACAAAACCTTCAGGTAATAACACATTTGTGTATTGTACAGCGAAAGCACCACTTAGCTTTAGCCCAGCATTAGTAATGGAAGGTACATCTTACAATGCAAGTTCACAACAAGTGTATAACCGTTTGGTTGAATTCAAAAAAGGTTCTACTGATCTTGAGCCAGCCTTGGCTGAAAGTTGGGAGATCAGTGACGATGGTTTAACTTATACTTTCCATTTACGTAAAGGGGTGAAATTCCATACGACAAAAGAATTTACGCCAACACGTGATTTTAATGCGGATGACGTGATCTTTTCTTTCCAACGTCAGTTAGATCCTAACCACCCTTACCACAATGTATCAAAAGGGACTTATCCGTATTTCAAAGCAATGAAATTCCCAGATTTATTAAAATCAGTTGAGAAAGTGGATGACAACACCGTTCGTATCACCTTAAATAAAAAAGATGCGACTTTCTTAGCAAGCTTGGGTATGGACTTTATCTCTATTTACTCAGCTGAATATGCAGATGCGATGTTGAAAGCGGGTAAACCAGAAACGATCGATAATAAACCGGTGGGGACAGGTCCGTTTATTTTTGTGGATTATAAAACTGACCAAGCGGCACAATATGTAGCAAATGAAACCTATTGGAAAGGTCGTACACCGCTTGATCGTTTAGTGATCAGTATTGTACCCGATGCGACTACGCGTTATGCGAAGTTACAAGCGGGTTCTTGTGATTTAATTCTCTTCCCGAATGTGGCGGATTTAGCCAAAATGAAAACTGATCCAAAAGTACAGCTTTTGGAACAAAAAGGTTTGAACGTGGCATATATCGCATTCAATACGGAAAAAGCACCGTTTGACAACGTGAAAGTGCGTCAAGCATTGAATTATGCGGTGGACAAAAAAGCGATTATTGACGCGGTTTATCAAGGTGCAGGCACTGCAGCGAAAAATCCATTGCCACCAACAATTTGGAGTTATAACGACGAAATCCAAGATTATCCGTATGATCCAGAGAAAGCGAAACAGCTTTTAGCGGAAGCAGGTTATCCAAACGGTTTTGAAACGGACTTCTGGATTCAACCGGTGGTACGTGCGTCTAACCCAAATCCAAAACGTATGGCTGAACTTGTGATGGCAGACTGGGCGAAAGTTGGCGTAAAAGCAAATCCAGTCACATTTGAATGGGCTGACTATCAAAAACGTGCTAAAGCAGGCGAATTAACGGCAGGTATCTTCGGTTGGTCAGGTGATAACGGTGATCCGGATAACTTCCTTTCTCCGTTACTTGCGAGTGCTAACGCGGGCAACTCAAACTTTGCGCGTTTCAAAAATGCTGAATTTGATGCCTTATTAGATAAAGCGATTGGCTTAACCAATAAAGATGAGCGTGCTGCACTTTATAAACAAGCACAAGTGATTTTCCATGAGCAAGCGCCATGGATTCCAGTTGCACACTCTGTTGGTTTCGCACCACTTAGCCCTCGCGTAAAAGGCTACGTACAAAGCCCATTTGGCTATGATGCGTTTTATGGCGTGAGTGTTGATGGTAAATAATTAACGGACTATACTAGCCCTTGCAACTGCAAGGGCTTTTTGTTTTCAAGCAAAAGGAGAAAGAAAATGGACTTACATGATATTCGTGAGGATTATTGCAAACAGGCGCTTTCTCAGCATGATTGCGATCCAAATCCGATAAAACAATTTGAAAAATGGCTCAATGAAGCAATTACAGCCAAAGTCAATGAGCCGACAGGTGTTAATGTTGCGACAGTCAATGAAGACGGCCGACCAACAAGTCGAATGGTACTGTTGAAAGAAGTGAACGAACAAGGATTTGTCTTTTTTACGAATTATCACAGCCGAAAAGGTCGTGCCATAGAACATCATCCTTTCGTCGCTCTGACATTCTTTTGGCCTGAATTAGAACGTTCTGTTCGTATTGAGGGCAAAGCCGAAAAAATCTCGCCTGAACAATCAGATGAATATTTTGCAACTCGCCCTTACACCAGCCGAATTGGCGCTTGGGCCAGTGAGCAAAGTGCGGTCATTTCTAGCCACAAATCTTTATTAGCGAAAGCGGCACTGGTTGCAGCAAAACACCCATTAAACGTACCTCGTCCACCACATTGGGGCGGTTATCTTGTAATTCCTGATCGCATCGAATTCTGGCAAGGTCGCCCAAGTCGTTTACATGACCGAATTTGTTATTTATACAATGATGGAAAATGGGAAAGAGAGCGGTTATCGCCGTAAACTCTTTAAAAACATTATAAAAAAACAACCGCACTTTGATTTTTCAACCAAAGTGCGGTTAATTTTTACATTATTTTTATTTACCGATGATTTCTGCTAAATCAACTTTGCGGTTTTCGTAACGAGAACGGGTACATGCATCCGCAGTAGCGATAGCCGCGCGGGCAGCTTCACCGGTGAGTAATTTTACAAATTCCTCTGTTGGTTCCATTCCATGAAGAATGTCGTTTAAATAACGCATTTCTTTTTTCATGATAGAACTCAACCAGAGCGGTGTGCGTTTACCCGGTTTACCATATTGAATTGCACCATCCATTTCTGTGCTGTTGTAAATACGGGTACGGTCATCATCTTCTTCTTGGGTTTCGTGAATGAGGAAATAGGTGTCTTTTCCATCTACACGAAGGGTACCTTTGGTATTGTACATATCAAGTTTGATCGCACCTTTTTCCCCTTGAATTAGTACATAATGCTCACCCCAACGGAAAGCGGAGCCCCATTCGAGAACAGCAAAGCGATTATCATCGTATTCCATGGTGACAAAAATCATATCGTCTTCATCACCGAATTTTTCGCCTTTGTGTGCAACATTGGCAGCTGCCATAGTAACGGTTTTTGGCATACCACCCATAATGAATTGTACGCAGTCTAGTTCGTGAATATGGTGATATAAGTGACCGCCAGATTTTTCACGGATTTTTTTCCATGAAATGGTTGGTTGTTGTTCTTCCCAACCGTTACGTGCGGTGTGGCAGTAAAGCACTTTACCGATCACGCCTTGATTGATTAATTCTTTGGCATGGTGAACACCGTTAAAGAAGTTCATCACGTGGCCAGCCATAAAGGTAACGCCATTTTCTTCGCAAGCGCGGACCATGTCGTCACAGTCTTGATAGCTTAAGGCAATAGGTTTTTCACAGAAAACATGTTTTTTGTTTTTCGCCGCAAGAATGACCGGTTCTTTGTGTAAGTAGTTTGGAGTGGCAACAATCACACAATCCACCTCAGGGGAAGTGACTAATTCTTCAAGCGATTTTGCCGCTACGCATTGTAATTCTTGGGCAATGGTTTCACCATTTTCAGGGTCGTATACCATGGTAATCTGTGCATCATCAAATTCATTCATGAAACGGGCTAAATCTGCACCAAAATAGCCAACGCCAACAACACCATATCGCATCATAATAAACTCCTTATTTTTTCACTGAGATTTGTTTTTCCGTTACCATGGATTGCTTCGCTGCTTCTGCAACTTCGATGGCTTCAGTTAAACATAGACTTAATGGACTGGTTTTTCCTTGCGTTAAGTGCTCCACCACACTTTGTACTTCGATTTCAGCGGCTCGGCTTAACCAAAGTTGGCAAGGTGCGTGGGTGACATTATATTGCTGTGTGCCTTTTGCACTTTCGCGTAAAGATAAATCAGCCTCAAATTCATCAAATAAATCAACGTGTTCTATTTTTCCATCTAGATAATTAAATGTGACACTTGAGGTAAAGAAATTGACTTCAATCACACCATTTTCACCATGAATTTGAATGCCCCATTGGTGTAACCGATAAGCGGTGCCCATTTCGAGCGAACCTAACACGCCATTTTCAAAACGTAATAACATCTGCAAAACATCGCGACTATCTGGCGTATCGTGATGAGCTTGATTAGCCGCTTGAGCAAAGACCGCCTCAATATCGCCTAGTAACCAACAGAGTAAATCCAGCTCATGAATGAGGTGGAAAAGCTCACCGCCCGTAAGATTGGCATCTAATTTCCACCATTCTTTGTTTGGTAGGTTTTCAATCCAACGTTGGCGCATAGCTCGTGCGACCGTAATTCTGCCTAATTTTCCTTGTTCTAAAGCCGCTTTGACTTTCAACATGCCTGGTAACGTACGTTCCAAATGGCCCACAAAAATGAATTTGCCTTTTTCTTCGGCAAGACGGCGTAAATGTTGGCCTTGGGAAGAACTTAAGGTAAAAGGTGTTTCAATAAAGACATGACAGCCAGCATTTAACGCTAAGATCGCTGGGGAATAATGAGCATAGTTTGGTGTGGCGATAACAACTAAATCAGGTTTGGTTTCAGCCAACATTTCTTCCACACTAAAAAAGGCTTGGCTGCCATATTGGTCGGCGAGTTTTTGTGCAAGAGAAGGATTGATATCTGTCACTGCAATTAAGTTTGCTTGAGCTTTATCAAATGCTGAAGCCAACTGAACGCCAAAAAAGCCGCAGCCGATTAAGGCAATGTTTAATCCATTAGTTTGCATCATGCCCTCCTTGTTGTAAGCGTTGGCGAATACTTTGGAAATATTGCAAAATCGCGCGTTGCATGCGTACCAAATCATGCGCTTCTACCGCATCAATTAATTCGCGATGCTGCATGGCTGATTTTTCAGGCGAAAGTGTTGGTGGCGGTAAGCCTTTTTCCACTTGTTGATAAATTTGCCAAAACGCATCTAAATATTGAATCAGTAACGGGTTATTTAATGGTTCATAAAGTTTTAAATGAATGTGGTATTCATCTTTAGGCGAAAATTTTTGCTCACGAGCATTTTTTTCCATGTTTGCCACTGATTTTTGCAAAAGTGCGGTCTGTTCTTGGCTAATTTTTCCCAACACCATCGGAGCAAAACCGTATTCCAAAATTTCCCGAATATCCAAAATATTAATCAGCTGATTATGATCATTATGCAAATTCAGTTGGGTGTGAAAGCTTAATCCACGAATCATGGGTACAAGAGATGATTCACTCACAAAGGTGCCGACGCCATGGCGAATGTCTAAAATGTATAGCGCCTCTAAAGATTTAATGGCCTCACGCAAACTGGAACGGCTCACTCCGAGCTGTTCAATCAGCTCATTTTCTGTTGGCATTAAATCGCCGGATTTAAGATTTTGTTTGATGATGAGCGATTTGATTTTATCCTGCAAAACGAGACTTGCTTCTTTTTTACTTGTTTTTTTCATTTCTGTTCTCATTTTCTAATCTATTTTCTGAATTTGTGATCCAGCTCTCATTCTCTCTAATTGACATAGGACATCATACGTCTTATCTTTATTTATGCAAGCAGAAATTAGCAGTGATTTTAAATTCTGTGATCTATACCACAAAATTCTCAAATACAAGGAAGGAGGTTGTTATGGCAACATCATTACCATGGTATAAAGAAGTCAGTCCTACGCAAAAAAAAGCGTTATTTGCGGCTTGGTTAGGTTATGTTTTTGATGGCTTCGATTATATGCTTATCACTTATGTGCTTTTGGATATTCAAAAAGAATTCGCCATGAGCACAACGGAAACATCTACATTATTACTTGCAGCGTTCGTCGCACGTCCATTAGGTGGGGCGATTTTTGGTAGTTTTGCCGATAAATATGGTCGTCGTTTGGCGATGATTGTTTCCATTATCACGTATTCCGTTGGCACATTCTTGTGCGGTTTATCCACCAGTTATATTTGGCTTTTCATCTTCCGTATGATTATCGGCATGGGGATGGCGGGTGAATATGCGTGTTCTTCCTCCTATGCCATTGAAAGTTGGCCACAACATTTACGTACAAAAGCCAGTGCATTCTTAGTGAGTGGCTTTTCTATCGGTAATATTCTTGCTTCTCAAGTGATTCCTTGGGTTGCACAAGCTTATGGTTGGCGTATGGCTTTCTTCATTGGTTTAGCACCAGTCGCTTTAGTGCTCTACGTTCGTCGCCATGCACCTGAAAGTGAAGAATGGGCGCAAGCAAAAGCGGCGGGTAAAGTGAATAAAGTTCCACTTACTGACCTATTCACTAAAAAACAATTACCAATTACCTTAATTATTTTCTTAGTTTGTTATTCAATTTTTTCCGTAAACTGGCCGGTAGTAGGCTTGCTTCCACTTTACCTCAAAGAAAACGGCTATGCTGAGAATGTTAAATCACTGATGTTCTGGGCAGGCTTTGGTATCCTCATCGGTACCTTAATTGCAGGCTTTATCGGGGACAAATTGGGTGAGAAGAAAACCTTTGTATATAGCTTATTGTTATCACTTTTCTTCCTCTTCCCAGTATTCTATTTGCCAGAAAATAATGTATTAGCGCTTGGTGCGTTGCTCTTCTTCTTACTTGCAACTAACTTAGGGATTGCCGGTTTAGTGCCAAAATATATGGCGACGTTCTTCCCAGCTGAAATGCGAAGCACAGGTATTGGTTTCATCTATAACTTCGCAGCGATCGGTGGTGGGGTGTCTCCAGTGATTGCCGCGGCCCTTAGCGAAAGAGTGGGACTTGGTTCAGCCCTTGTGTATGTCACCTTATTCTGGACAATTGTCCTTGTTGCTCTCGTTGGATTAAGATTGCCAGAACGAATTCAAGCTCGTATGCAACAATAAAAAACGAAAGCAAAACAGACCGCACTTTTAGGTGCGGTTTGTTGTTTATACAAAAATAGTTTGAAGCGTGTCACAAATTTGTTAAAAATATGTTTCAATTTTTTCGGTTAAATGCTAATTAATAATCTCCCCTATCGTTTTATAGGAGATTGTATATGCAAACTCAACAAACCTTTCTCTCTAAATATAAAAGTCTCATTATTCTTGCCTTAGACTTTGTCTTCATGTTGGTGTTAATCAAAATACTGCCATTTTCTGCTCAAGAGAATCGCGGGCTAGCCTTGCTGATTTTCATTGGTATATTATGGTTAACGGAAGCCTTTAATATTACCGTAACATCCCTGATGGTACCTGTTTTGGCCATAGGATTAGGCTTGATTAATACACAAAAAGCCCTTGCGCCATTCTCTACGCCAATTATTTATATGTTCTTTGGGGGATTTGTGGTGGCTGCGGTGTTACAAATTCAGAATCTAGACAAGATTATTGCGAATTACATTATTCGTTTAGCCAAGGGAAACTTAAAACTTTCTATCACCTATCTGTTTACCGTAACGACATTCCTTTCTATGTGGATTAACAACACCGCTGTGGCAGCCATGATGTTACCGCTCACCATGGGGATGTTAAAAGGTATCAATGCAGAGAAAAATCATCGGTTGTACGCCTTCGTATTATTAGGCATGGCATTTAGTGCCAGTATTGGTGGCATTGGTACCTTGGTGGGAAGTGCTCCGAATGCGATTTTGGCATCTCAAATTCAAGTGACCTTCACGGAATGGCTAGGCTACGGTTTCCCGGTGATGGTATTGCTTGTGCCTTCAATGATTTTTTCTTTATGGGTGATTTTACGTCCAGACTTTTCTGTGGATTTTAATCCATCACTTGAGAAAGTCAGTTTTAACCGAAAAAATATCATTACTTTGCTGATCTTTATCGGCATGGCAATTATGTTGCTTTTCAGCTCTCTCTTAAACCCATGGATTAGTGCTTTCCTTGAATTACCGAAAAAAATCGAAAACTTTGATACGGTAATTGCGCTATGCGTTGTGATCTTTATTTGTATTTCAGGCGTGGCGACTTGGAAAGAAATTCAAGAGCGTGTTGAATGGGGCGTGCTCGTTTTATTTGGTGGTGGTTTGACACTCAGCATTGTGATGAAAGATTCGGGTGCCAGTAAGATTATGGCGGATAGCATCGTTCAGTTTGTACAAACCAAACCACTTTGGGTACTTTGCTTTGTGATAACTGCATTTATTATTTTCTTAACAGAATTCACATCGAATACCGCCAGTGCTGCATTGATTATGCCAATTGTGATTTCAGTGGCACAATCTATGAATTTACCGCCTATCGCTTTAGCAGCGATTATTGCTTGTGGGGCAAGTTGTGCATTTATGTTGCCAATCGCTACACCGCCAAATGCTATCGTGTTTGCAACCGGAAATGTGAAACAACTTGATATGGCGAAAGTCGGTTTGATTCTAAACCTATTCTGTATTGCCATCATCGGCAGCATGACTTATTTTGTTTGGTTGTAAATGTGGTTAAAATTGACCGCACTTTATTAGCCTATAAAAGTAAACCGCACGTTAAAGTGCGGTTTATTGTTTATCTCGAAATAACCTCTTTTGTGAAGGCTTCCATTTCGGCTTTACGCCATGGTGTTGAGAAGAAAATAGTATCTTTCAAGCCAGATTCACTATTGAGTGGACGAACACCGAATTCTTGGTTTAATTTCTGTTGTACTTCAGGTGAGGTAATCCAATGTACGAAAACAAGTGATGCGGCTGGGTTCGGTGCATTTTTTGCTACGGTTACAACATTACCACCACCAGGCATCCCAAATTTTGGTACATAGAATTTTAAGCGGTCAGTAATCGCACCTTGTTTTTGCAAACTGAACAAGTGGTCTTGCCATGCGGAGACAATTACTAACTCACCGTCGTTTAAACGGGTTAAACTATCAGCATTCGAAGCGGTACGGATTAGCGCATCTTTTTTACTGCTGAACCAATCCCAGGTTTTCTTCCAATTAGCAATTTGTGCTTCATCGATTTTATCGGTACGATAATCATAATCACCATTGATGTACACTAAAGCTCGTTGAATGAAGGCATTACCCGAGCTACCACCATTTGGGTCAGAATAGCCGAATTTTTTGGGATTTTTATCAATATAGCTTTCCATATCAGCCCAAGATTGTGGCAATTCCTCTTCTTTAATTCGCATAGGATCATAAGCTAGACCAGTTTGATTACCCCAGTAACCTACAGCTACATCGCCTAATTCAACACCTTGTAAGTGGTGATTTAATTTATCGAAATTTGGTAAGTTATTGAGTTTTACAAGAATGTCATTTTTCGCTACGTTGCCTAAACGGTCAGCATTTAACACAACCACGTCCATTTTGCCGGTTTCTAGATTTTTTTCAGCAATCAGTTTATTGATATTACCGTCCAAGGTGCCTTCAGGTACTTTGACTTTAATACCGTATTGATTTTCAAATTCTTTGACAAAATTACGGAATTGCGGCTGCAAATACCAAACGCTAACTGTCAATTTTCCTTCTTTTTTGGCCAGTTCTTCGATTTCACTCCAAGATTTACCACTTAAGTCTGTGGAAGCCGAGGCGAAAGTGCTGATAGCCAAGGCGGCAGCGGTAAGACCAATGGATAGAAGTTTACGGATATTTTTTTGCATAAGATGCTCCTTGTGAAAATTATGCTTTTCCTGTGGATTGAGAGAGATAATTCCCTTTCAACAATTTTTCGATAATCATCATCAAAATAATGTTTGGTACCAACAAAATAATCGATACAACGGCCGCATTCGGACGAATAAAAGAATAACCGAGGAAAGAATATAAAATGGTTGGCACGGTAATAAAGTCTGGTGAGCCGATAACGAAAGCGATAGCAAACTCTTCAATACTTTTCACTAAACAGAAGATAATTGATGCTAAAAAACTAGGTTTTAACATCGGCATATACACGTCTTTGAAAACGGTAAATTTAGATGCACCTAAGTCACGGCTAGCATCAATAAGGTCTTGCGGTACAGAAGAAAAGCCCGCGGATAAAATCCGAATAGCATAAGGTAACGTGAGTACAACATGCCCAATAACAATGCCGATGAATGGATTATTAATATTTAAATCCAATAACATGCGGCTAAAGAATAGGGCAATAATCATGCCTGGAATAACCAATGGAATCAGTGTTAATAATTCTGCTAATTTTTTACCTCTAAACTCCATACGTCCAAATGCATAAGCTGTTGGGAGAGAGAGTAAAATAGTGATCAGAGAAACCGTAGGCGCAATGGTATAGCTATTAAACATTGCTTCAGGTAAAGAGGTGGTTTCCCATACAATTTTCCAACGCTCAAAAGATAATGATTGAGGGAAAATATCTGGATAACTCCACGGTTTAGCGGGATCTACCAATGACCATAAACCTGCCATTAAAAAGGGTAAGAACAACCAAATAAAATTAGCAAGAATAAAGAACGCTAAGGAAATACGTGCGATTAATCGACCATTTTTCGTTGTGATTTGTACGGAACTACTCATTTGACTTCTCCACGTTTGACGGCTAATGGTTTAATCAATAATGACACTAGGATGGTGAAGAAGGCAGAGGTCAACATAATAGTTAATGCCATGACCGCACTTTGATTCCACTCTTCAAATTCATAGGCAGACATTTGCATTAAACGTGCTAAAGAATAGGTACTACGAGGACCAGCAATACTATAAAAGGCGAAATCACCGAGTGCGCCAATAAATATTAAAATAAAAGAAACTTGTACCGCACCTAAGGTTAGTGGGAAGATCACATAACGAAAACGTTGCCAAGGACTCGAACCTAAATTAGCTGCTGCATCTAATAAATCAGTTTTCAGTGAATTGACCGCGCCACCAATAAGAATTAAAGCAAAGGGAATGTTTTTCCACATTTGTAAAATCACTACCCCCCAACCAAATTCATCATTTTGTAAGGTTTTCGGCTCGTCCCAAATGCCTAAATAAACAAATACCTCATTAAGAATGCCGTGGTAAGAAATCATATTGACGAACAAAAAGGCGGCAACCAATCCAGGTACCAACATAGGTGCCCGCAAGATGGTGATGATCGTTACCTTGGCAGGCAATTTTTTACGCAACCACATAGCAATGGGATAAGCCACGATGATGGATAAAATGGCCCCTAATAAAGACACTTTTACGGAATAAATATACGAATTTTGGAATACAGGACTATTTAATACGGCTTGCCAATATTCCAAACTAAATTGACTTTCTTCCCCGCCCATACTGTATAAACCAAGGCTTTGAGAGACGACAATGTAGAATGTGGACCCCATTAAAAATAGGATCGTACCTAAACCGCTGCATAGTAATAACCATGCTTTTACATCATTTTTGAGACTTTTCATTTTACGGACTCCAAGAATTTAATCGCATGGCGGGGAACCGTAAAGGTGAGTTTATCGCTCAAATTCGGGCATTTTGTTAGTTGCAGACGTAATTTTTTCTCTTCATCATTACGTTTAATGATTCCTTGCACTTCCGTGATATTGCCCATAAAAGCGGTGTTGATGATATCTACTGTAATTTGGTTTTCCGCTTCCGTTTGTGCGTTTGGTAACAATTCAATGTCTTCTGGTCGAAAGCAAATATAAATTCGTTCAGATTCCGGTTTTTTCTCAGAAAATACGGTGAAATCGCCAAAAATAGAACTCACTGCATAAAGATTGTCACCGATGTTTTTCACATTGGCTTCCGTGATATTGGCAATGCCAATAAAATCTGCCACAAAGCGGTTTTTAGGATGATGATAAATATCTTGAGGAGAGCCAATTTGCTCAATAGAGCCCTTATTTAACACGATGATTTTATCTGACATAGTTAGGGCTTCAGCCTGATCGTGAGTCACATAAATACTCGTCAAATTATATTGTTTTGAGAGTTGCTTAATTTCAAAACGTACACTTTCGCGTAATTTGGCATCTAAGTTAGAAAGTGGTTCATCAAATAAAATCACATCTGGACGAGTAACCATGGCTCTGGCTAATGCGACACGCTGTTGTTGACCTCCAGAAAGCTCATTAGGTAATTTCAATTTATGAAATTCTAAATCCATTTGCTTCAATGCGAGATCTAAACGCTGTTTTTGTTCTTCAATATCAATTTTACGTTGCTTTAAACCATAGCAAATATTGTGAGAAACGTTGAGGTGAGGGAAAAGGGCATAAGATTGGAAACACATGGCTGTATTGCGTTTTTCTGGAGGAACATTGTTAACATTTTTTCCTCCAATAAGGATTTCACCTTCATCAGCCACATGAAATCCAGCGATTAATTTTAATAAGGAGGTTTTACCACAGCCACTTGGTCCTAATAAGGTGACAAACTCGCCTTCTTCAGCGGTAAAAGTAATATTATTTGCTGCGTAAAAGTCACCAAATTTTTTTGTAATATTTTTTATTTCTAACTTTGCCATTTTTACATCCTCTATTTGGCTTACAACGATAGAGGTAACCATAAAACACTTGGTTATTTTTTCAATAAAATAAAAATATTTTTTATGAATTTGTGATGAAGATCACGCATTTAGATAAAATATGGTTTTATTACATTTTAATAATGCGGAGGCGGTGTTTCTTCTGCTTGGCTGGCAATATTAGAAGGTTGCATATCTTTTAATTTGCCGGCGAGATAGCGGAGTTGAAGTTGAATTTTATCCATATCAAACTGTTGTTGAACTAATGCTTGGTTTAGCTCGTCTAAAAGTTGTTCTTGAAATGCAATTTTCATTTCAAGTTCAGCAATGCGATCTTCTAAAATTTGTTGATTTTGCATAAAATTTCTCTAATTTTTAAAAAAATGTTGTGAATTTGGTCAATCCGATTTAACCTATTCGCTATTCCGTTTCTATTATAAAGGATCAAGCAAAATGTTGAAAATTCAAAAGCTTTCTCTTGCTGCACTTATGGTAAGTGCGGTCGTTTCTGGTTCTGTTTTTGCAGAAGATAAAGTAGCGCCAAGCGCAAGTGATGCGTCTTATGCTGTAGGTGCATTAATGGGTAACCAAGTAAAAGATTTAGTGGATGCTCAAAAAGAGGTCATTCAATACGACAATGCACGTATTTTAGATGGCTTAAAAGATGCATTAGAAGGTAAAGTTGATGTTCGTAAAGACGAAAAAATTCAAAAAACCTTAGATGGCATTCAAGAGCAATTAGTGTCTGCGGCGAAAGCAAAAGTAGAACAACAAGCGAAAGCTGCAAAAGAAGAAGGTGATAAATACCGTGCTGAATTTGCGAAAAAAGATGGCGTGAAAAGCACCAAAGATGGCTTACTTTACAAAATCACTGAAGCAGGTAAAGGTGAGGCGATTAAAGCAACGGATACTGTGAAAGTACATTACACTGGTAAATTACCAGATGGTAAAGTATTTGATAGCTCTGTTGAACGTGGTCAACCGGTAGAATTTAAATTAAACCAAGTGATCAAAGGTTGGACTGAAGGTCTTCAGTTAGTGAAAAAAGGCGGTAAAATCGAATTAGTGATTCCACCTGAATTAGCTTACGGTAAACAAGGTGCAGGCGATGCAATTCCACCTGATGCAACACTTTACTTCGACGTTGAAGTATTAGATGTTAATCCTAAAAAATAATCCTTAATTTAACCGCACTTTGTCCAAAGTGCGGTCATTTTCCCTACCAGATTTGAAAAATGATACTAACCGATAGACAACCTTTCACCGATGAAGATCGTACCATTCTGATTTCCTATAAAGCGGTAGTTGATGGCGTGAGCGCGTTGATCGGCAAGCATTGTGAAATCGTCTTACACTCTTTGGAAGACATTGAGCATTCCGCCATTTGTATCGCCAACGGGCATAATACCAATCGTCAAGTGGGTTCACCTATTACGGATTTAGCCTTGAAATCTTTGCGTAACATGCAAAGTGCGAGTGTGTCTAAGCCTTATTTCACCCGTGCTAAAGGCAATGTGTTGATGAAGTCTGTAACCATCGCCATTCGAAATAGCAAACAACGCATTATTGGTTTACTTTGTATCAATATTAATTTGGATGTGCCAGTCTCTCAATTTATGCAGGCCTTTATGCCAACGCAGGAGCAAAATGAAACCTCTTCCGTCAATTTTGCAAGTTCAGTGGAAGAATTGGTGGCACAAACGGTAGAAAAAACCATTGAAGAAGTAAATGCAGATCGCTCGGTTTCAAATAATAATAAGAACCGTCAGATTGTGATTTCACTTTATGAAAAAGGCATTTTTGATATTAAAGATGCGATCAATTTAGTGGCTGATCGCCTCGCGATTTCTCGCCACACCGTGTATTTGTATATTCGTCAAATCAAACAAGAGCAAGAGTAATGAACTATGTTCTCGCTGTGAAAAGTCCCGTTTATGGAAAACAAGGGGCTTTTCTTGCCTATCAATTTGCCCAAGCTTTACTCGAAAAAGGGCATGTCATTAGTCAAATTTTCTTTTTCCAAGACGGCGTGAGTAATGGCAATGGTTTAGTTTATCCTGCCAATGATGAATTTAATCTCGCGCAAGCTTGGCAAGCCTTTTCAGCGCAGCATCATGTTCCTTTGCATTTATGTGTAGCCGCTTCACAACGTCGTGGTGTGGTGGATGCACTTACGGCAAAAGAGACTGATAAAACGAATCTGGCAGAAGGTTTTGAGATTACAGGCTTAGGTGAGTTTATGGCGATGGCATTAAAAGCAGATCGGGTGGTGACATTATGAAGCTTGCATTCTTATTTCGTACCGCACCGCATGGAAACGCGATTTCTCGTGAAGGTTTAGATGCTTTGCTCGCGGCAACAGCATTTTGTGATGAAGAGGAAATTGGTGTCTTTTTTATCGATGATGGCGTATTAAATTTACTTGATGGGCAAAATCCTGAGTTATTGTTACAAAAAGATTTTATCCGCACCTTTAAATTATTAGATTTATACGATATTGAACAGCGCTTTGTCTGCGCCGATTCGCTCGACCAATACAATTTGCAAACAGAACAACTCATTATTTCTGCTGAAAAAATTGACCGCACTTCGCTGATCAATAAACTTAGCCAAGCAGAAAAAGTGTTTACGTTTTAAGGAATATTATGCTTTATACCTTTTCTCAAGCTCATGATTCTGAGACAGACCTTCAACGTTATTTGACTGAAATCACAGAAAATGATGCGGTGGTTTTATGGCAAGATGGTGTGTTGCTAGCGGTAAAGTACGGAGAAATGTTTACTCAATGCAAAGGACAATGTTTTGTGCTGGAACAAGATGTTTTAGCCCGAAATTTAACCGCACTTTTGCCAGAAAACAATAGAGTGCGGTCAATTTCATTAGCAGATTTGGTGGATTTAACTGCTCAATATTCTCCTCAAATCGCCTTATAGCGGGCGTTCTTTCGGTAACAAGAGCGGTAATACCATAACAGAATAAAGCGCCAAACCTGCGGCCATTAAGCAGGTAATTTCTAATCCTCCTGCGCGTAACCATTCGCCAAATCCCATGTCATTAATGAGTGTGGCATAAAAGAATCCTGCCACGACTGTGTAACTAAATCCGATTAATCCTGCAATTAATGCAATAGCTTTCACATTGTAGCTTGCATAACGATGAAATGCCGCCCAAAGCGTAATGAGAAAAGTCGGCACTGCAGCCACTATAAAGACAGAAAGCACTGAGCTCTGAATTTGATCAGTGTCATTATTCGAGAATGTTAAGGCGACAGTGCCGATAATTTGAATAATCAACGGAAAAAGAATAAATGCTTTAAGATATTTTTTCATGAGATGTCCAATTAATAGAAAAACGGAAGCATTGTATCAATCAAATGAAAGACAACCAATCTTTTCTCTATTCGGTTTTTATTACATCCACTAATGTGGGCTGAACGATTGAGGCATAATCTCGTGTATTGAGAATAATAGAGCGTTCTAACGTACCTGCATTAAATGCTAATTCATCATAACGAGAAAGCAAGCTAGGATCAGCAATTAGCAACAAATCAGGATGAAAGCTAAAAGGCGGAATTGCACCAAATACACAGTCAGTTAGGGTATCCACTTCTGCAGGGCTAGCAAGTGACGCCTTAGTTCCACCCAAATAGGCCGCTACTTTGCTTAAATCAGATTGTTGATCAGCTGGTAATATAACTAATACTGCTTGTTTTACGCCATTCCCTTTTACTTTGCATACCAAGGCTTTTGCCCCTTGTCCTAATTCTGTGCCACGGATTTTAGCCACTTCCTCTGATTTTCCTGCGGTGGGGTGTTCAACCACGCGATAGCGTGCTTGATGCTTATCTAAAAGTGCGGTCAATTTTTCAAATGTTTTGACAGACATGAGAGATTCCTTCAATAGCGATATTTTTAATCAGTTTAGCAAGGATTGATGTATGTGAAAATCAAAGAAAAAGAATTCATCTTTTGAGTCGTATTTATTATGAGATAGACAAATACATTCATGCCCCGTACTATGTTTCTTTTTCTTTGGTATCGTTTATGACTCGAATTAATCTTGTTCCGCCTGAGGAGCTTTGTGATCAGCATCTTTTAGCTGAACATCGTGAATTAACCCGTATTCCTAATGCCGTAGCAAAAGGTAAATATCACTTAAAAGGACAGCCTGCAGAATATAAATTAGGGGAAGGGCATGTGCGTTTTTTCTTTAATAAATTGGCATTTTTAAAGAAACGGTATGATGCATTACATGCGGAATGTAAAGCGCGAGGCTTTAACGTGCAGTATATTTGGAATGAAACGTTACCCGATGATCCAAGTTTATGGTTGGACTATGAAGCCACAGAGGCGGCGTTACAGATTAATCGGGAACGTATTCAGGAAAGAATGCCATTAAAGGCGAGATTTACACCGCATCTTCCAAAGAGCGGTCAAAAATAAAGGAGTTTTCACTTATGAAAGGCAGTGAGAATATAAAAAAGGTGAGCATCGCTCACCTTATGAATTGTTTAATCTTTCAATTTAATAAAAAACGTACCACTAGGTATGATAGGCAAATAGTTTTTATGGAAATCCATAAAGGTTTTTTGTGGGTCTATGTCTTCAAAAAGTTTTGGGTAAAGTGCTTTTGCCATAAATTGAGCGGCTGCTAGATCACTTAGTGAGCGAGAAGCCGTATGATAAATACCGTAAACACGGTGGTTTTTAACTGCAGGTAAATCTTGCCACCCTGCACGGGTTAAGAAACCTTTTAGGCGTTTTTGTGCATCCTGTTCATTGATGTTTATTCCCATCGCCATCATTTCATCGTTAGTTTCATGCCCCATTTCTGTGCCAGAAATCATAATCACTTCAGGTTGTGCGGCAAGAAGTTGTTCTGGATTAATTGGTCCCCAATTTTCGACAAAAGGCGCGCTTACGTTATCCCCGCCAACAGTTTCAGCAATAGCACCCCACATATTTTTACCAAAGGTAAAGCTATATTCACTAGGACCTTTATTGCCAAATTCTACATAGATTTTAGGTTTAGGTAGGTTAGCCTCTTTTACACGTTTTTGAATATCAGTAATGCCTTGAGCATATTCATCTGCAATTTTATTTGCTCGTTCTTCGGTACCTGCAAGTTGCCCAAAAATCTTTGCGCTTTGGGTGTGTCGTTCTACACTTTGAGCATTAAAATCGACAACAATAATTGGAACGCCAGCTTGTTCTAACTTTGGTAGTTCGGAACCAATAGTTTGATATTGCCATTCTGCAAGAATCAATACATCAGGTTTTAATGCCAAGGTTTTTTCGGTTGAGAAAGTTCCTGTATTTACATTACCAATATCAGCAATATTTTTGAGTTCAGGCATTTTTTCAGAAAACAATGCCCAACTTCCTGGATTAAATTTTTCCCAAAATTCACGTGAGATACCTTTAACATATTTAAAATTTTCAACACCCGTAACAGCAATGTAATCAGGATAGTAAAAGCCTAACACGGCATTTTTTACGGGCACATCAACGTTAACTTCTCGTCCTAATACATCTTTGATTGTTTTTATTTCTGCTTGAGTAGTGATACCAAAAGTCAGTAATAGAACGGCCAAAATTAAACGAATTGTTGATTTTTTTGCATATAAACTCCTGTCTGAATAAAACATCAGAATATTGCCATAAATAAGAATTATTATCAAATTTAGATGTTATAAAGTGATAATACAAGAAATGCTGTTGAAGGGTAAAATAGGCATATATCTAGAAAAAACATATTTCGCATTTAAAATTGGAAGTGCGGTCAAAACTTAGTAAGTTTTCACTTCTCCTTGAGTTGGACTAAAGGAGAAGTGAATGTGGGAGAATTATTTATATTCAACCACGATATCGCTTTCGCTGACGCTATCACCATAAACAGGCAATAAAGTTTTTTCATAAGCTTGTTTTAAACGACCATCTTTGCCTAAGGTTTGGATTTCGTTATTTAACCAATTTAACAATTCAGGCGCATCTTTGCGAACAGCTGGTGCAATAACATCTTGATCACCAAAGTTTTTTATGCCTACGGTATAACCTGGATTTTGTTTTGCCCAAGCGAATAAGAAGGTATTGTCATTAGATAATGCATCACCTCGACCATCACGTAAGGCTTCAAAGGTTTCTGTATTTTGTTCGAATTTTAATAACTTCACATCAGGATAGTTTTTGGTGAAGAAAATATCGGCAGTAGTACCTTTATCAACAATTAAAGTTTTTCCTTTTAATTGTTCAAGGTCAGTAATAACAGAACCATCTTTTGAAACAACACCTAATGCCACTTTCATGTATGGATTCGCAAAATCCACCACTTCTTTACGTGCTGGTGTCACAGTGAAGTTGGCAAGAATGATATCAACTTTCTTAGAAAGTAAGTATTCTGCACGGTTTGCGGCATCTACTAAAACAAATTCCACTTTGTTTTCATCACCTAATAAATCTTTACCGATCGCTTTACCAATTTCAACATCAAAGCCTTGGCTTTTGCCTTGTGCATCAACATAACCAAATGGTGGTTTATCGCTAAATACACCAATGCGCACTTTGCCATCTTTTTGTATTTGCTCAAGGCTTGAAACCGTTTTTGCCCCGTCTTTAGCGGGGTCTTTGTCATTACACGCGGTTAAGCCAAATGCTAAGGTGGCAGTAGCTAAAAGTGCGGTCAATGTTTTAAATGTTTTCTTCATAGTTTGTCCCTCTCGGTTCATAATTTAAGATATTTAAGAATGTTTTCGCACGATCCGTGGTTGGATTCGTGAAGAAATCTTCTGGTTTTGCCTGTTCAATGATTTGCCCTTTATCCATAAACACGATGCGATTAGCCACTTGACGGGCAAAGTTCATTTCATGGGTAACGATGAGCATCGTCATGCCATCTTTGGCAAGACCTAAAATTACATCAAGTACTTCACGTACCATTTCAGGGTCAAGGGCTGCAGTGACTTCATCGAACAGAATAATTTCAGGGTTCATGCAAAGTGAACGAACAATGGCAATTCGCTGTTTTTGTCCACCGGATAATTCACGTGGATAGGCATTTTTTCGGTCATATAAACCTACGCGTTTAAGTAACTCATCGGCTTGTTTTTCAGCTTCAGCGCGATCGCGTTTTTGTACTTTTAAAGGGCCGAGCAAAATATTGTCAATCACTGATAAATGAGCGAAGAGTTCATAACTTTGGAATACCATCCCAATGCGTTGACGTGCTTTGACCCAAGGAATGTCTTTGCCTAATTCGCCTGCATTTTGCAGCAAAATCTGACCGCTCTTTATTTCCTCTAGTCCATTTAGGCAGCGTAAAAAAGTACTTTTACCACAACCCGATGGACCTAAAATCACGACAACTTCGCCTTTCTCTATAGAAAGATTGATGCCTTTGAGTGCTTCTACATCACCGTAATTTTTGACGAGGTTTTTAATTTCTAATAACGCCATGTGTTTTCCTAATTAAAATTAACTTTCCCAACGGGTTTCTAAATAACGGGAAAATAAGGATAGCGGGTAACAAATCACAAAATATAAACCGAAAATGACACCGTAAATCCAAAGCGCCGCCGATTGATTACTAAATAATGAATGCTCAATAATTTGTTGACCGACTTTAATTACTTCAACCACACCAATTAACATCGCCAAAGAGCTGGTTTTTACCATGCGAGTAAAGAGGTTAATAGCACTTGGTGTCACACGTTTTAAACTTTGCGGAAGTAAAATATACACAAAGGTTTGAAACGGCGTTAAGCCTAAAGCATAGGCTGATTCCACTTGATGTTTTTCAATGGACGTTAATGCACCACGCACTAAATCGCCCATTTCTGCCGTTCCCCAGAAAATAAACACCAAAATACATACAGAAATGCCATCTAAGTGAATATCAAACCATTTTGCTAAACCGAAATACGCGAGAAAAAGTAACGCTAATAATGGAATGATGCGCACAAATTCTAAATAAAAGCGGCAGATGGCTTTGATAATTGGATTTCTGCTTGTCATGATTACGCCAAAAATGACACCTAAAATACAGGCGAAGAAGACAGAAACGAATGCAATTTCAGCTGTTACCCATAAACCGTTGAGCAAGCGTTCAATGTTGCTGCCTTGGAATAATAACTCAAGCCCCATATTTTGCTCTCCGAGTACGGCGTTCTAAATAACTGATGAACAGAGACATCGGTAATAGAATGATCAAATAAAATACCACTAATAAAAATAAGGCTTCATTGGTTTTGTAATCGAGCCCAATGACTTCTTTTGCGACAAACATGAGTTCAGCAACAGCAACAGCACTGATCACAGAGGTTTCTTTCATTAAGAACAAGCAATTTGCACCAATTGCAGGTGTCGCAATTGCAAAGGCCTGTGGGAAAATGACATAGCGAAAAGCTTGAAAAGGAGTTAGGCCGATACTTAAGGCTGACTCAATTTGTCCTTTTGATACCGCTTCTAGGCCTCCGCGAATGGCTTCTGCCATATAGCTTCCACCTAAAAATGCCAGGCCGATAATACCGCAAGTAAACCCATCTAATTTCAGGCCAATTTTAGAAAGCCCAAAATAGAGAAAAAACACTTGAATTAATAAAGGCGTATTACGAGAAAGCTCGATATAGCCTTTTACAAGCCAAGTTAATGATTTGACTTTGTAGGTGGTAATCACAGCACAAACCACACCAATCATCAGCGACAACAAAATGCCCCAAAAGGCGAGATGAAGCGTCATTAATGTGGCGTGAATAAAACGTGGTGTGACGCTTAAAATATAATCCCAATTCATTTCTTATAATTTAATCGTTTGCTTGACGATATAGTAAAAAATTTTGAATCGGTGAGAAAAGAATGGAAATGCATTATTTATAATGAAATGTAATAAGAAATGTGTTTTAAATGAGATAGGCGAGGATGAAATAATAAAAACGGGGCTTCATTCAGCCCCGTCTTTTTTTATTTTAATCACGTTTTGCGATAAGTGCGGTTGGTTCTTCATCTGTTTTTGGTTCAGTTTGCTGTTCAGCTGGTTTGTCTTGAATAGACATGGCTGATTTTAAACTGTCCTGACGAATTTTTTCCGCTGCTGCTTTGTCGCCAGCTTGTTCGAACACATAAGATGCCATCATGACATCATTTGGTTGAAGCTGGGTTGGGCAAGCAGTGACTTCTTTAAATGCTTCTGCAGCTTTAGCAAAATCGTTATTACGCACATAAAGGTAGCCTAATGCTCGATTGAGACAACAACGTTGGCTTTCATCGGCACGTTTTGCACGTTTTTCTACTAACTTGAGTAGTTTGCTGTTATCCTCTGCTTGTAAACGAGTGATTTGCGTGCAAAGTTCAGGGCTGATTGGGGTGTTATCACCCAATTTTTTCATGATTTCAAGCGTGAATTCATAAGCTGACTCATGGTCGTTGCAATCAATCAAACGTTGAATTAAAGCGGTTTTTAACTCTAAGTCATTGCGACGGCGGCGTGGTTGAGCTTCCCACCAAGCAAGCAGACCTTCAACGCCTTCTTCATTCATTTTCTCATCTAACAAGCCATTTTCTGTTTCTTGTTGAAGCGCTTTAAATTCTTCAGCTGAGAATAATCCTGAACCTTCGATTAAATCTAAGATGCCATCAAGTGCTTGATAAGCTTTGGAGCGGCTATAAATTTCAGCAGCAAGTTTTAATACTTCTTTGTTACGATCTGACATTTCAAGCAAGCTATCAACAGAACTACGCGCTGCCGGTAATTTATTTTGTTGTAATAAAATACGGGTACGGGCAATTTCGACCAGTAGATTATCTGAACCAGCAAGCTCCGTAGCCTCAATTAAATAACGGTTTGCGCTGAATTCATCACCGCGTTGTTGAGCAGCTTCCGCGGCTTTAATCAGATTCAATACTGGCTCTGCAGAATGTTTCGCGTTTTTACCAATCAGTTTTTCTGCCTTGGCATAATCGCCTTCATTCATTTTCATCAAGCCTTCAAGGGTTTGACGTTGTGCTTTCACACGTTTACGGCGAGAAAACCAGTTATAGGTATTGCTACTTAAACGGAAGAAACGGGTAACAATCCACTCTAATGTATAAATCACTGCAAGTGCGACCACAAAGAGAAGGACTAATGTGGTAAGTGACATTTCATACACGGTGTTTGCCGTTTCAACTCTGACATAACCTTGCTGACCGGAGAGGTAAGGTCCTGCAATCAATCCGGCAAGTAAGGCGATCATTAAAAAGAGAACTCTAAACATTATCTATCCTTATTGTTGGGGTTCAGTTGCCGGTTGTGCAGCTGGTGCTTCAGCGGGTTTTTCTTCCGCTTTTGGCTCTTCAGCTTTCGCTTCAGGTGCTGGTTTTACTTCTTCTTTTCTTGGTGAATTATCAACCGCTTTTTCTGCTTCGATTTCCACTTTTTGTACATCTAAAGGTGTACGGTTTAAGTATTTATCAAGCATGCTTAAGCTTTGTAATTGGCTTGGCACATCCACATAGATGGACAATTCAGATAATTCATCCACTGATTTTAAGAAGCTTTGAGTTACTTCAGCATTGGTATCAAAATAGCTACGAATCCAAGATGCAACAGCTTCTAGAGATTGTTTATAAAGTTCGTTTTGCTGACGAGGCACTGCCATAATTGCTAATTGTAAGCGTAAACGAATGTTTTCACGTAAGTAGATATCTTGGTTTGGCGCTAATAATTCTTTGCGATCTGCACCATGTTTCGGTGAAATGCGGATAAAGTGGTTCAAGAATGAAGTCGCACTTTTTTCTGCATTTTCCGCCCAATCTGAAAGAGAATCTGACAATTTTGTTGCATTTTGGTCATCACCAAAATTCACATCTAACACAGGTAACTCATCAACCGTATTGGCTAATTGCGATAATTTTTGCATGACCGCATTTTGATCCACGCCAGTTACGGAGAGAAGTTGTTTCAGATCTTGATTAATGGCACTACGAATAGCTGCTGATTGTGAGTTATTCACTTTAGCAAGAGTTTCATCAGCGAGTTTTAAGAGTGAAACCGCTGTATCCACGTCATTATCTAACACTAATTTACGTAATGCATTGTTGAGTAAGAAATCGGCTTCTGAGAATAACCAATCAGTAGGTTGTTGAGCATTAGCTTGCGCACTCACTTTATTAATTTGTGATTGTAAGCCAACTAACTCATGTGATTTAGCATTGATTAGTTCTTCTACTTGTGCAATTTTGTCTTGTGTTGCTTTATTCGCAGATTCTAATTGAGCAAGTTGTGTGGTATCAAATTTTACGTCTTGAGCAGGTGCTGAAACCGCCGTTTTATTATTGATTTGAGCTTCAAGTGCGGTCAATTTTTGTTGGAATTCATCCACTTGTTGTTGACCAAAATAATAACCGGCACCACCCACGCCAAGTGCAATGAGAATAGCCAATAAACTTAATCCAGTACCACTTTTCTTCACAACGGTTTGTGTACGTGGCGCAACAGGCTCGCGATCTTCAGTTTGAATTTCCACCGCATCTGTTGCTTGGATTTCATCTGTCGTTTCAGGGGTTAATTTCTCTTTCGCCATATCTTTTCCTTAGTGAGAAAGGGGAGTTACTTCATTAAGTAAGGTATTAAGTAAACTTTGATTGTCCGCACCGGCGGAAACCACCACATTATGCCAACCTTGTTGTATTGCAACATCAGCAATGCGTTGGCTTACCGTGACTAAACAGCAATTTTTTAGCCAAGTTTGTTCATTTTCAGGCACAAATTCGATTAACGCCTGCAAAATTTCAAGACTTGTTACTACAAGGGTTTGTACACCAGAACGAATACAAATACTGGTTTGCTCTTCGTTATTATAACTAATCGGTGTGCGTTGATAACATTCGACTGTATCAACAGTTGCACCGCGTAGTGTGGCTTGTTCGCGCAGTAATTCTCGTCCGCCGTTGCCACGTAAAATTAACAAGTTTTTATCTGTTAATTCTGTCATTTGCGGTAAATTTAGCACGCCTTCGGTATTTTCCGACGTAATTGGATAACGAACAGTGCATTCAGTTTGACAGGAAAAATGCTGTGCCGTTCTATGTCCAACTGTAAAGTATTGTAAATCTTGACGCCAGCTAAAGCCAATATCTTTCAGGGTTTTATCCGCAAAATCGACCGCACTTTTGGAAACCAAAAACACATAATCACCACTTTTTAGCTGATTAAGTTTCATCGGTAATTGTGCCAATTCTGCCCCTGCTTCAATAGAAAGCAAAGGCAAGTGCAAGGCAACCACACCGGCTTGATTCAGCTGGTCAACTAGGGCTTTTCCTCGTTCATCAGGGCGAGTGACTAGTACGGCCATGGTGATTTCCTATGCTGAATAAATCTTCGCCAGAATCTTATCTGCGCCTTGTGCTAGAAGTTGTTCTGCAATGCTCACACCTAATGCTTCGGCATTTTCAACCGCACTTTTACCTTCTGCTCGAATAATCGCAGAGCCATCGGTTTCTCCGACGAGTGCTCGCAAGAAAACTTCGCCATCTTGCTCAATAGCATAACCACCGATTGGTACTTGGCAGCCGCCTTGTAAGCGGGTATTCATTGCACGCTCAGCCAAAACACAAGTCGTCGTGGTCGCATCTGCAAGTGGAGCAAGTAACGCTTTCACTTCTTCGTCATCAACGCGGCATTCAATGCCAACTGCACCTTGTCCGGCAGCCGGTAAAGATTGTTCTACTTCAATAAATGAGGCGATGCGTTCTGCTAGTCCTAAACGAATTAAGCCGGCTGAGGCTAAAATAATGGCATCGTATTCGCCATTGTCTAATTTACTTAATCGGGTGCCCACATTGCCACGTAAAGAGCGAATATCAAGATCAGGGCGTAATTGTTTCAATTGGCATTGACGACGTAAGCTTGAGGTTCCAACAATAGCACCTTGTGGTAATTCATCTAATGAACAGTATGTATTGGAGACGAAAGCATCGCGCGGATCTTCACGTTTACAGATCACACTTAACCCTAAACCTTCCGGAAATTCCATCGGTACGTCTTTCATTGAATGGACGGCAATATCGGCACGTTTTTCGAGTAAAGCATTTTCTAACTCTTTAACAAATAAGCCTTTTCCGCCAATTTTAGCTAAAGGAGAATCTAGGATGACATCGCCTTTTGTTACCATCGGAACTAATTCAACAGAAAGCGTTGGATGAAATTTCTCTAATTGATCTTTTACAAAATTCGCTTGCCAAAGGGCTAAAGGGCTTTGACGAGTCGCTATTTTTAAGGTTTTAAGTACTGCCATAAATACCGCTGATTTTAAATAGAATTATGCCCTATGCTACCATTTTTAGGGCAAAAAGTCAGATCATTTAAATTTTTGATTTCTGATGAGCTAAGTGGTACAGTAATATCAGTTATATGGTCATAGGTAGGAAGCCTTGAAATACGATCTCACTCAAGCCCGAAAATGTATCGAAACTCTAGATAAACGTCGTTTTGATCGTGCATTATTGGGCTCTGGTGATGCATTCCGACACATTGTCTCTTTGGTGCCGCTGTTGTTGCATCTTAATCATCCAGCTCTGCCGGGTTATGTGGAAGATGCCCCTGCAGGCATTGCCGATTTTATCCTTTCCAATTATCAGCAAAATTTTCTCTCAAAAGAACATCCCGAACTTGTCGAATATGTGCAAAGTGCGGTCAATTCTGATGCTGTTTTCACACCGATCTTAGGTATTTATGTGATGGGCAGTTTTGGATCTATTAGCCAAACCTCAGCTTCGGATTTGGATATTTGGATCTGCCATCAAGATGATTTATCTGAACAAGATCAGCAGCGCTTAGCGGAAAAAACGAAGAAAATCACTCAATGGGCATCCACATTTCATGTGGAAATGCATTTTTATTTGATGACGCAAAAACGTTTCCGTAATGAGCGTTATTCCGATCCATTAACTAAAGAAAACAGCGGTTCTGCTCAATATATGTTGTTATTGGAAGAATTTTATCGTTCTGCTGTACGCCTTTCGGGTAAACCATTATTGTGGCTCCACTTGTGGGTGGAAGATGAAAAACAATATGAAGCTGAAGTTGCGCGTCTAGTGGCAGAAGGTGAGCTTAATCCAAATGATTGGGTGGATTTTGGTGGATTGGGGCAATTCTCTGCCAGTGAATATTTCGGTGCGAGTTTATGGCAACTTTATAAAGGTATTGATTCACCGTATAAATCAGTGATGAAAATCTTATTGTTGGAAACCTATGCCCAAGAATACCCAAATGCCCATTTAATTGCTCGTCAATTTAAAGAAGATTTACTGTCCGGTCGCAGTACCGCTGCACACCATTTTGACCCTTATATCGCGATTCTAGAGAGAATTAGTCAATATTTGACCGCACATTCAGAATTTAAGCGCCTTGATTTTGTGCGTTCTTGTTTTTATGTGAAAGCCACAGAAGACTTTGCGTTATATCACGCCTCAAACTGGCGTATTTCTTATATGAAAATGATGGCTCAAGAATGGGGCTGGTCAAAAGAGCGCATTGAAGAATTGGATCAACGTCCAAATTGGAAAATTAAACGGGTGAAAGAAAGTCACAATAATTTAGTGAATTTCTTGATGATGAGTTATCGAAATCTGGTGGATTTTGCACGCAAACACAAAATTAATTCTAGCGTGATTCCGCAAGATATTACGGTATTGTCTCGCAAACTTTATACTGCTTTTGAAGAATTACCCGGTAAAATCACACTACTGAATCCACAGATTTCGCATAATTTAGCGGAAGATCACCTCACATTTATCGAAGTTCACGGCAATAAGAATTTTAAGGATGGGTGGTATCTGGTGAATCAGCCGCCACATCATATGATGTTCTCGAAAGAACGCGTGATTGAATATGGGGAAAGTTTAAATAAAGTGGTCGCATGGGCTTATTTTAATCGCTTGCTAACAGCTGAAACGCGTTTACATCTAATTAGTCAAAATATCGACCAACTGACTTTACGTAATTTTGTTGCCGATTTACGGTTATTTTTCCCGCATACCAATGGCCAAGCGCCTACAAATGAGGCGCTTTCGTCCCAATGTGAAATCCGTGATCTATTTATCGCTGTGAACTTAGTAAATGACCCAACTGCACAAGTGGAAGAACTTAAATCCAATATTTCCCCAAGTGATTTATTCAGTTTTGGTCAGTTAGAACAGAGTTTGGTCGGAAGCATTGATTTCACTTACCGTAACGTATGGAATGAAATTCGAACCTTACACTTTGAAGGGCAGAATGCGATTTTGCTTGCCTTAAAAGTGCTTTCTAATAAAATTGATCAGGGTGTAAATCAGCCGCGTTCTGTACAGGTTTTCTGTTATAGTAAACACTACAATCGTACGTTGCGAAACTTAGTGAGTGCGTTAGTCAATCGTTGTATTAGTATTCAATTGGGGGATAGTCGTCCAACAACCCATTCTCGTTTACGTGTAGCAGGGAAAAACTGGCAATTCTTTTTTGAGGAAAAAGGGATCAGTTTGCAACCTATTGAAGGCGGAAAAGAAAGTGCGGTCAATTTTGAGGACGTTTTACCGACTCAGTTGGAAGAAAAAGAAATTATTCCGGAAGCCCGTCGATACCCACCTGAAATTGATTTATTTGCCAGTGAAGGTTTTTTACAGTTCTTTTTTGAAGATAATGCGGATGATAGTTTTAACGTCTATTTGTTAGATGAAAAAAATCGTCTCGAAATTTATCGTCAATGTGAAGGTTCGAAAGATGATAAAGTACGTGAAATAAATCAGATTTATCAATCGCTTGGTTCAAAAGATTGTGAAAATCCGTATAAAATGGTGCAACGGAATTTTAATTACCCGCAATTTTATCAATTGCATCCGACAGAAAGCGGCATGCGTATTATGCCGTTCAAATTTAAAAGCAAAAGGACTTGCTAATAGCTAAATCAAAACAAGCATTATTTGGGATAAAACTCATTTATCTGCAAATTATGCATTGGAAGATAAGCAAAATCCCGATAGAATCCCTCGTCCGAAAATCTATTGAGAAATAATCTAAGGCGGTAGACGTTTTTGCCTTCGGGCGATAAAATGTGCGCCTGCTTATCTCTTGGAGAATATTATGCAAGAAAAATTAAAAGTATTAATTATCGACGACCATCCATTAATGCGTCGTGGTATCAAGCAATTAGTTGAATTAGAAGAGAATTTTGAAGTCGTCGCTGATGTAGGAAGCGGTACCGAAGGTATTTCCGTTGCAATTCAAGAATCCCCGGATTTAATCATTTTAGATCTTAATATGAAGGGTCTTTCTGGTTTAGATACGCTCAAAGGCTTGCGTGCAGAAGGTGTTGATGCGCGAATTTTGATCTTGACGGTGTCTGATGCGAAAAATGATATCTTCACTCTCATCGATGCGGGTGCTGATGGCTATTTATTGAAAGATACTGAGCCAGATGTGCTCCTTGAGCAAATTAAACGTATTGCACAAGGTGAAGTGATTTTAAGTGATTCAATTAAAAATCTTCTTTTAGAACGCAAACATACCGTTGATCCAATGGATTCACTCACTGATCGTGAAATGGATGTATTACGTTTAATCGCAACAGGTTTATCCAACAAACAAATTGCAGGCCAACTTTTCATTTCTGAAGAAACAGTTAAAGTGCATATTCGTAATTTACTGCGTAAACTTAACGTGCATTCACGTGTTGCGGCGACAGTATTATTCTTTGAACGAAATGGTCGATAGGCAAGTTTCAAAACGTAAAAAGTGCGGTCAATGTTGACCGCACTTTTTATTTATCTCGGCACGCCCCGTAATAAAGGAATTGGCTCAAACGGTGCGACTGAGGTTGGCGCAGGAATATCATTAAAAAGTAAGATAAATGGTTTAGGTGGCAAGATTTTTTCATTTCGCCATAAACTTCCCATGCTCACTAATTGAATATCATCGGGTAAATTCTTTATTCCTGCTTTTAATACAGCCACAGTATTTGGGCGAGGGTGTCCAATAGCAATGGCTGTGCCATGTTTACGCGCATATTGAATTGCACTTTGAAATTGGCGTTGAACATCTGTCAAATTATCACTGTCATCTAAAAACACATGGCGATCTAATACACGTACGCCTTGTTCTTTTGCTATTTTTCCCGCAACTGATTTCCCGATAGTGCGACTATCTAAAAAGAATAAATGCTGCTCGCGAAGTGCGGTCATCAAATAGGTCATTAATGTGGCATCGGCTGTGGCTGCACTGCCCATATGATTATTCATTCCGATGGCATTGGGCACAATAGCTTTCGCTTTTTTTACTCGCTCATTCACTTGCGCTTCAGACAAGCCTAAAGTCAAACCACCCTCTTCAATTTTAATGTTGCTGACAGGCTGCATCGGCATATGGATGAGAATATCATGATTTTGTGCTTTCGCTTCTTGATTGCGTAATTTGGCATAGGGTGCAGCTGGAATAATAGCAACGGAGATTTCTTTTGGCATGGCTAAAACCTCGGCATCTTCTTTCGGATGATAGCCAATGTCATCAATTACAATAGCCAGTTTGCCTTGTGCAGAAGTAAACGCAGAGAAAAGTGCGGTTGAAAAAATGATCGTATTTTTGACCGCACTTTGAAAGAATGCCGCCATTATTTAATCCACCCAGCTGGATTTACAGGCACCCCTTTACGGCTGATACCAAAGTAAAGTGCCGGTTTAGAGATCTCACCCGTATTCCCCACTTGTGCGATGGTTTGTCCCGCAGACACCAGCTGACCCTGTTTCACAAATACCGCTTGGTTGAAACCATATAAGCTCAAGTCGCTGTCGCCGTGTTTCACAATCACCATATAACCATAGCCATTAAGATGACCCGCTAGAATGACACGACCACTTGCAATAGCTTTTACCGCGGTACCCGTTGGTGCACCGATAACCATGCCTTTCCAACGTACTTCGCCCGCTTGGATTGAACCAAAGGAATATAACGTCGGGCCAGAAACTGGACGACTGTATTGACGTGCAGCCGTACCTAAACCACTGGTGCTGTTAATCAACTTACGTTCTTGATCAGTTGGTTGATAAGGTTTTGAGGTACGTTTTTCTTCCTCTTGTTTTTTCTGAGCAAGGGCTTCACGCTCACGTTGTTCTTGTTGGCGAGCAGCTTGTTCAGCACGTTGAATTTCTTGGCGAAGGGCATTTTCATTCGCTTTCAACGTTTCCAGCTTATTCTGATCTTTCGTTAAGTTTTTGTTGAGTTCATTTAACGTAGATTGACGTTCTTGTTGCGCTTTTTGTAATTCTTGCTGCTGTTTCTTTTGCGTAGAAAGCTGATCGCGATGATTCTTTTGTTGGCCTGAAATCGCTTCGCGTTGTTTCGCTAAATTCTCTTGTGTCGCTTTCAGATTGTTAATCATATCAATGCGAACTTGGTTTAAGTGCTGATAATACACTTTCATGCGTTCCGCTTTTTTGGCATCTTCCGAAAGCATTCTTTCCAAGGTAGAAGGATTGACACCTGAGCGATAAATGGCATCTATTTGCTGTGCGAGCTTCGCTTTTTGCACGCGCTCTTGCTTTTCTAATTGCTTGATTTGCTTTTCGGTTTCCGCCATTTGCTTGCGGATTTCTTGCAAACTTAATTCTGTTTCACGTAATTCACCAACAACGCTATTAATTTTGCTTTCTTGATCTTTAAGACTAGCTTGGAGTTTAGCTTGTGCACGTTTTTGCTCGGCGATCTTCGACTCTTGTTGTTTAATTTGTTTTTGAATTTGGTTGAGATCGTTGCCTTGCGCGAAAGATGAAAAGCCAAGCAGACCGCAAGCTAAAAGTACGGTCAGTTTTGATAAGATTTTTTTTCTACGATTGCTTTGCTGCATACATCTAAACTTGAGAGAAATTAAGGGACGAATAAAGCTTAAATACTAGCATTATTTTTGAGTGGCTAAAAGTTTACAGGCGATTTTTTGCGAAAGATCAGTAAATACCGCCTTTTTACTTTTAAACATAACGATTTTTTGCTATAACAGAACCATTCATTTTTTTATTAATACTTAGGAGATCCTTATGGAATTAGTATTCATTCGTCACGGTTTCAGTGAGTGGAACGCAAAAAATTTATTCACCGGTTGGCGTGATGTGAATTTAACCGAGCGCGGTGTTGAAGAAGCAAAAGCAGCGGGTAAAAAATTGTTGGAGAAAGGCTATGAATTTGATATCGCCTTTACCTCTGTTTTAACTCGTGCAATCAAAACCTGTAACATCGTGTTAGAAGAATCTCACCAATTATGGATTCCTCAAGTGAAAAACTGGCGTTTAAATGAGCGTCACTACGGTGCATTACAAGGCTTAGATAAAAAAGAAACAGCAGAAAAATACGGTGACGAACAAGTTCATATCTGGCGCCGTTCTTATGATATTTCCCCTCCAGATTTAGATCCGAAAGATCCAAATTCTGCACATAATGACCGTCGTTATGCAAACATTCCGTCTGATGTTATACCAAATGCAGAAAACTTAAAATTAACCTTAGAACGCGCATTACCATTCTGGGAAGACCAAATTGCTCCAGCAATGCTTTCTGGTAAACGTGTTTTAGTGGTGGCACACGGTAACTCACTTCGTGCATTAGCAAAACACATCATTGGTATTTCTGATGCGGAAATCATGGATTTTGAAATCCCAACCGGTCAACCATTAGTGTTAAAACTTGACGATAAATTAAACTACGTAGAACACTACTATCTTTAATTTATAAATGATTTCAAAGTGCGGTTAATGTTGACCGCACTTTTTGTTTAAGGAGAATAACAGATGAAAAAATTACTCGCGGTGATTTTTGCTTTGTTACCTGTTTTGGCCTTTGCTGCATCGCCAAATCATACGGCAAAATCAACTCAAACCAAGTCAGTGAAAACGGCAGTTAAAAAAGTGGAAGCCAAGAAAGCAACCACACCTAAAGCTGTAGCCAAAACAGTCAAAAAGAAAGCCGATGCCAAAAAAGCAGAAGTGAAAAAGCCAGCTAAAATTGTCGAAGCGAAAAAAGCGGTAACAAAAAAAGAAAAAATAAAAAATAAAACGACAAATAAAGCCGCTAAAGCAGAGCCGACAAAAACGAAAGGCAAACAGCCAGTAGAAAAAACTAAGCAAGCGGCAGTAAAAGATAAAAAGACTGTAGAGAAAAGCAAACAAAGTGCAGTTAAAGAATCCGCTAAACCTGAAAAGGTGATGGCTAAAAAAACTCCAGTGGTTAAAACTGAAGTGAAGAAAGCGGAACCAAAAGCCGTTGAAAAAGTAACTGAAAATAGAGTGGAAACTGTTGCTCAGAAAACAGCGAATACTGTGACAAAATCCGTCGTTGTGCCAAGATGTAATGATTCAAAAGTTTTTGCGGTATTATCTGATGCCTTCAAAAAACAAGGCGCTGCTACTAACACCCAAATGACAGTAAAACAAATCACGCAAGCCCGTGAAACGCAATCTTATCCACAACAAGGCATTCGCAGCTGTAATGCGATAGTGGAAACTAACAGCGTTAAATATGTCACCGATTACAGCATTATCTTGAATGATAAAGGTTTCTTCGTGCAAGTTGAAAACGCACAACCCGCTCAACGTTTCTAATCTTAATGTGCGTTGTTCAAATGAAGTTGTTTGAATAACGCACGCATTTCTTCTTCATTCAAACAGCGATATTCACCATTACCCAATCCATCAAGTGTTAAATGGCTCATTTGATAACGGATGAGACGCAATGTCGGAAAGCCGATATGTGCCGTCATTCTACGTACTTGTCGATTACGCCCTTCACTAATTTTAATTTCTAACCAGCTCGTTGGAATACTTTGACGTTCACGAATAGGTGGCTTGCGAGGCCAAAGAAAATCTGGTTCTGAAATCAACCGCACTTTTGCTGGCTTCGTCATCCCATCTTTCAATTCAACGCCTTGACGAAACTTGTCTAAGTCAGCCTCTTCAGGAATGCCTTCCACTTGCACAAAATACGTTTTTTCTGTTTTAAACTTAGGATCAGCCAAACGATGTTGCACTTCACCATTATTCGTTAAAATCAGTAACCCTTCGCTATCACGATCCAATCGTCCTGCCGCATACACATTAGGAATGGTAATAAAATCTTTTAATGTAGCTCGGCCATTTTCATCGGTGAATTGTGTCAGCACATCAAAAGGTTTGTTAAATAAAACAACGATTGTTTGTTCTAATGTAAGTGGCTTCGCTTTAGGCTTAAATGAACGAGTGGATTTTGCCGTTCGTTTGGTTGTAAATGAGTGAGAAGGGAAAGGTTTTGACATATTATTTATTGAGTAAAAAAGAAAAAAAGGGCGGATTTTAACCCGCCCTCTTATATTACCACTGATAGCGATAAACTGCTTGAATTGCATAAGGTTTATCGAAGTTTTTACCGTCAGCACGGCTTACTTCTAAACCAAAACGATGATTTGCAAATCCAGCATTTAAGCCGACCGCACTTTCAAAACGTCCGCGGCTGCTTGCAACATCAAGTGCGCTGTTTGTGTAATGAATTTTGCTGCTACGGTTTTTGCTAGTAATCGCATTGACTTCTGCATAAGGTTGTAAATTCCAACCATTACTTAATGCAAAGCCTTTGGCTACACGTAAACCAATTCGAGAATACACAGAAGATAAGCTATCTTCATTCTCTTGTGATGAAATATGTGTCCACGCTAATTGTGCTTGCGGGGTAATTGTCCAATCGTTCACAAGGCTAAAGCGTTTGCCTAATTCACTCGAAATAGTATAAGCGTTGTAATGGCGTTTTTCAGTGTAATTTGAGTTAGCGTGTAAACGGCTGTATTTCACGATGTTATCTACATAAATACCGTTATCTGCAAGGTAAGCTGCATATAAGCCCACGCTGTTGCCTCTTACTTTGCCATCACCGTAATAACCATTGAAATCAACGTTAGCTTGGCTACGACCAACAAATCCACCAACACGGAGGTTATCTGTTACAGCAGCATCAGCGCCCACTTGTAAGCTATGTACGTTTTGTTTAAAGCCAGAAGTTTCACTCTCACCTGTCGAAAGTGCGGCTAATTTTTGGCGAGAATTCACATTACGAACCCATACATTACCTTTTTCACCGTTTTTCACTTCACCTAGACGTTGATGAATGCCATTTAAATCATCTTCCACTAAAAGCAATTGTGCTTGGCGAAGAGAAACTTGTGCATTCGCTAAGTCTGAAAGTAATGGTGTGCTTGGTAGAACTGCAGGTGGTACTACTGGATTACTTGGGGTTACTACTGGAGTGCTAGGCGTTACCGCAGGTTTGCTTGGGGTCACTACTGGTTTGCTTGGTGTAACTGGTGCAACAGGTGGAGTTGGAGTAACTACATTTTTAGAGTTAGCTAATACCCAATTATTTCCCTCTTTGGTTAGAAAATATTGGTAAGCCCCTAAATCTACACGATTATTCGGGTTAGTTAAGCTAAACGCCGCATTACCACCATTGGTTTCTACAAGTGTCACTTTGCCGTTAGCAACGTTTGCACCTTGGTTAGTTACCCCAATTTTATGATTACCTTCGGCAGTACCTTTAACAACGATTTTATCGCTTTTGTTTTCAGCGATATTGGTGTTGAGGTTGAAGATACCTGAGCCAGTGAGATTACCCGTGATAGTTAATGTTGCATAAGGAGCGTTTGTATTAGTTAAAGAAACCGCTGAGTTATTTAAATGCAAGTCTGTTACTTCTGAATTATCCACTAAATCCCATGTAGTATTGTTAGTTAGATTTAATGTAACAGGCGTTTTATTTGTACCGTCATATTGCTTTACTGCACCATTTAACTGTGAGTTATCTGCATTTAACACAAATCTAGGTGAGCTAGTTTTCTCTCCTTCAGATAAGTCCGTATCAGCTAGATCGGGCATGTTTAATCCAACCAATACTTTTGCATCGGGGATTTTAGTATTTTTTAGATTAACTGTTGTTGAGCTGTAATTATTTGTTGTATCTCGAGAATCTTGTTTATTAGTAAAAATAACAACATCTCCAGTGTTATTTTCAATGTTGGAATTTGTAATGTTGGTCATACCACCATCAAGTACAAAACCTAAACCTTTACTTTGACCTTTCGCTTCAATTGTGAGCAAGCTGTCCTCAATATTTAATGTAGTATTCTCAGATATGTATGCAATAGTAGTTGATTTATCGCTACCTGCTGGCTGTAGCGTGATATTTAAATTTTTGATATTTAATGCTGAGTTTTCTGCATCTACAGCAGTGCTGTTACCTTCCCCTAGGAAAATAGAGGAGTTAGTAATATTTGCTGTAGATTTATCAAATAGTTGGTACCCGATGCTCTCTTCAGCTAAACTAACAATACTCACTGAATCAATATCAATGGTGCTATTACTTTGAAGTTCAAATGCTGAATTTCCTGAAACTGACTCGCCCTCTTCATTAACTGTTGAAAGCCCCTTAAATAAATTGATATTACCGGTGTGGAATTTGAGATTTGCATCTCTCAATTCAAAAACAGAACTTTCAGGAAAAGCCTTCGATAATGTGAAAGTGCTATTAGGTTTGATTTCTAATGAACTAGGCCCCTTAGAAAATTGAGGATAAAGGAAAATTAGTGATTCTGTTGGATAATCCTTATTATTTAAACCATTTTTCATTCGAAAAGATACAGTTGCAAGATTCTTTTTATTTGTTAAATCATATCCATAATCTGAATTAAAATTCATATTTTTTACTTCAGAGTCAGTTCTTTCCGGATTCTTATATACGGTACCTTCATATAGTTTATAATCAATGGCCCATGCCGAATTAACTAATCCTAACGCCATAGCCACCAAACTCACTTTAAAAGTGCGGTTAAAAATTTTATTGTTTTTCATATGAATTCCTTTGGATTATAAAAAAGCCAACTTATTGAATAAAAGCTGGCTTAAATTTTAACGATTTAATGATTAACCTGCAACAGCGATACGTTTCATATCTGTCATATAACCACGTAACTCTTGACCAATTAATTCAACTGGGTGGTTACGGATTGCATCGTTTACATCGCGTAAAGTGATGTTGTCGATAGCAACTGCTGGTGTTGGTTCACCTAAGTCACCTTTTTGTAAGGTTGGGATGATTTCTTTAGCAAGAATAGGGGTCGCTACGTTAGAGAATAAGTAGTTACCATATTCTGCCGTATCAGAAATAACTACGTTCATTTCGTATAAACGTTTACGCGCAATGGTGTTAGCGATTAACGGTAATTCGTGAAGTGATTCATAGTAAGCTGATTCTTCATAGATACCGCTTGCAACCATTGCATCAAAGGCTAATTCAACACCTGCTTTCACCATTGCTACCATTAACACGCCGTTATCAAAGTATTCTTGTTCAGAAATTTTGATGCCGTCTGCTTTTGGTGCATTTTCAAAGGCAGTTTTGCCAGTTGCTTCACGCCATGCTAATAAGTCTTTATCACCGTTCGCCCAGTCAGCCATCATGGTTGCGGAGAAGTGACCACTGATGATGTCATCCATGTGTTTGTAATATAAGAAACCAAGGCTTTCTTTGATTTGTTCCGCAAGCTCAAATGCACGTAATTTTGCGCTATTTGATAAGCGATCCATCATTAATGTGATACCGCCTTGTTTTAATGCTTCAGTAATAGTTTCCCAACCGTATTGGATAAGTTTGCCTGCGTATGCTGGATCTTTACCGTCTGCAACTAATTTGTCGTAACATACGATCGAACCCGCTTGTAACATACCGCAAAGAATGGTTTGTTCACCCATTAAGTCAGATTTTACTTCTGCAACGAATGAAGATTCTAATACGCCCGCACGATCACCACCGGTTGCTGCCGCCCATGCTTTCGCAATTGCCATGCCTTCACCACGTGGGTCATTTGCTGGGTGAACCGCGATTAATGTAGGTACACCGAAACCACGTTTGTATTCTTCACGCACTTCAGTACCTGGACATTTTGGTGCACTCATCACCACAGTGATGTCTTCACGGATTTGCTCACCTACTTCAACGATATTGAAACCATGTGAGTAACCGAATGCTGAATCTTTTTTCATTAATGGCATTACATCAGCTACGACTTTAGAGTGTTGTTTATCTGGTGTTAAGTTGATCACTAAGTCTGCAGTCGGGATTAACTCTTGGTAAGTGCCAACTTTAAAGCCGTTTTCTGTTGCACGTTGGAATGATGCACGTTTTTCTGCAATCGCTTCAGGGCGTAATGCATAAGAAATGTCTAAGCCAGAGTCACGCATATTTAAACCTTGGTTTAAACCTTGCGCACCACAACCTACGATAACGATTTTTTTGCCTTTTAAGTAGTTGCAACCGTCAGCAAATTCGCTGCGATCCATAAAACGACAACGACCTAATTGATCTAATTTTTCACGTAAATTTAATGTGTTGAAATAGTTAGCCATTTTTCATCCTTTCTATGATGTTGATTAATGTGTATGAGGTTGTGTTTGAATATAGTTTTTTGTTGTGAAGTGGATTATAAGGTTTTTAGTTGTTGCGTAAAGTGATATTATTTGAACTTAGTGTTGCAATTTTTGCAATGTCATTTGCTTTTAACGATACATATGAACTTTCAAGACCTCCAAATATTTCTTCATCTTGCTGATACACAAAATTTTGCTAAAACCGCTACGCAAAATTATATGTCACCCTCTACGCTCTCACGCCAAATTCAACGCATGGAAGAAGAATTAGAACAACCTTTATTTATTCGTGATAATCGCCAAGTGCGTTTAACCGAACAAGGCGAGAAATTTCTGCAATTTGCGAAAGCAGAATGGCAAAACTGGCAAGAGTTTAAGCGTCAGCTGCGAGATAATTCAGCGGAATTAAGCGGAGAGTTGCGCTTATTTTGTTCGGTAACAGCTTCATATAGCCACTTGCCACAGGTGTTAGCCAAATTTCGTTCTCGTTATCCGAAAGTTGAAATTCAACTGACGACTGGTGACCCAGCTTCTGCGGTGCAATTTATTCAATCAGAACAAGTGGATCTTGCCTTGGCGGGGAAACCCAATAATCTACCGACAGGATTGGAATTTTATAAGATTGATGATATTTCCCTTTCATTAATTGCCCCAAGAGTGGCTTGTTTAGCCACACAATTATTACAGGAAGACCCTATCAACTGGCAACAGATGCCTTTTATTTTGCCGTTAGATGGAATGGCACGGCAGCGTATTGAGCAATGGCTACGTAGCAAACACATTAAACATCCCCAAATTTATGCCACAGTGGCGGGGCATGAAGGTATTGTGCCAATGGTGGCACTTGGTTTTGGATTAGCGATGTTGCCTGATGTGGTGATTGATAATAACCCTATGTCAAAAGACGTGTCTCGTTTAAATTTAGACAATCCAGTCGAGGCATTTGATTTAGGCGTTTGTGTGCAAAAAAGAAATTTAGCGAATCCCCTAATTCGTGCATTTTGGGAGATGTTAGACTAAAATAATAAGCAGAATTAACCTAAGGATTTATTATGTTAAGAGGCATACTTATTTCACTTTTAGCCTCGCTTTTATTTGGCTATATGTATTATTTTTCCACGCTACTGAAACCGCTCAGTGGCACGGATATTTTCGGCTATCGAATGTTGTTTACATTTCCTTTCGTTGCCCTTGCTCTCATTATGTTTAAACAAAAACAAGCTTTGGTTGAGCATCTAAAACGCATTAAAAATCGACCGCTCTTTGCTCTTTCTTATATTATTTGTGGCGCATTAATGGGGTATCAAATGTGGCTCTTTTTATGGGCACCCAATAATGGTAGCTCCTTAAGTGTTTCTTTTGGCTATTTATTGTTACCAATTGTGATGGTGGCCGCTGGACGGCTTATTTTTAAAGAACGAATTTCAACATTGAAATTCATTGCCGTATTAATTGCGGCAGTAGGGGTGATTTCTAACATCATTTTAAAAGGCGGATTATCTTGGGAAGCCATCGTAATATGCGTGGGTTATACGACTTATTTTTCTGTACGAAAAGCATTGAATAATACTGATCTTGCTGCGTTTTGTTTGGAAATGTTGAGTTTATTACCGATTAGCTTCTATTTTGCATTTCAGACTGACTTTGCTACCGTGCAGGAATCGAATCCTAACATTTGGGGATTGTTGGTATTGCTCGGGCTTATTAGTGGTGCGGCATTAATCGCTTATGTTATTGCTAGCAATATGCTGCCGATGAATTTGCTTGGCCTTTTAGGTTATGTTGAAACCATTTTGATGGTGATTATTTCATTTTTAATTGGAGAGGAAATGGATACGGACAGCTATCCGTTATTCATTTGTTTAGTATTGGCGATGAGCCTGATTATTTTTGATGGCGTGTATAAACAACGCGCAAAGGGAAAAAATCATGTCGTTTAAAGAAATTAGCCCAGAGCAAGCGTGGGAAATGGTGCAAAATGGTGCCATGCTTGCAGACATTCGGGATCCACAACGTTTCACCTATTCTCATGCGAAAGGGGCTTTTCATTTAACCAACCAAAGCTTTTTACAATTTGAAGAACAGGTGGACTTTGACTCCCCGATTATCGTGAGTTGTTATCATGGCGTGAGCAGCCGAAATGTGGCAACTTTCCTCGTTGAGCAAGGCTATGAAAATGTCTTTAGCGTCATTGGGGGATTTGATGGTTGGGTAAAAGCTGGTTTACCGATAGAAACGGCTTATTGATATTTCTGGGATTTAAAGTGCGGTGAAATTTACCGCACTTTTTATTTTTGTCTCGCTATTGCTTATCCACAATCGCTTTCAACATCGTGTAAGATTGGGCTTGCTTTTGCTCATCAAAAATATAGCTCACCGCCATAATTTCATCAAAATGTACCCGTTCACGTAATTGCTTGAGTTGAAAATCCACGCTTTCAGGACTACCGATAAGCGAACAAGCAGTCATTTGTTCCACTACTGCACGCTCTTGGTTGTAAATCGGGATTTCCTCGAAATCGACTGGGCCAAAGTGTGGTTTCTTTTGGGCGTGCATTTGAGTTTTCCAAACATCTTCTTCTGAAGCCATAGGCGGTTGTAAATTTTGTTGTGCGTTAGTCACTATATTTAAGAAAAATAGTGTTTGTGTTGTCGCCAGTTGTTTCGCTTCTTTATCGGTTTCAGCAACAATCGCGTTCACACCTAAGATGACATAAGGTTCAGCAAGATAGGTAGAAGGTTTGAAGTTTTTGCGGTAAATCTCCACCGCCATTTCCATCATGCGTGGCGCAAAGTGTGAAGCAAAGGCATAAGGCAAGCCAAGCTCTGCCGCAAGATAGGCACTTTCAGTGCTGGAACCCAAAATATAAAACGGTATATACAAGCCTGCGGAAGGATAAGCTGAAACAGGATTGCTATCTTTAAAGTAACCTCGAAGTTCCGCAATTTCCGCAGGGAAATCTAGGCTGTTTCGTCCACGACGAAGTGCCGCAGCCGTTTGCATATCCGTTCCTGGTGCACGCCCTAAACCGAGTTCAACACGGTTTGGATAAAGCGTCTCCAATGTGCCATATTGCTCAGCCACCACATAAGGCGAATGATTCGGTAACATCACGCCACCTGACCCCACGCGCAAAGTTTTCGTATTAGCTAGCGTATGTTGAATTAAAAGTGCGGTCGCTGAACTCACCAAATTTTTCATATTATGATGCTCAGCAATCCAATAGCGTTCAATGCCAATGTTTTCAGCATGTTTTGCAAGACTTACCATAGACTCAACGGCTTGCAAATAAGTTTGTCCTTCACGAACGGGGGCGAGATTAAGAATAGAGAGCTTCATTTTATTTCCTCATGATTGATTTGTTGAGTGTCATTATACATGTTTTTCAGGCAGAAATATCGATAAAATTGGAATAGACTGTTCCGAGAAAAGGAAAAATATTGCAAAATAGGCACAAATTCAGATGTATTCGAAGAAATGATTGTATTTAATAATATTTCCCTAAAGCGCGGGCAAACCGAATTGCTCGAGAATGCCACGGCAACCATCAATCCGAAACAAAAAGTCGGCTTGGTGGGGAAGAATGGTTGCGGTAAGTCGTCTCTTTTTGCCCTATTAAAAAAAGAATTAACGCCAGAGGGTGGCGAGGTCACTTATCCATCCAACTGGCGGGTATCTTGGGTGAATCAAGAAACGCCAGCATTGGATATTCCCGCCATTGATTATGTGATTCAAGGGGATCGCGAATATTGCCGTTTGCAGCAGGAACTTAACGAAGCCAATGAACGTAATGATGGCCATGCGATTGCGCGCATTCACGGGCAATTAGAAACCTTGGATGCTTGGACGATCCAATCTCGCGCGGCTTCCTTATTGCATGGTTTAGGTTTTAACCAAGAAGAAATCACTCAACCAGTGAAATCCTTCTCCGGTGGTTGGCGAATGCGCTTGAATTTGGCGCAAGCATTGCTTTGTCCATCGGATTTATTATTACTAGATGAGCCAACCAACCATTTGGATTTGGATGCAGTTATTTGGTTAGAACGTTGGTTAGTGCAATATCAAGGCACCTTGGTATTAATTTCTCACGACCGTGATTTTCTCGATCCGATTGTGACAAAAATCCTCCATATCGAAAATCAGAAACTCAACGAATACACGGGCGATTATTCTTCCTTTGAAGTGCAACGAGCAACCAAATTGGCACAACAAACGGCCATGTATCGTCAGCAACAACAAAAGATCTCTCATTTACAAAAGTATATCGACCGCTTTAAAGCCAAGGCTACTAAGGCAAAACAAGCACAAAGCCGTATGAAAGCCTTAGAGCGTATGGAACTGATTGCACCGGCTTATGTGGATAATCCTTTTACTTTTGAATTCCGTCCACCACTATCCTTGCCGAATCCTTTGGTGATGATTGAGCAGGCGAGCGCAGGTTATGGTAGCGGTGAAAGTGCGGTAGAAATTTTAAGTAAAATTAAACTGAATTTAGTACCAGGTTCGCGCATTGGTTTATTAGGGAAAAATGGTGCAGGTAAATCAACCTTAATTAAATTGTTAGCCGGCGAGCTCACAGCCCTTTCTGGTACAGTACAATTAGCTAAAGGCGTGCAACTTGGCTATTTTGCTCAGCATCAGCTTGATACGCTACGTGCAGATGAATCCGCTCTCTGGCACATGCAGAAACTAGCACCGGAGCAAACGGAGCAACAGGTGCGGGATTATCTTGGGAGTTTCGCATTCCATGGTGATAAAGTTAATCAAGCGGTGAAAGCCTTTTCCGGTGGGGAAAAAGCTCGTTTGGTGCTTGCACTGATTGTTTGGCAACGTCCAAACTTATTACTGCTCGACGAACCAACTAACCATTTGGATTTGGATATGCGTCAGGCGTTAACTGAAGCGCTAGTGGATTACGAAGGCTCTTTGGTGGTGGTTTCCCATGATCGTCACTTACTACGTAATACCGTGGAAGAATTCTATTTGGTACACGATAAAAAAGTGGAAGAATTCAAAGGCGATTTAGAGGATTATCAAAAGTGGCTGAATGAACAAAATAGTGCACCAGAAAATAAATCCTCGGAGAAAAATGACGACAATGAAAATTCCATGCAAAACCGTAAGGAACAAAAACGTCGTGAGGCCGAACTTCGCCAACAAACTGCGCCTCTTCGTAAACAAATCACTCAACTGGAGGAAAAAATGAATAAACATGCCTCCAAACTTGCGGAGATTGAAAACCAATTGGCGGATTCCGAACTATACAGCGCGGAAAATAAAGAAAAATTGACCGCACTTTTGGCACAGCAAGTAGAGGTGAAGAAAGCATTGGAAGAAGTCGAAATGGATTGGTTAGTAGCCCAGGAAGAATTGGAAACAATGCTACAAGCATAGGGACAGCGTATGAGTCAAAGTCTTTTCCAACACACAAAGCACGAAGAATATTGCCCACAATGCGGCGCGCCTTTGCAAATAAAACAAGGTAAAAAAGGACTGTTTTTAGGTTGTACAGCATACCCTGTCTGTGATTATTTGCGTCCCTTGCATAAGGTGGAACATAAGGTGTTGAAAGAGCTTGATGAAACCTGTCCACAATGTGGCAACCCGCTCCAACTCAAACAAGGTGTTTTTGGGATGTTTATTGGCTGCAGTCATTATCCCGATTGTGATTTTGTGGTGCATGAGCAACAGGATGATGAACAATCCATTGACTGCCCGGAATGCCATAAAGGGCATTTGGTTGCCCGTCGCGGACGACAAGGGAAAATCTTTTATGGTTGTGATAACTTTCCCCATTGCAAATTTTCCTTGCCAGCAAAACCCTATGTCATGCCTTGTCCACAATGCCATTTTCCACTCGCGCTATTAAAAAGTGAAAATGCCGAACACCAAGTGTGGCAATGTGCAAATAAAAGCTGTCGACATATTTTTGAGAATGAAAAATGAATGTACAACAAATTGCCACCCGTTTAATGCAAGATGAAGTAGTTGCCTATCCTACTGAGGCGGTATTCGGTTTGGGCTGTAATCCGCTAAGTGAAAGTGCGGTCAGGAAATTGCTCGATTTAAAACAACGTCCGATTGAAAAAGGTCTCATTTTAGTTGCGCCGAGCTTGCATTTTTTACAGCCCTTTGTTGATTTCTCCCATTTATCAGACGAACAACTTGCGCGCTTACAGGCACAATATGAACATCCAATCACTTGGGTGGTGCCGGCTAAGACAGAGGTTCCACATTTCTTGACGGGGCAATTTAATAGCATTGCAGTGCGTTTATGTACTCATCCTGCCGTCAAAGCCTTATGTGAAGATACAGGCTTTGCTCTGACCTCGACCAGCGCTAACTTAACCGGTCAATCACCTTGCCGTAGCGCAGATGCCGTGCGTTCCCAATTTGGGGCAGATTTCCCGGTGCTTGATGACGCGGTCGGCCGAGCACAAAATCCATCGGAAATTCGCGATTTGCTCACAAACCAACTTTTCAGACAAGGATAAAACATGCAGCATTATGCCGTTTGGGGCAATCCAATTGCCCAAAGTAAATCGCCGTTAATTCATCGCTTATTTGCCACACAAACCCAGCAAACAATGGAATATGTTACCAAATTAGGTGACCTTGAGAATTTTGAGCAGCAATTACAGGCCTTTTTTGCTGAAGGGGCACAAGGTTGCAATATCACCGCACCATTTAAGGAACGCGCCTATGCAGTCGCTGAAGAACATAGCGAACGAGCAAAACTGGCCGAAGCCTGTAACACACTAAAAAAATTGGCTAATGGAAAACTCTATGCGGACAATACCGATGGCATTGGTTTAGTGACGGATTTGCAACGCTTAGGTTGGATTCAGCCACAACAACGCATTTTAATTTTAGGTGCCGGCGGGGCAACCAAAGGGGTATTACTGCCTTTATTGGAAGCACAACAGCAGGTTATCTTGACTAACCGCACCCTAGAAAAAGCACAACAACTGGCAAATAAGTTCAAGCCTTACGGCACAATTGAAGCTGTCGCGATGGATGTAATTCCCGCGCAAACCTACGATTTAGTGATCAATGCAACTTCGGCTGGGTTAAGCGGACATACCGCCGCCGTTGATGCCTCAATCTTATCATTGGCCCGAGCTTGTTATGACATGCAATATGCCAAAGGTAGTGACACGCCTTTTATTGCCTACTGTAAATCCTTAGGTCTGAATAATGTCAGTGATGGTTTTGGTATGTTGGTGGCGCAAGCCGCCCATTCATTCTATTTATGGCGTGGGGTGATGCCCGATTTTGTCGCAATCTATGAACAACTCAAAAAGGATATGGCATGAGTACAAGATGCCCTTGGGTGGGCGAACTTCCGATTTATATTGACTACCACGATAAGGAATGGGGTAAGCCACAATTTGACAGCCAAAAACTGTTTGAGAAAATCTGTTTAGAAGGACAACAGGCGGGGCTTTCCTGGATTACTGTATTGAAAAAACGTGAAGCCTATCGGGCTGCATTCCATCAATTTGATCCTATTAAAGTTGCGCAAATGACCGAACAAGATATTGATCGTTGCATGGAAAATACTGGGCTTATTCGTCATCGAGCAAAACTGGAAGCCATTGTGAAAAATGCCAAAGCTTATTTAGCCATGGAAAAGTGCGGTGAAAATTTCAGTGATTTTGTGTGGTCGTTTGTGAATCATCAACCAATTATCAATGATGTACCCGATATTTCTATGGTACCCGCTAGAACTGAAATCTCAAAAGCTATGTCAAAAGCGTTGAAGAAACGTGGTTTTGTCTTTGTAGGGGAAACGACATGTTATGCCTTTATGCAATCTATGGGGTTAGTCAACGACCATATAAATGGCTGTTGTTGTAAGTGATATTCCAGTATAATCCCCCTAATTTCATCTGAATAAGAACTGAATTATGAATAAAAAATATACCTTAATTTCAATCTCAATTCTGACCGCACTTTATAGTCAACAAAGTTTGGCAGATCTGCATTCTCAATGTTTGCTTGGTGTGCCTCATTTTACTGGTGAGGTCGTGAAAGGTGATGTCAATAATTTGCCGGTTTATATTGAAGCAGATAAAGCAGAGATTAATCAGCCAACTCAGGCGATTTATCAAGGCAATGTCGATTTGAAACAAGGAAACCGTCATCTGGTCGGAAATTCAGTTGAAGTCAAACAAACAGGTGAGGGCAATCAAGCTCAGCGTTGGGCTTATTTACGTGGCGGATTTGATTACAAAGATAATCAAATTAATCTATTAGGGAATGATGCGAGTTTTAATTTAGATAGCAAAAACGGTAACGTCACTGGTGCAGACTACCAGCTTGTAGGACGTCAAGGTCGTGGTAAAGCACAAGAAATCGAGTTAGGTGATAATTACCGCTTAATGAAAAACGCGACATTTACCTCTTGTTTACCCGATGATAATGCTTGGGCGGTAGATGCCTCTGAGATTCGTCAGCACATCAAAGAAGAATATGCAGAATTTTGGCATGCGCGTTTTAAAGTATTAGGTGTGCCGGTATTCTATACCCCTTATCTGCAATTACCAATTGGTGATCGCCGCCGTTCAGGTTTATTAATGCCAACTGTCGGCCATTCTAGCCGCGATGGTTATTGGTATAAACAACCGATTTATTGGAATATTGCGCCAAATTATGATGCGACGATTGCACCAAAATATATGTCACGCCGTGGCTGGCAATTAAATGGTGAATTCCGTTATTTGACACCAGTTGGTGAAGGTAAACTTGCGGGAGAATATTTAGGACGTGATCGTTATGATGAATATACTAGCGATAGCCGTAAGCGTCATTTATTCTATTGGAAACATCATTCTTCTTTTCTTGAAAACTGGCGTTTAAATATCGATTACACAAAAGTGAGCGATAAACGTTATTTTACCGATTTTGATTCCGATTATGGTAGCAGTACTGATGGTTACGCAAACCAATATGCTCGTATTGCTTACTATAAACCAAATTACAACTTTGCGATTTCTGCGCGTCAATTCCAAATTTTTGATGAAGTTTCTGTGGGGCCTTACCGTGCAATGCCACAAATCGACTTTAATTATTACAAAAATGATTTGGCGAACGGTTGGGTAGATTTCAAGTTATTCTCACAAGCAGTACGTTTTGATAATGATAGTACCTTGATGCCGACAGCATGGCGTTTTCATGTTGAACCAAGTTTGGCAACAGCGATGTCAAATAAATATGGTAGCTTGAATATTGAGACTAAACTTTACGCGACCCATTATAACCAGAAAAAAGGCTCTTCTTCTTCGGCGGAAGACGTACAAAAATCGGTAAATCGTGTATTGCCACAATTAAAAGTAGATTTACAAACGGTTTTAGCGAGTAATAAAACTTTATTTGATGGTTATACACAAACGCTTGAACCTCATGTTCAATATCTGTATCGACCATACAAAGATCAAAGTAATATTGGTTCAAAACGTGTAAATAATTACCTTGGTTTTGGTTATGATTCTGCGCTAGTTCAACAAGATTATTATTCTTTGTTCCGAGATCGTCGTTATAGTGGTTTAGACCGTATTTCATCAGCAAACCAAGTGACAGTTGGGGGAACAACTCGTTTTTATGATAGAAATGCCGATGAGCGTTTCAATTTCTCAGCAGGACAAATTTATTATTTAACGGCATCAAAAATTGATGATAATCCAAATAATCGTACGCCAAAATCCTCTTCTTCTTGGGCCTTGGAGTCTAACTGGAAAATTAACGATAAATGGAATTGGCGCGGTAGCTACCAATACGATACATTGCTAGATAAAGCCTCATTGGCGAATAGTAGTTTGGAATTTAACCCGATGAAGAATAATCTGATTCAGTTAAATTATCGTTATGCGAGCAAAGAGTACATCAACCAAAACTTGGGTGCTTCCGCAAACCGTTATCAACAAGACATTAAACAGGTTGGTGTTGTGGCTGCATGGGAAGTGTCGGATAACTGGGCGCTTGTTGGAAAATACTATCAAGATATTGCATTGAAAAAACCGGTTGAGCAATATGTGGGCGTGCAATATAACTCGTGCTGTTGGTCTTTAGGCGTTGGCGCAAGACGTTATGTGACGAGTCGCCAAAATCAACGTAACGATCAAGTGGTTTATGACAACAGTGTTGGTGTCACCTTCGAATTACGTGGTTTAGGTGAAAATGATCACCAAAGCGGTATTGAAGACATGCTGAAGAAAGGTAAACTTCCTTATATTCAAGCATTTAGCTTATAGTTGAATGAATAAAGGCTACCAAAAGGTAGCCTTTTTGTTTAGAAGTACGGTTAAAAAGACGACGATTTTTGACCGCACTTTGTTTATTTTTTTCGTTTTGCTCGAGGATGGGCTTGATCATACACTTCAGCAAGATGTTGGAAATTTAAATGCGTATAAATTTGCGTGGTGGACAAATTGCTGTGTCCTAAAAGCTCTTGAACAGCACGCAAATCTGAACTCGCTTCCAGCATGTGAGTAGCAAAAGAGTGACGCAGTTTATGCGGATTGAGATGGCTGTTTAATCCTTGTCGGATGCCCCAGGTTTCCATTCGTTTTTGAATAGAGCGATGAGTAAGGCGATTTCCCTGTTGGCTCACAAAAAGGGCGTCATCCTTTGGATTAAATAAAGGGCGTACTTTCAACCATTGCTGAATTGCATGAGAAGCATAGCGTCCAAAAGGCACAATACGTTCTTTGTTCCCTTTACCAATCACTCTGACTTCTCGTACTCGAGTGTTAATGCTATTGAGGTTTAAGCCTTGCAATTCAGATAAGCGAAGCCCCGAGCTATACATCAATTCCATCATGGCGCGATCACGCAAATCAATCGGATCTTTGCTGTCATTTGAAAGCAATTTTTGGACCTGTTCAGCATCAATATTTTTTGGTAAATGTTTGCCTTGTTTCGGCGCTGAAATACCCGTTGCCGGATTCACTTTCATTTGCCCTTGTTGCACAAGATAGCTGAAAAACTGACGAAGAGCTGATAAACGTAATGCCAAGCTCTTTTCTTTTAAACCTTGCTTACGGCTTTCCGCCAAAATAAGGCGAACCACGCTTGGATTTACTTGCTGCCAGTGCTGAATACCTTTTTCAGCGAGAATCGCTAAAATGGCATCCAGTTGATGTTGATAATTAGTGAGGGTATGTGGGCTTACTTGGCGTTCAATTCGCAAGTAATCCCAATATTGATTGAGGAGCGTATGCATTAGAGAGTTAATTCAAACAAACTTTTTTTCGTGTTTAGCTTAAATCCTTCGCGTTCTAAAATACTCTGTTGAGCTTGGCTTAATTCCGCTACTAAACGGTTAGATTGTGTATAACGGACAAACTCTTTTGCTTTAGAAATAAGCGCTGCATAAATCTCGGCTTGATGTTTATCTTCTTTGACAAAAATATCAGTTAATTGCCAATAGCGTTGTAGTTGTAAAGAAGATAAGCGAGGATAAAGTTGAACAAAGCCAATCGCTTGTGCATTTTCGTTTACAGCAATAAAAAACATGCTTTCATTAAAACGCATACGATTTGTTAGAAAGGTTAAAGTGCGGTCAGGATTTTCACTCATTCCGTTGGCAAGTCGATAGGCTTCAAAGAGTGGAGCAAGCACTTCTATATTCCATTGTTCGGCTTTGAAAATTTTCATTGTTACCAGACCTATTTTCCGTTTATTTATAAAATTGGTTATTTTTATCGGTTCCGTACAGTAGATTGTAGCTTTTTAGCACAAAATAATCATCATTTCCCCAAAAAAATTTTCAAAATGTGATTTTGCACAAAGAAATCTGTTCAAAGTTTGGTATAGTAAACATACTTTTTATTTATTCAATATGGAGAAACAAAAAATGGCACGTCGTCCTTTAGTGATGGGTAACTGGAAATTAAACGGTTCCAAAGCCTTTACCAAAGAATTAATCGAAGGATTAAAAGCTGAATTACAAGGTGTAACAGGTTGTGATGTGGCAATTGCCCCACCTGTTATGTACTTAGGTACAGCTGAAGCGGCACTTGCAGGCAGCCAAATTGCTTTAGGTGCACAAAACGTTGATGTGAATGTTAAAGGTGCTTTCACCGGCGATATTTCAACTGAAATGTTAAAAGATTTTGGTGCAAAATACATCATTATCGGTCACTCTGAGCGTCGTACTTACCATAAAGAAAGCGACGAATTCGTAGCGAAAAAATTTGGTGCATTAAAAGAAGCAGGTTTAGTGCCAGTATTATGTATCGGTGAAACTGAAGCTGAAAACGAAGCTGGCAAAACGGAAGAAGTATGTGCGCGTCAAATTGATGCAGTGATCAACGCATTAGGTGTAGAAGCATTTAATGGTGCCGTGATTGCTTATGAACCAATTTGGGCAATCGGCACGGGGAAATCAGCAACTCCAGCACAAGCTCAAGCTGTTCACGCATTTATCCGTGGCCACATCGCAGCAAAATCACAAGCTGTAGCAGATCAAGTGATCATTCAATACGGTGGTTCAGTAAATGATGCTAACGCAGCAGAATTATTCACTCAACCAGATATCGATGGTGCGTTAGTGGGCGGAGCTTCACTTAAAGCGCCTGCGTTTGCAGTAATCGTGAAAGCAGCGGCAGCAGCGAAAAACTAATTTTCTTGTCCTAAAAGAGATAAAAAAAGTGCGGTTAAAATTAACCGCACTTTTTGTTTTTGATTAATGTTGATTGCGTTCCCACAAATCAGCATATTTCACAAAGGTGGAGTGGGCAGAAAGTACTGCAAGCAGAAAACCTTGTTTCCCATCTAAGAAACCGGCTTTTAAAATGTACATTTTGACAAAGCAACCAATCGCATGGCTAATACCTTGCCATAACGTCGCTTTTTTCCCTTTGGTTTGGCGTTGGTCTGCCCAAGCTTTGGCGTAGCCTGCAGATTTCACCAAATAGTGATGGATGCTTTTATAGGTGAAATGCTCTAGATCGCCAGTTAATTTCTGTACTTTCGTGTTTTCAGGATAAACTACTTTTTCATGTACCAGAGAATCGTTATATCCCGCATAATTTGTGCGATATAAACGCACCACATAATCCGGATACCAACCAGAATGACGAATCTCACGCCCAAACACTTCACTCACACGAGGAATATCATAAACCGTATTTGGCGTATCTTGTTGAACTGCTTGTTGAATGGATTCACGAAGTTTCGGAGTGACGCGTTCATCGGCATCTAACCATAAAACATAATCACAGGTGACATATTGTTGTGCACGTTGGCGTTGTTTGCCAAAGCCTGGCCAATCAGGATGCGAATAAAATTTTGCACCATATTGTTCTGCGATTTCTTGGGTATTATCAGTACTGCCTGAATCGACGATAATGATTTCATCTACCCAATCTTTTACCGTATCGAGACATTGAGCGAGATCTGCCGCTTCATTTTTGACAATCATGGCAACGCTAATTGTTGGCATATTTTGATCCTTTTTTTGCTATACTAGCCGAAATTTTTGTAAGTATAACCGAATTTATTTTATGTGGCGTTTTTTTTATACCTGCCTGATGTATCTGATTCAGCCTTTTGTCTTGTTCTTCATGTTGCTACGAAGTCTCAAGGCGCCGAATTATCGTAAGCGTTTAGGCGAGCGATATGGTATTTATGCGACTCTTGCTAAGCCCGTGCAAGATGGGATCGTCATTCATGCTGCATCAGTCGGTGAAGTGATTGCAGCCACACCGCTAGTAAAACGTATTCAGAAGGAATATCCACATTTACCAATCACGTTTACAACGGTTACACCAACAGGCTCTGAACGCGTAAAAGCCGCATTCGGGGAAAGTGTGACGCATTGTTATTTGCCTTACGATTTACCTTGTGTCATCAATCGTTTTATTGATTTTATTCAACCTAAAGTATTCATCGTGATTGAAACGGAGCTTTGGCCAAATTTGATTGATTGTTTGGCTCATCGAAATATTCCTTTCATTGTGGCGAATGCTCGTCTTTCTGCGCGTTCAGCGAGACGTTATGGCAAAGTTAAACAACATCTACAACGAATGTTTTCTCAAATCAGCTTGATTGCACCGCAAGATAGTATTAGCGGAAAGCGTTATTTAGCGTTAGGTTATGAGAAAGATCGTCTGCAATTAACTGGTAATATTAAATATGATCTTGTAGTCAGTGACGAGTTACTCAAAGACATTGCAATACTTCATGAGATCTGGGCGAAAGATCGTCAAATTTGGATTGCGGCGAGCACCCATGAAGGGGAAGAAGAGCTTATTTTACAAGCGCATCATTTATTACTAAAAAAACATCCAAACTTATTGTTATTGCTGGTGCCTCGCCATCCTGAGCGTTTTAATCCAGTGGCAGATTTAATTGAAAAAGCCAACTTTAACTTTATCCGCCGTTCAACGGGTGAGATTCCTTCAGAGAATACCCAAGTGATTCTGGGTGATACCATGGGTGAATTGATGTTGATGTATGGTATTTCTGATATTGCGTTTGTAGGCGGAAGTTTGGTCAAACATGGGGGACATAATCCGCTTGAGCCTTTAGCGTTTAAATTACCCGTTGTGAGTGGAAAGCATACATTTAATTTCCCTGAAGTTTTTACCTCGCTGTTAGAGGTGCAAGGTGTATTGCAAATCAACTCAACAGAAAAAGCATTGGCAGAGATTATTGATAAGTTATTGAATTCAAAAGAGGCGCGTCAGCGTTTAGGCAATGCAGGCTATGAGGTGTTAATTGAAAATCGTGGCGCATTACAGCGTCTTTTAGATTTGCTTTATCCTTATTTAACCAATATTTCGGAGAACCATAAATGACAAGCGTAATTTACCCCGGCACGTTTGACCCGATTACCAACGGGCATTTAGATATCATTGCGCGAAGTGCGGTCATTTTCCCGAAAGTTTTTGTCGCGGTGGCGAATAGTCCGAGCAAAAAGCCATTGTTCTCATTGGAAGAACGTGTTGAGCTGGTACGTCAATCGGTCGCTCATTTACCCAATGTGGAAGTATTTGGATTCTCTGATTTACTCGCAAATGAAATCAAAGCGAAAAAGATTACCGCCATTATTCGAGGCGTGCGTACAACGACAGATTTTGAATACGAATTACAATTGGCCGCGTTAAACCGTTTATTAACCGATGGTGTGGATAGTTTGTTCTTCCCACCAACAGAAAAATGGGCGTTTGTGTCTTCCACGATTGTACGAGAAATTTATTTGCATCATGGTGATGTAAAAGAACTGGTGCCGGAAGCCGTCTATTTTGCCTTAAAAGCACGTCGTGAATGAAAAAAACACTTCTAATTTTAACCGCACTTTTAGTATTAACCGGTTGTGGTACGGTGGTGAAATTAATCGATCCATCGGAAAAATACACGCCTTACGCAGGTGCGGCTTATGATTTAGAGATGGCACAAAAATGGGGATTACCTATTTTAGATTTGCCGCTGTCATTTTTATTAGATACCGCATTATTGCCTTATGCGTGGTCAAATTAATTTGCATTAAGATATGAAACTCAATCCTCAACAACAACAGGCTGTCGAATATGTCAGCGGGCCTTGCTTGGTGCTGGCAGGCGCAGGCTCGGGCAAAACTCGCGTGATCATCAATAAGATTGCTCATTTGATTGAACACTGTGGTTATTTACCTAAACAGATCGCCGCCGTGACCTTTACCAACAAAGCCGCTCGTGAAATGAAAGAGCGTGTAGCCCATTCCATTGGTAAAGAAAAATCCAAAGGATTGATTGTTTCCACTTTCCATACCTTAGGTTCCGACATTATCAAACGGGAATATAAAGCTTTAGGCTTTAAATCCAATATGACCTTGTTTGATGAGCACGATCAACTTGCCTTACTAAAAGAACTGACGGCAGATGTTCTGCAGGAAGATAAAGACTTACTGCGTGAATTAATTTCCGTTATTTCCAACTGGAAGAATGATTTGGTTTCGCCAAAACAAGCTTATGCCTTAGCGAAAGATGCCAAATATCAAACCTTTGCAAAATGTTATGAGCGTTATGCGGCGCAAATCCGTGCTTATAATGCGTTGGATTTTGATGATTTGATTATGTTGCCGACCTTACTCTTCAAACAGAACGAAGAAGTGCGGTCAAAATGGCAGGAGAAAATCCGCTATTTGTTGGTGGATGAATATCAAGATACCAATACTAGCCAATATGAACTGATTAAATTACTGGTAGGCGAGCGAGCTTGCTTTACGGTGGTGGGGGATGACGATCAATCCATTTATTCTTGGCGAGGTGCTCGTCCCCAAAATATGGTGCGCTTGCGTGATGATTTTCCGCGTTTGCAAGTCATTAAATTAGAACAAAATTACCGCTCCACTCATCGTATTTTGCATTGTGCTAACATTTTGATTGATAACAACGAGCACGTGTTCGATAAAAAACTGTTTTCCAACTTGGGCGAAGGTGAAAAACTGCAAGTCATTGAGGCGAAAAATGAAGAGCATGAAGCCGAACGGATTGTGGCAGAATTAATTGCTCATCGTTTTAGCCGTAAAACCAAATTTAAGGATTATGCGATTTTATATCGCGGTAACCATCAATCCCGTCTATTGGAAAAAGTGCTGATGCAAAACCGTATTCCATACAAAATTTCTGGTGGAACGTCTTTTTTCTCTCGAGCTGAAATTAAGGACATGATGGCCTACTTGCGTTTGTTGGTGAATCAAGATGATGATGCGGCCTTTTTGCGAATTGTGAATACACCGAAACGGGAAATTGGTACAGCAACTCTACAAAAATTAGGTGACTTGGCACAGGAAAAACATATCAGCTTATTTGAGGCGATTTTTGAGTTTGAACTGATGCAACGAGTCACGCCAAAAGCCTATGATGCCTTGCAAAAATTTGGTCGTTGGATTGTAGAGTTAAACGATCAAAGTTTACGTTCCGATCCTGAAACGGCTGTGCGTGCTTTACTTTCTTCATTGCATTACGAAGAATATTTGTATGAGTATGCCACCAGCCCGAAAGCTGCCGAAATGCAAAGTAAAAACGTGGCAATCTTATTTAGCTGGGTAGAGGATATGCTCAAAGGTGATGACGTGAATGAGCCGATGACTTTAAATCAAGTGGTTACCCGTTTAACCTTGCGCGATATGATGGAACGAGGTGAAGATGATGACGAGAGCGATCAAGTGCAATTAATGACATTGCATGCCTCTAAAGGTTTAGAGTTTCCCCATGTGTATTTAATTGGTATGGAAGAGGGGATTTTGCCGCATCAAACGAGTATTGATGAAGACAATGTGGAAGAAGAACGCCGTCTAGCTTATGTGGGCATTACTCGAGCACAACAAACGCTGACTTTTTCTCTTTGTCGTGAACGGCGTCAGTTTGGTGAGTTAATTCGCCCAGAGCCGAGTCGTTTCTTGGCTGAGTTGCCACAAGATGATGTGCTATGGGAAAAAGATAAGCCCAAATTAACGGTAGAGCAGAAGCAACAACAAACCTCTAGTCAGCTTGATCGTCTGCGGGCAATTTTAAAAGGCTAGAGATGATAAAAATTAAAGTGCGGTGAGAAATATATTTGTTTTTTCAACCGCACTTTATTTATGCAAAATGTAGATAAATCAAGCAACCAACATCGCTTTTTCAAAAAATGATTTGACATATTTTCAAAAAAACGTATTATACCGCCCACAAACCGATTGTGGTGAGATGGCCGAGTAGGCTGAAGGCGCTCCCCTGCTAAGGGAGTATGGGGTCAAAAACTCCATCGAGGGTTCGAATCCCTCTCTCACCGCCATTTGTTTTTAGTTTTATTATTCTGCACCCGTAGCTCAGCTGGATAGAGTACTCGGCTACGAACCGAGCGGTCAGAGGTTCGAATCCTCTCGGGTGCGCCATTTTAAATCGACTCTATCAGTTAAAATGGTCACGAAGAATAAAACATCACTACGCACCCGTAGCTCAGCTGGATAGAGTACTCGGCTACGAACCGAGCGGTCAAAGGTTCGAATCCTTTCGGGTGCGCCATCTTCTCTCTTCAAATTTTTCTTTTTATCAAAAACAATTAACGCTTTATTTGATCATTTTTCTCGATCATCAATAGTTTTTAATAAGTAATTTCCTTGTACGTCTGTGACACTTCTAAAACCGACATTCGTGATTTTATAAGGGAAATTTGTCTTGTACTCGACGTTATCGTGGTGATGGCCATGGAAAACGTGTCTTACCCCTAATTTTTCAGCAAGTTGATTAATCACACGAAATCCCATTGGATGAGGCTTTGGCGCTTCATGGCAAATTAGAATATCGGCTTGTTCATTTTCAATGGCTTCAATATCAGAAGGGAAAATAGACGTGCGATGACGCAATGGTACACCGCCACGCCAAATTTTTTCTTGAGGGCTATATTGGCAATAGTGGATAGGGTCAAAATACATCGGTTTATTGGGAGGCATCCAGATTTGTCCGCGGAATACGCCACCTAAACCGGCAATGCGTTGACCTTGGATTTCAACAACACGATTATGCAAATTACGCGATTTCCAATGTGTCCCCCAAATCGCCTCAAATGCGGCGACGGTTTTGCTATCGTGGTTGCCGTGAATAAACCAAATATCACAATATTTTGCGAGTTTATCTAATTCATCAGACGAAGAAAGCTGCAAGTCACCCAAAATAATCAGGGCAACGTTGTCATTTTCTTGCACGAAAGGATAAAGATGTTCATAACTTCCGTGCGGATCGCCTGCGAATAAAATCATGTTATTTCTCGTTGGTCAATGTGCGTTTAGTATGCTGTAAACCTTCAAGTTCTTCATCATTTAACACTTTTTCCACAACAGATTTCACTTGGTTATAACGGTCTAAATAACTTGGTGATTCAATTTCAATGTAAGGCACTTTGTATTTATCTAACAATTTCTTCAATAACTGTTGGAATTGTTGACGTTGTTTTTGACTGCCTAGACTACGTAAGCCATCATCCACCCATTTTGTGTTATTTTTCAATAAGATTGTTACATCAAATGGGTATTCTTTGATCATGGAATCGAGGAACGGATGAGCTTTACCTTCGTATTGAATACAAAAAGCCTGCGTGGTAATGAAGTCAGTATCAATAATTGCTACTTTATGGGCATGACGCACCGCATAATCAATATAGCGTTGGTGACCTAGCGCCATTTGTGGGTAGTCAGAATATTGCATGGCTTGCTCATCGCCACCTAATTTTTCGAAGACATATTCACGACCATATTCCCATGCGGAAGTGGTATTAAATACGGCAGCCAGTTTGCTGACTAACACACTTTTACCACTACTTTCACCGCCTAAAATAGCAATGGTTTTCGCAAAGAATGGACGGACTTCTTTCGGAATGAATTTCCAATATTGGAAAGGTGTAGTACGAATTTTCGTTGCGGATACATTAAAGAAAGAGCGGTCAGGATCCACTAAAGAAACTTCGAGCCCTAAGTATTTTTCGTATGGCGCTTTGTCTTGTGGCTCACTACTAAATACCATTGTCGGGGTAAATTGTTTTTCTTCAAATAGATTTTTTACTGCGTCACTCCAAGCTTGCCAACCATTTGGGTAACTTGGAATGCCATCTTCAACTAAGTGATGAATAAAAATGTGATCATTTTGATATTTAAAGATTTGTTGCATCCAGCGAAGGCGATCTTGTAGCGTCGGCATGCGTTTCATTTTACTATCATAGAACAGCTTTAAATCGCGTTCGGTATCGCTACAGACAATCACGTGAAGCTCATCCACTTTACTGAATGCTTCATAAATCATATTAATATGGCCGGTGTGAACAGGGTAGAATTTCCCAAAAATCACGCCCACTTTTTTATCGTGTTTGTTAGACATAATGTATTCTTCGCTAAATGACCACTGCGAGGTGGCTGGATAATCCTATTTTATGCAATCTTTGTGCAAATAAAAACATTTTTCATTGAATGATTTTTTACAGCGACATTTTACGTTATACTACGACCTGCATTCTCAGGGCAGGGTGAAATTCCCTACCGGTGGTGACAGCCCACGAGCACTTAAAAGTGCGGTCAATTTTGATTGCGTTTTACAAAATTGTTTCGCTTTGTACTTTTAAGGTTAGCAGATTTGGTGAAATTCCAAAGCCGACAGTATAGTCTGGATGAAAGAGAATAAAACGGATTGGGTTCCCACTTCCGTTCTATTTATTTGCATTTCTCAGCCCTGATTCTGGTTAATTTTAACGTAACAACAAAGGAAATTACGATGAATCAGTCAATTTTATCTGCATTTGGTGCGACCGGCGAAGAACGGGTAATTAACGCATTAAACGCATTCAAACAAGGTAATGGCGTATTAGTGTTGGATGATGAAGATCGTGAAAATGAAGGCGATTTAATTTTCCCAGCAGAAACTATTACCCCAGAACAAATGGCAAAACTTATTCGTTATGGCAGTGGTATTGTGTGCTTATGTATCACCGATGAACAATGCAAACAACTTGATTTACCTCCGATGGTTGAGCATAACAATAGCGTGAATAAAACCGCGTTTACCGTGACGATTGAAGCGGCAGAAGGTGTGTCGACAGGTGTATCGGCGCAAGATCGTGTCACCACAATCAAAGCGGCAATTGCAGATCAGGCAAAACCGACAGATCTTCACCGTCCTGGGCATGTTTTCCCATTACGCGCGGCAGAAGGTGGCGTTTTAGCGCGTCGCGGTCATACTGAAGCCTCGGTTGATTTAGCGCGTTTAAGTGGTTTTAAACCAGCGGGTGTGATTTGTGAAATCACGAATGATGATGGAACCATGGCTCGCGCTGCAGAAATTATCGAATTTGCGAAAAAATTTGGTTATTCGGTGTTAACGATTGAAGATTTAGTGGCATATCGTCAAAAACATCATTGCTAATCAAATACTCAGAAAACAAAAGTGCGGTCAGAAAACCTGTTAAATTCTGACCGCACTTCTCATTTTAGGCTTAATTGATTTCCACAAAGCTTAATGCTGTTTCAACCACTTCAATTCCCGCACCTTGCTTAAAGGCATTTTCACTTAGATAGCGTCGCCATTGTCTTGCCCCTTTGCAGTTTTGAAATGCACCGAGCATATGTCGAACGATATGATTTAGATAAACACCTTGGCTCAGTTGTTTTTCAATGTAAGGGAACATGGCTTCCACCGCTTGTCTTGGTGTGACGATATCCGCATTAGTATCAAAAAGCATTTGATCAATATAGCCCAATAACGACGGATTTTGATAAGCCTCACGCCCAACCATCACGCCATCCACAAATTGCAAATGATGTTTCATTTCTTCGATGGTTTTAATGCCGCCATTAATTGCAATGATCAACTGTGGGCAGTCTTTCTTTAATTGATAAACGCGATCATAATCCAAAGGGGGAATCTCGCGATTCTCTTTTGGGCTTAATCCTGAAAGCCAGGCTTTTCGTGCGTGAACAATAAATTCTTGGCAGCCTGCATGATGGACTTTTTCGATAAAGTCGCAGAGAAATTCATAGCTATCCAAATCATCAATGCCAATACGCGTTTTCACAGTGACAGGAATATTCACGACATTTTGCATTTCAGCAATACATTCAGCTACTAAATCTGCTTTTGCCATCAAACACGCACCAAACATGCCATTTTGCACGCGATCGGAAGGACAGCCCACATTCAGATTAATTTCATGATAGCCTCTTTCTTCGGCTAATTTAGCACAATGTTTAAGCTGTGCGGGATCGCTTCCGCCGAGTTGTAGGGCAACCGGATTTTCTTGCAAATCAAAATCTAAATGATCGTATTTCGCATGGATAATAGCGGGAGCCGTTACCATTTCAGTGTAAAGCAACGCATTTTTACTAAATTGGCGATGAAAATAGCGACAATGGCGTGTCGTCCAATCTAACATTGGCGCAACGGAAAAGCGTCCACGATAAAAGTGCGGTTGGTTTTCTGACATATTTTATTTCTCTTGAATCTCGTTACGGCGAAGATCTTCTGCTTGTTGTTCCTGCATTCGTTGACGGAAACGTCCAGCCGCAAAGTGGTAAAAAGGTTTCGGACTAAATTGGCGCGAAATTATGGAGGCAATGATACTGGAAATCAAGAGCCAAATCAGTACAGGTTGAGCACCCGTCATTTCCATTACCACTACGCTGGCTGTCACAGGGGATTGTGTTCCACCGGCTAAAAAGGCCGCCATACATAAAATGACCAAGAAACGTTGATCAACCATGCCATTGCTGATTTCCCATAACATGGTGCCAATGCCTGCACCGGTAGTGAGGGATGGCGTAAAAATCCCACCTGCGATACCATTCCAATACGTCGTAACTGTTGCGAAGAGTTTTAGTATCCCCACTTCAGGCGAAACAAGTTGTCCTTCCAATGCTCTTGCGACCACATTATAACCTGTTCCATAAGTTTGCCCTTCGCTGTAGGTTCCCATCGCGGCAAGTACTAAACCGAGTAATAAGGCAACGTAAATGGGATGTTTGCGGATCCAATCACGCCATTTGAGTGGAGACAGTCCTGCTAATCCTTTTGCAAGGAGTCGCCCAAATATACCGCCCAGTACGCCACAAACTACGCCACAAATAGCAAGCCAAAGATATAAATAGGGAATAGCTGTTGCACCTTTATAGGCAGGAAAGTAAGGGCTATTGCCTTGAATCGCCACTAAAATAAAACCGGCTGCTAATACACCAAGCAATACTCGGCGTTCCCAGCGTAACATCACGCCTCGACCTAATTCTTCAATGGCAAAAATTACGCCAGCTAAAGGCGCATTAAATGCAGCAGCAAGACCGCCTGCAGCACCCGTTGCGATAAGTTCATTCGTACTTAAACCGCGGAAAGCAAAGTTATATTTACGACAGAAATTTCCCCAAGCTAGCATGACAGCCGCACCCACTTGAACAGAAGGGCCTTCACGTCCAACAGATGCACCGATAACCATAGCAAAGAAAGTGAGCGGAATTTTCCAAATGGTTTGGCGAAATTCAACTAGTTTTGTTTTATAACCATTATAAGGAAGATTAATGGAGGCAATCACTTGTGGAATACCGCTGCCGCCAACATAAGGTGTGTATTTTGCGGTAAACCAGGTGAGAAAAGCAAGACCAAGCGGTAAAACGATCCAAACGGCGAGAGGGTATTTAGCAGACCAATAGGCATTAAATTCAAGTCCAATATCGGCTAGCTTTGCAAATCCAAAGGAAAAGAGGGCAACAAACGTCGCTCCAATCAGTAAACATACAAACTCGAGTGTTTTATGAGAGATACGATGGGTTTGTCGAAGCTTTTTATGATAGAAATAACGTAAATGAAAAATGAATGAACGTAACATAATGATTGCCAACAAAATAATTCTGTTTGAAATTATAAAACCCTCATCACAGACAGGCAATTGATTTGGCAAAGTGCGGTCTGTTTTATCTGAATTTTTTGCTAAGCGATCCTTTGCGATCCTATTTCTGTTTAAATATTGACAATGCGAGGTGAAACCATTAAAATTCAGCGTCTATTTCTTCTGTCTATTGGATAGAGAGATAGATTTTGTAACAAACATTCTATTATGAATAACATTTAAACTGGAGCTTTTTTAATGGCAACTATCAACCAGCTAGTACGCAAACCGCGTGTGAAAAAGGTTGTAAAAAGTAACGTTCCTGCATTAGAGGCTTGCCCGCAGAAACGTGGTGTGTGCACTCGTGTATACACAACTACACCTAAAAAACCGAACTCAGCATTACGTAAAGTATGTCGTATTCGTTTAACTAATGGCTTTGAAGTAACTTCTTACATCGGCGGCGAAGGTCACAACCTTCAAGAGCACAGTGTTGTGCTTATCCGTGGTGGTCGTGTTAAAGACTTACCAGGTGTTCGTTACCATACTGTACGCGGCGCATTAGACTGTGCAGGCGTTAAAGATCGTAAACAAGGTCGTTCTAAATACGGCGTTAAACGTCCTAAAGCTTAATGGATCTCCGTTAAGTAAGGCCAAACGTCTAAATTAGTAAAAATTTAAATCAGAAACTCCAGTATCACATTAGCTCACTTTAAAGTGCGGTTAATTTTTATAGAGTTTTGGATATCCTGAAGATTAAATATACGGAGAAATTCGCAATGCCACGTCGTCGTAGTGTTGAACCACGCAAGATTCTTCCAGATCCGAAGTTCGGTTCAGAGTTACTTGCAAAATTTATTAATGTATTAATGGTAGACGGTAAAAAATCCGTTGCTGAAACCATCGTTTACGGTGCGTTAGACAAACTTGCAGAACGCACAGGTAAAGAACCTTTAGAAGCATTTGAAATTGCACTTGAAAACGTTCGCCCAACCGTTGAGGTTAAATCTCGTCGTGTTGGTGGTTCTACTTACCAAGTGCCAGTTGAAGTACGTCCAGTTCGTCGTAACGCATTAGGTATGCGTTGGATCGTTGAAGCTGCACGTAAACGCGGTGATAAATCAATGGCTTTACGTCTTGCAAATGAATTATCTGATGCATCAGATAACAAAGGCGCAGCAGTGAAAAAACGTGAAGACGTTCACCGTATGGCTGAAGCTAACAAAGCATTTGCTCACTTCCGTTGGTAATACGCTTTTAAAATTTAAGGGCTTCATCCTCGATGAAGCCTTACCCTTATATAAACAGATATTAAACTTAACAAGGTTATAATAATGGCTCGTACAACCCCTATTGAAAGATATCGTAATATCGGTATTAGTGCGCACATTGATGCTGGTAAAACTACTACCACTGAACGTATCTTATTCTACACTGGTGTAAGTCACAAAATTGGTGAAGTACACGATGGTGCAGCAACAATGGACTGGATGGAACAAGAACAAGAGCGTGGTATTACCATTACCTCTGCGGCAACTACCGCATTCTGGTCTGGTATGTCACAACAGTTCCCACAACACCGTATCAACGTTATCGATACTCCGGGACACGTAGACTTTACTGTTGAAGTAGAACGTTCTATGCGTGTTCTTGATGGTGCGGTAATGGTTTACTGTGCAGTTGGTGGTGTTCAACCTCAGTCTGAAACTGTATGGCGTCAAGCTAACAAATATCAAGTTCCACGTATTGCGTTCGTAAACAAAATGGACCGTACTGGTGCTAACTTCTTACGTGTTGTTGAACAACTTAAAACTCGTTTAGGTGCGAATGCTGTTCCTCTTCAACTTCCAATCGGTGCAGAAGAAAGTTTCACTGGTGTTGTTGATTTGATCAAAATGAAAGCGATCAACTGGAACGAAGCTGACCAAGGTATGACCTTCACTTATGAAGATATTCCAGCAGATATGCAAGCAGCGTGTGAAGAATGGCGTCAAAACCTTGTTGATGCAGCAGCTGAAGCAACTGAAGAATTAATGGAAAAATATCTTGGTGGTGAAGACTTAAGCGAAGAAGAAATCAAAGCAGGTCTTCGTCAACGCGTATTAGCAAACGAAATCATCTTGGTAACTTGTGGTTCTGCATTCAAAAACAAAGGTGTTCAAGCGATGCTTGATGCAGTTGTTGAATACTTACCAGCACCAACTGATATTCCAGCAATCAAAGGTATCAACCCAGATGAAACTGAAGGTGAACGTCACGCAAGCGATGATGAGCCATTCTCTTCATTAGCATTCAAAATTGCAACTGACCCATTCGTAGGTAACTTAACCTTCTTCCGTGTGTACTCAGGTGTAATTAACTCTGGTGATACAGTATTAAACTCTGTACGTCAAAAACGTGAACGTTTTGGTCGTATCGTACAGATGCACGCTAATAAACGTGAAGAAATCAAAGAAGTTCGTGCGGGCGATATCGCTGCAGCAATCGGCTTAAAAGATGTAACTACGGGTGATACATTATGTGCAATCGAAGCACCAATCATCCTTGAGCGTATGGAATTCCCAGAGCCAGTAATCTCTGTAGCAGTAGAACCTAAAACTAAAGCCGACCAAGAAAAAATGGGTCTTGCATTAGGTCGTCTTGCTCAAGAAGACCCTTCATTCCGTGTTCACACTGATGAAGAATCTGGTGAAACCATTATTTCTGGTATGGGTGAGTTACACTTAGACATCATCGTTGACCGTATGAAACGTGAGTTCAAAGTGGAAGCTAATATCGGTAAACCACAAGTATCTTACCGTGAAACTATCCGCACTCGTGTTAACGATGTGGAAGGTAAACACGCAAAACAATCTGGTGGTCGCGGTCAATATGGTCATGTTGTTATTGACTTATACCCATTAGATCCAGAAGGTCCTGGTTACGAATTTGTAAACGAAATCAAAGGTGGTGTAATCCCTGGTGAATACATTCCTGCAGTTGATAAAGGTATCCAAGAACAGCTTAAATCTGGTCCATTAGCGGGTTATCCGGTAGTAGATATTGGTGTACGTTTACATTTCGGTTCATACCATGATGTTGACTCATCAGAATTAGCGTTTAAATTAGCGGCTTCTTTAGCATTTAAAGCAGCGTTCGCTAAAGCAAACCCAGTTCTACTTGAGCCAATCATGAAAGTTGAAGTAGAAACTCCACCTGAGTATGTGGGTGATGTAATCGGTGACTTAAGCCGTCGTCGTGCTATGGTTAACGGTCAAGAAGCGAACGAATTCGTTGTTAAAATCGATGCAGAAGTTCCACTTTCTGAAATGTTCGGTTATGCAACAGACTTACGTTCACAAACTCAAGGTCGTGCATCATACTCAATGGAACCGTTAAAATATGCTGAAGCGCCAACAAGTGTTGCTGCTGCAGTAATTGAAGCGCGTAAAAAATAATTTTTTGTAACAATCCGCTCTATAAGTCGAATAGCTTATAGAGCATTTTCTAGGAAACTAAACAAATGTCTAAAGAAAAATTTGAACGTACAAAACC
>NZ_KV838029.1:0-20696 GCF_001838635.1 Haemophilus sp. HMSC71H05
GAACCCCGAGCTGAATGGCTTGGGGTTTTTGTTTTATATAAAATATTAGAATTCATATATAAATGAGTCTAATAATGATAAAATCTTCGCCTATTTCTAGATAGCAATAATTATGAAAAAACAGATAAGTAAGATCTTTTCCAGTGATGGCGAATTGAGTAAGAATATCAAAGGATTTAAGCCACGAGCTGAGCAGCTTGAAATGGCTCAATCTGTAGGATATGCTATTCAACATAAGCGATCGCTTGTTGTAGAAGCTGGAACAGGCACAGGAAAGACTTTTGCTTATTTGGCGCCGGCACTTATTGCAGGAAAAAAAACAATCATTTCAACTGGCTCTAAAAATCTACAAGATCAGCTTTTTTCAAGAGATCTTCCCGCCATAAAAAAAGCCTTAAATTATTCAGGAAAAATTGCGTTATTAAAAGGGCGATCTAATTACTTATGTTTGGAGCGTCTGGATCAAGTTATCGCTCAAGGTGTGCTTGGTGATAAATCTGTTTTAGCCGATTTAAGTAAAGTAAGAAAATGGAATAATGCAACGAAAACAGGTGATTTAGCAGAATGTATTGAATTGGCTGAAGATAGCCCAATTTTGCCTCAATTGACGAGTACGGCAGAAAGTTGTTTGGGAACAGATTGTCCCAACTACGCTGAATGCTATGTAGCACAAGCTCGTAAAAAAGCGTTAAATGCAGATCTCGTTGTTGTAAATCACCACCTTTTCTTTGCTGATATGGCGGTAAAAGAAAGTGGCTTTGGTGAGCTTATTCCCAATGCAGAAGTCATTATCTTTGATGAAGCACATCAACTTCCCGATATAGCTAGCCAGTATTTTGGCCAATCATTAACCTCTCGCCAGCTATTTGATTTATGTAAAGATATCAATATTGTTTATCGAACAGAATTGAAAGATATGCCACAGCTTGGCACAACGGCAGATACATTGCTTAAAGTCATTCAGGATTTTCGCCTTCTTCTTGGGGAAGGAAATCAGAGAGGAAATTGGCGTGAGCTATTTAAACAAAGTGCGGTCAAAAAATCGGTTGAATTATTACAAGAAAAAATAGAGTTTCTTTCTGAAGTTATCAAGATTGCATTAGGTCGCTCTCAGACTTTGGATAGTATTTTTGAACGCACTGAAAGTATCAAGAATCAATTAACGCGTCTTTGTGATACGGCTATTGTTGGTTATTGTTATTGGTACGAAAGTATGGGGCGACAATTTGGTTTGCATATTACGCCACTTACTGTCGCAGATAAATTTGGTGAACAGCTAAATAATAAAGAAGCAGCTTGGATTTTCACCTCGGCGACGCTTGAAGTTGGAGGCACTTTTAATCATTTCTGTCAGCGACTTGGTATTGAGCAAGCAGAACAAAAAATTCTTCACAGTCCTTTTGATTATCCTAATCAATCGCTACTTTGCGTACCACGTTATTTACCGGCAACAAATCAAAATAATACGTTACAATCTCTTGGTGAAATGTTGTTGCCTATCATTGAAGCGAATAAAGGGCGATGCTTTGTGCTTTGTACTTCCTATTTAATGATGAGAGGCTTAGCTGAGTATTTTAGAGAAAATAGTGAGCTTTCTATCTTATTACAAGGTGAAATGCCTAAAGCAAAATTACTCGAACAGTTTATTCATGAAACTCATAGCGTGCTGGTTGCAACTTCTAGCTTTTGGGAGGGCGTGGATGTCCGTGGTGATGCTCTTTCCTTAGTCATTATTGATAAATTGCCTTTTACCGCACCAGATGAACCTTTACTAAAAGCACGTATTGAAGATTGCCGATTACAAGGAGGCGATCCATTTAATGATATACAGATCCCTGAAGCGGTTATTACGCTGAAACAAGGTGTAGGACGCCTAATTCGAGATGTAACAGATCGTGGTGCGGTAATTATTTGTGATAATCGTCTTGTTATGCGAAATTACGGCGAAACCTTTCTAAAAAGTTTACCTAATTCAACCCGTACCCGAGATCTCAACAAAGTGGTACAATTCTTACAAAATGAGAAAATGGATTAATAATGAAAAATATCACCTTATTAGCACTTGATACTTCAACAGAAGCCTGTTCTGTTGCACTTTGGCATAAAGGCGAAAAAACACATCTAGATGAATTAGCGCAACGTACACACACAAAACGTATTCTTCCAATGGTTGATGAGTTACTTGCCAATTCAGGTATCAATTTGAAACAATTAGATGCGTTAGCATTTGGACGCGGCCCGGGTAGTTTTACTGGTGTTCGTGTTGGTGCAGGGATTGCTCAGGGGCTTGCATTAGGGGCTGATTTACCTGTTATTGCGGTATCAAATTTAACTGCAATGGCTCAGGCTGCATTTGAATTACATCAAGCTGAAAATGTGGCCGCAGCCATTGATGCGAGAATGAATGAAGTTTATTTTTCTCAAGTAAAACGAGAAAAAGAGCGGTCAGAATTGGGTGAGTTTTTCCAATGGAACCCTGTCATTGAAGAACAAGTTTGCCAACCAGAAAAAGTACTTGAGCAGCTTTCAGATTTAACCGCCTATCGAGTCGGCACTGGTTGGGCAGCGTATCCTCAATTTAAAGACAGTGGTTTAGAAGGGAGTGATATTATTTTACCTTCTGCACAATATATGCTTGAGCTTGCTTTAACAGATTATGCTCAAAATAAAGTCATATCCGCCTTAGAAATTGAACCTGTTTATTTGCGTAATGAAGTAACTTGGAAAAAATTACCTGGGCGTGAATAATTTTCAAAAAGGAGTTGAAGATGAATAAAAAAACGATCTTAGTTTTGACCGCACTTTCGGCCACATTAGTGGGATGTGTCAATGCACCGAAAGGGCTGGAAAAAGAGCAGTTTACTTTAAAATCATTATCTTCAATTCAACCGAGTGATTATGGCTGTCAGTGCAAATCAATTCGTTTGGGCGGAAAAGTATTAACAGCACAAGCCTTGCCAAATAAAACTAAGATTGAAGTATTAAGCTATCCAGTTTATTCAACCTCAGCAAAACCTATGATTGATGAACAACCTAATGGACGTTTTATCACTTATCTTGATGGTTTTGTGGAGCCAGAAAGCTTAAAAGATCAATTTATTACAATTGGTGGTACCTTGCTGAAAACAGAACAAGGCAAGGTTGATCAAGCCAATTATATTTATCCGGTTATTAAAACCAATCATTATCGTGTCTGGAAGCTTTCACAAAGTTATTATTATCCAGATGATATGTGGGATGATTGGGGCTTTTTCGGTAGACGACCGTATTATTGGTATGGTGAGCCTGAAATTCGCTATTATCTCTATTAACTAAATGATAAAATTAAGAAAATTTTCCAAAGAATAAGGATAAAAAATGGAAAAAGTTTGGTTTCAAAATTATCCAGAAGGTTCACCAACCACGCTGGATACCTCAAAATATGATTCGATTCTCGATATTTTAGATAAAGCAATTCGTGAGCATCCAGACCGTCCAGCTTATATCAATATGGGACAAGTGCTAACTTTTCGCAAATTAGAAGAGCGTAGCCGTGCATTTGCCGCTTATTTACAAAATGAATTGAAGCTAGAACGTGGTGAGCGTGTTGCATTGATGATGCCGAATTTATTGCAATATCCTATTGCGCTTTTTGGTATCTTACGTGCTGGTTTGGTTGTGGTAAATGTGAATCCACTTTATACCCCGCGTGAATTAGAACATCAGTTACAAGATAGCGGCGCAACAGCTATTGTTGTGGTTTCAAACTTTGCTTCAACCTTAGAAAAAATTGTATTTAACACTAAAGTGAAGCACGTGATTTTAACAAGAATGGGCGATCAGCTTTCTTTTGGTAAGCGTAATTTGGTCAATTTTGTGGTGAAATACGTTAAAAAGTTAGTGCCAAAATATAAATTACCGAATGCCGTCACTTTCCGTGAAGTATTGAGTATTGGTAAATTTCGCCAATATGTTCGTCCTCAAGTAGATCGTGAAGATCTAGCCTTTTTACAATATACAGGCGGAACGACAGGTGTTGCTAAGGGTGCTATGCTGACACATGGCAATATTATTACCAATATTTTCCAAGCTAAGTGGATTGCAGAGCCATTTATTGGCGATCATGCTAAGCAACGCGTTGCCGTACTGGCTTTACCGCTTTATCATGTTTTTGCCTTAACGGTAAACTGTTTACTTTTCTTAGAGCTTGGCGTGACTGCGCTTTTAATTACGAATCCACGTGATATTGATGGCTTTGTTAAAGAGCTTAAAAAATACCGCTTTGAAGCGATTACAGGGGTAAATACCTTGTTTAATGCGCTGCTTAATAATGAAAATTTCAAAGAAGTGGATTTTTCACGATTAAAACTTTCTGTTGGCGGCGGTATGGCGATCCAGCAATCAGTCGCAACACGTTGGCATGATTTAACTGGCTGTAACATTATTGAAGGTTACGGCATGACAGAATGTTCACCGCTAATTGCCGCTTGTCCGATTAATGTGGTGAAACATAATGGTACAATCGGTGTACCAGTGCCAAATACTGATATTAAAATTATCAAAGATGACGGCTCGGAAGCGCAACTTGGTGAAGCAGGAGAGCTTTGGGTTAAAGGTGAACAAGTTATGCGTGGCTATTGGCAACGTCCTGAAGCGACTGCTGAAGTGCTTCAAGATGGTTGGATGGCAACGGGTGATATCGTCATTATGGACGAGAGCTATAGCCTCCGTATTGTTGACCGCAAAAAAGACATGATCTTAGTTTCAGGCTTTAACGTTTATCCAAATGAAATCGAAGATGTGGTGATGCTAAATTATAAAGTCGCTGAAGTGGTCGCTATTGGTGTGCCACATGAAGTGTCGGGAGAAACCATCAAAATCTTCGTCGTGAAGAAAGATGATAGCCTCACGCGCGATGAATTACGCCAGCATTGCAGACAACATCTCACAGGTTATAAAGTCCCGAAAGATATTGAGTTTCGCGATGAGTTGCCGAAAAGTAATGTCGGCAAAATTTTAAGACGCATACTGCGTGATGAAGAAATAGCAAAACGCGCGCAACATTAATTAAATCAGGGATATGTGTTCATATCCCTGTTTAGTCTTTACTTCTATTTGAAAATACATCCTATTACAATGATAAAAGAATGCCAAAATCAACCGCACTTTACATTAATTCAAAATAATGAAGAACTTGCTCAGGTTTGTCAGTTAGCTCGTCAGCAAAGTGCGGTCGCTTTAGATACTGAATTTATGCGGGTATCGACCTATTATCCTAAATTAGGATTAATTCAACTTTATGATGGTGAACGTGTTTCATTAATTGATCCTTTATCCATCACTGATTTTTCGCCTTTTGTGGAATTGTTTCGCGATGAGCAGGTAACAAAAATCTTGCATGCATGTAATGAAGATTTATTGGTTTTCTTGCAAGAGTTTGATGCGCTTCCACAACCTATGATGGATACGCAAATTATGGCGCGTTTTTTAGGTTTTGCTAATTCAGCGGGCCTGGCCAAATTGGTGTTACATTATTTAGGCATTGAAATGGATAAAGGGGCAACACGTACAAACTGGCTAAAACGCCCACTTTCACCTGTACAGCTACAATATGCAGCAGGGGATGTATGGTATTTATTGCCGGTCTATCAAAAAATGCAAATAGAATTAGTGCAATCACCTTGGCTTCAAGCAGTAATTGATGATTGCCAGCTTACGATCTCGAAAACCAGTAAATTAGACGATCGCGATCCAAATAAAGCTTATTTGGATATTCCGAATGTTTGGAAATTGAATCCGCTAGAATTAGCGCGTTTACAGCTATTAGCTAAGTGGCGACAAGAAACTGCAATGGCACGAAATTTAGCCCTTTCTTATGTGGTGAAATCGGATAACCTTTGGAAAGTAGCAAAAAATAATCCTCGCAATACGTCAGAAATGCTAGCGCTTGGATTATCTGAAAATGAAGTGCGTGTACGCGGCAAAAAGATGCTTCAATTGTTAGCACAAAGCCGCCGAATTTCCCCTTATGATTACCCTAAACGCTTAGTGCGTATTGTGGATGATCCTCGTTATAAAAAGGCAATTCGATTGTTACAAGAAAAAGCTTATGAATTGACACCAAAAGGATTAACCCTCGATATTTTGGCGAGTAAACGAAATTTAGAAGATCTCATTAAATGGGTTTGGCTAAAAAATGAAGATATGACAAAACTGCCTGATTTACTTTTAGGGTGGAGAAGAGAAATTGGCTTAAAGCTGGTTGAATACTTAAAATCCGTAGAGTAGTCATTAAAAACAAGCCTAAAAATAACCGCACTTTGAATCATCAAAAGTGCGGTTATTTTCTTTAGTGTTTTACAACGATGGCTTTAATTAAGCTTGAGTTGCTTGGATCGCGGTTAATGCGATGGTGTAGATGATATCATCCACTAATGCACCACGAGATAAGTCATTAACCGGTTTACGCATACCTTGAAGCATTGGACCTACAGCTACTAAATCAGCAGAACGTTGAACCGCTTTATAGCCGATGTTACCCGCGTTGATATCAGGGAATACAAATACGTTTGCTTGGCCAGCTACTTTAGAGTTTGGTGCTTTAGACGCTGCTACATCTTTCATTACAGCTGCATCGTATTGTAATGGACCGTCGATTAATAAATCAGGACGTTTTTCTTGTGCAATACGCGTTGCTTCTTTCACTTTCTCTACAGATTGACCTGAACCAGAAGTACCGGTTGAGTAAGAAAGCATTGCCACTTTCGGATTTAACCCAAATGCTTTTGCCGATTCAGCGGATTGGATTGCGATTTCAGCCAGTTGTTCAGCAGTTGGTTCTGGGTTTACTGCACAGTCACCATACACTAATACTTGGTCTGGTAATAACATGAAGAACACAGATGAGATAATTGAGCTACCTGGTGCTGTTTTGATGATTTGCATCGGTGGACGAATGGTATTTGCAGTGGTGTGAACGGCACCAGAGACTAAACCATCTACTTCGCCCGCTTCTAACATCATGGTACCTAATACAACGGTGTCTTCTAATTGTGCGCGTGCTTGTTCTTCCGTTAAACCTTTAGATTTACGTAATTCAACCAAACGAGCAACGTAGTTTTCGCGTACGTCAGCTGGGTTGATGATAGTCACATCAGCACCTAGAGTTACCCCTTGTTCTGCAGCGACTTTTTTCACTGATTCAGGATCTGCTAACAATACTGATTTTGCGATACCGCGTTCTGCACAGATAGCTGCCGCTTTAACTGTACGAGGTTCATCACCTTCTGGTAATACGATGGTTTTACCTGCTTTGCGTGCTAAATCAGTTAATTTGAAACGGAATGCCGCTGGAGAAATACGCGCTTCACGAGCAAGTGGTGCAGAGATTGCATTCGCTAATGCTTGCGCATCTAAGGTTTTAATTTTGCCTGCTTGCGCACCAAATACACCTAAGATGTCAGCGTTGTTCACACCGCCAAATTCTGAAGCAACGGCTTCTACTAATGTGCCTTCTTCATTGTTTGCCACTAAGATAATTTGTGCATCTAAGGTTTGTGCAATCGCGAAGTTTAAGCTATTTGCAAAAGGCGCTTGAGCTGAAGGTTGAACACCTTTAACAACCACTAAATTTGCATTTAATGCTTGGAAATCAGCAACGATTTTTTCTAATAATACGTCTCTTTGATTATTTGCGATTAATGCTTGAGCGGCTTTTACATCTTCTACTGCATTGAATACGACAGCGCCTGTTGTTTTAGCTGCGTCTAATGCTGCCGCTAAATTTGCTTCTGCGCTAGTTGGAATAAGAATAACTGCTTTAGTCATTTTGATATACCTTTTAATGAATGAAAAAACCTGCTGATTTCTCAGCAGGTTTGAAGAAAGTTGATTAGCCCGCTAAACGTGCTGTATCTTGTGCAATTACTAATTCTTCGTTAGTTGGAAGAACGATCGCTTTGAATGCAGAGTCATCAGCAGTGATTACGCCTGATTTGCCAAAGCGAGCAGCAAGGTTACGTTCTTTGTCTAATTTGATGCCGAATAATTTTAAGTGGCCTAACGCTAATTCACGAACGTGAGCAGAGTTTTCACCGATACCACCAGTAAATGCGATGGCATCTAAGTGATCATCACCTAAAACGGCCATGTATGCACCGATGTATTTCGCTAAACGGTAGCTGTAAACATCTAATGCACGTTTTGCTTCTGGTTTAGAGGCATCGTCGTAGTTATCTTCTGCATAACGGCAGTCACTCGTTACTTCAGTTAAACCTAAAAGACCTGATTTTTTCACTAAAGTCTCTTCGATTTGATCCATTGACATACCTAAGTTTTTGTATAGGTAGAAAACGATCGCTGGGTCGATGTCACCACAACGTGTACCCATTACTAAACCTTCTAACGGGGTTAAACCCATAGAGGTATCGATACATTTACCATGACGAACCACAGAAACAGAACCACCGTTACCTAAGTGACAGATGATTGCGTTTACTTGGTCTGCTGGTTTGCCTACGTATTCAGCGACTTCGCGAGAAACGAAGTAGTGGCTGGTACCGTGTGCACCGTAGCGACGTACGCCGTGTTCTTTGTAAAGTGAGTATGGAAGTGCATATAAGTATGCTTCTTCAGGCATAGTTTGGTGGAATGCTGTATCAAATACTACAACGTTCTTATCTTTTAAGTGTGGGAATGTTTTGAATGCTTCACGGATACCGATTAAGTGAGCAGGGTTGTGAAGTGGAGCAAATTGTGCTGCATCTTCAATACCTTTAACCACTTCATCTGTTACAACAACAGATTGGGTGTATTTCTCACCACCGTGAACGATACGGTGGCCAATCGAGGTGATAGAGTTTTTAAGCTCATCAGTCATAATGTTTGACGCAATGAAGTTAAGCGCTTCTGTGTGCGCTGCACCAGCACCTAAATCTGCGCTACCTTTTTCACCGTTAAGTTTCCATTTGATACGAGCTTCAGGAAGATAAAATGCTTCTGCTAAGCCTGATAATTTTTCTTCACCTGTTGCAGGATCAAGGATTGCAAATTTTAATGAAGAACTACCACAGTTAAGGATGAGAACAAGTTTTGACATAGGAACCCTATTTTTGATTGAGGTTAATAAAAATCCATTCAAAAGAACAGACTACAAATCTTGCATAGAATACACCTTTTGGCGTATAAAATAAATTAACTGGAGGGGAAAAATACGATCTTTTATTAAAAAAGTTGAAAATTTCAACAGTTTCTAGTTAAGGATGACAATTAAACCTAAACTAGAGTATTATAAGTGCGGTTATTTTCTAGGATGTTTTTATGTCATCATTTTTTTCAACCTTAAAACGTGGACAAATATATTTGCAAACGTGGCCATTAGAAGCGAAACTCGGTATTATTTTCCCCGAAAATCGCATTATTAAAGCCACAAAATTTGCACAGAAGTTTATGCCTTTTATGGCAGTATTTTCGGTGGTTTGGCAACAGCTTTATGCCAAGACGGATCTTACTGCATTAGCGATTGCTATTTTGACCGCACTTTGTGCGTTAGTGATGCCATTACAAGGCTTATACTGGTTGGGAAAACGTGCAAAATCACCGTTAGAACCGCAAAGTTCTCAGTGGTTTTATGAGATTAGTGAACGTTTAAGAAAACAACATGAAAGTTTGCCAACCGTGCAAGATAAACCGACATATCAGCACTTGGCAGAAGTACTACAAAAGGCACAGCAAAAATTAGACAAAGCATTTTGGCAGGAAATCTAGTCAATGGCTTCAAATTTAATTGACGCAAACGTTTTCCTTTTGTTGTTTTTTATGTAAAATACTGCGGTCGCAATGGCGGCCCTTTTTAATTGAGAGACTATTTAATGATTGATTACATTATCATTGGCATCATCGCATTTTCGATTATCGTGAGTTTATTACGAGGGTTTGTGCGAGAGGTGATGTCCCTTGCAAGTTGGGTCGTTGCATTTATTGTCGCTAGCCAATTTTATCCTTATCTCGCCACTTATCTTACTCAAATCGAATCTGACTATGTGCGTAACGGCACAGCAATCGGCATTTTATTTGTTTTAACTTTAATTGTAGGTGGCATTGTTAATTATGTGATTAGCCAATTAGTGGATAAAACAGGACTTACCGGAACAGATCGTGTTCTTGGTGCGGCATTTGGCTTAATTCGTGGGGCGTTAATCGTTGCTGCGATCTTATTCTTCTTGGATACCTTCACTAACTTTGAACAAACCGATTGGTGGAAAGAATCAAAATTAATTCCTCATTTCGGCTTCATTATTGAATGGTTCTTCCAACAACTACAAGCAAGTTCTAGTTTTTTAAACTCAACTTTTAAACAATAAGGTAGTCAATCAGTATGTGTGGAATTGTCGGTATCGTTAGCCAAAATCCGGTTAATGAATCCATTTATGCAGCATTAACGTTATTACAGCATCGAGGTCAAGATGCGGCGGGGATTGTCACAATCGATGATGAAAACCGCTTTCGTTTGCGTAAGGCTAATGGTCTTGTAAGCGATGTATTCAGACAAGAACATATGTTACGTTTACAAGGTCATGCAGGCCTCGGACATGTACGTTATCCAACCGCTGGCAGTTCAAGTGTATCTGAAGCGCAGCCTTTCTATGTTAACTCACCTTATGGTTTAAGCCTTGTTCACAATGGCAACTTAACCAATTCAGACGAATTAAAAGATAAATTATTTAAAGAAGCACGTCGTCACATAAATACTAATTCGGATTCAGAACTTCTTCTCAATATTCTTGCAAATCATTTAGATAGAGTGAATAAATACCATCTCGATCCGCAAGATATTTTTAATGCAATTCGTGCGACACACAAAGATATCCGTGGTGCTTATGCATGCTTAGCGATGATTATTGGACATGGCATGGTAGCATTTCGGGATCCGTTTGGTATTCGTCCACTCGTGTTAGGTAAACGAGAAGAAAACGGCTTTGTAGAATATATGTTTGCCTCTGAAAGTGTGGCATTAGACGTAGCAGGTTTTGAATTAGTGCGTGATGTTGCGCCAGGTGAAGCGATTTATGTAACCTTTGATGGCCAACTCTATGCTGAGCAATGCGCAGAAAGTGCGGTCTTAAATCCATGTATTTTTGAATACGTGTACTTTGCTCGTCCTGATTCAACAATAGACGGCGTGTCTGTTTATGCCGCACGAGTTCACATGGGCGAACATTTAGGTAAAAAAATTGCAAAAGAATGGGCGGATGAAGCAGATAACATTGATGTAGTGATTCCAGTACCAGAGACTTCAACAGATATTGCTTTACAGATTGCGAAAATCTTAGGCAAACCTTATCGTCAAGGTTTTGTGAAAAACCGCTATGTTGGCCGTACATTTATTATGCCTGGCCAAGCACAACGTATTAGTTCAGTCCGTCGCAAGCTCAATACGATTAAAGCAGAATTTAAAGACAAAAATGTGTTATTAGTCGATGATTCTATTGTTCGTGGTACAACATCTGAACAAATCGTGACTATGGCTAGAGCGGCTGGTGCGAAGAAAATTTACTTTGCATCTGCGGCACCAGAAATTCGTTATCCGAATGTGTACGGTATTGATATGCCTACAAAACAAGAACTTATTGCCTATGGCCGTAATGTTGATGAAATTGCGAAATTGATTGGCGTAGATAAATTAGTTTTCCAAGATCTTAAAGCGCTGACAGAATCAGTACGCCAAGAAAACCCAGCTATTCAAGGCTTTGATTGTTCAGTCTTTACTGGTGAATATATTACGGGTGATATCACTCCAGAATACCTTGATAGCATCGCTTCTCAACGTAGTGATTCGGCAAAGAAAAAACGGGAAAAAGATGCAAGCAACCTTGAAATCCATAATGAAGGTTAAGCATATTTAAGAGCGTAAAAAAGCACTAATTCAATGAGAATTTAGTGCTTTTTCTTTTTGATTAAATAGAAAGAAAAATGACCGCACTTGATGTATTCAAAGTGCGGTCATTTTTTTATGCGTTTTAGTCTTTATAAAGATCGTTATAAAGCGTACTTTCAAATTGCACAAGTGGTGCTCGTTTTGTCTTACTTTCTAAATCACCAGTTGAATAGCCATTGATAAATTGAACGAAAGCCACTTTTTCACCACGTGCATTGGTCATAAAACCGGCAAGGTTATATACCCCTTTCAATGAGCCAGTTTTAGCAATGACGTTTTTTACCAGTGGTGGATTAATTAAGCTACCACGCCCACTGATTGTGCCATCCACACCTGCAATTGGGAAAGTTTCCATTAAGTGTAATTTATCTTCGTTTTTGGCGATGTATTCCAAGACTGAAAGCATGGTTTTCGGTGCAACTAAATTATGACGAGAAAGACCCGAACCATCAGCTAGGATGCTGTTACCAAATTTAATGCCTTGTTTTTGCAATACGGATTTCACTGCTAATGTGCCTAATTGGAATGAAGCAGGGCGTTTATAGTAGTTGTAGGCTACCGCTCTAAATAAAGCATCGGCAATTTGGTTATCCGATTTTTTCATCATTTTTTTCAATAGCTCAGGTAACGGTTTAGATAAATGCTGGGCGAGTTTTTGTCCTTGCTGTGGTTTTTGAGGTTGTTTTACCTGACCGGTAAATTCAATACCAAGACGTTTTAATTGACGTTGAATAATGGCAGCCGCGTAGGCATCTGGATCTTGCACGGCGAAGCTAAGCCCAAATGGTTTAGTTTGGCGTGCAATACAGCCTTTTACTTGATAGCGGTTATTGTCATGGACAACGACGTCTAACTGGCAATAACCGGCTTCTTGCTGATCCACAATATAAACTTGCCCAAAAACTTGAATAGGGAATTGAGCGGGAACGTTAATTTTGACTGTTTCACCTACAGGTTGATTTGCATCCAGCTCGGCATAGAAGCAGTTATTATCGATATTTGCTGCAGCAGGAGGGGAGTTAAAGCACATTGTAAGATCGTTCCAAATCCAACCTAACCCACGATCATGGCTAGCAAATACAGAGGTATCTAAAATAAGATCTCCATTGATTTTCTGAATGCCTTGGTTTTTTAAATTAGCTAATAGGCTATAAAGTTGTCCGCTGGTCAGATCGGGATCGCCAGTAAATTGCACAACAAGATCGCCTTCTAAAACATTATTCTGAATTTTTCCGTTACTTAAAAGTGAGGTTTCAAATTGGAAGGCATCACCTAATACTAATTTAGCAGCAACGGCTGTGAAAACTTTTTGTGTACTGGCAGGCAACATAAACGTTGAACCATTGTAGTCTGCGATAATTTGATCTTTATTGAGGTTTTTGGCAATGATACTGGCAGAAGCACCTTCAGGTAGGTATTGGGTAATAGAAGCCACATTAACTTCAGCCATAGAGGAAAAAGAAAAGCCGAGTGTGATAAGTGCCGCTTTAAGTGCGGTCGAAATAGAAGATTTTTTAGTCATTTTTAGTTCTGTTATGGTTGCTATTTTTCTCAAGACGAATAATAATAAGCTCCGAACTCAATAGAGTAAATCATTTTTTATTTTTCATTGACTGCGGCAAGGTTGCAAGACGTTGTCGTGGTTTTGTTTTTACCAAATTTCAAGGAAAAAGAATGAAACAAATTCCAATGACCGTGCGCGGTGCGGAGCTATTACGTCAAGAATTAGATTTCTTAAAGAATGAGCGTCGCCCTGAAATTATCAAGGCGATTGCTGAAGCACGTGAGCATGGTGACTTAAAAGAAAATGCAGAATATCACGCTGCGCGTGAACAACAAGGTTTTTGCGAAGGGCGTATTCAAGAAATTGAAAGCAAACTTGCAAATTGTCAGGTTATCGATGTCACTAAATTACCAAATAACGGAAAAGTTATTTTTGGTGCGACAGTTGTATTAGTGAATACCGATACTGATGAAGAAGTCACTTACCAAATTGTGGGCGATGATGAGGCAGATATTAAATCAGGTTTGATTTCTGTGAATTCACCGATTGCTCGTGGCTTGGTAGGGAAAGAGTTGGATGATACCGTAAATATTACCACACCAGGTGGAACGGTTGAGTTCGAGATTATTGAAGTAAATTACATCTAAAAAAACATCCCCTCAAATTGAGGGGATAACAATTATTTACGAGGTAGCTGGATTTTACCTTCCTCGCTTGGTCGATAAAGCACCAAAATATGTCCGATGGTTTGAACGTTAGATGATTTGGTTTCACGAACAATCGCATCAATAATTAATTGTTTGGTTTCGCGATCTGCGCCAGCAATTTTTACTTTGATTAATTCGTGATGATTTAACGCATTATCGATTTCGGCTAATACACCTTCGGTTAAGCCGTTACCTCCAAGCATGACGACAGGGCTAAGGTGATGAGCGAGTCCTTTTAAAAATTGTTTTTGTTTTGTTGATAATATTGTCATAAGGAATCCTTTAAATAGATGAATATGAGTCAAAAAAAGACCGAAAAGAGCGGTCAGAAAAAACGTGGTTTTTCAGCACTTTTTGGTAAGTCTAGCCTTGAATTTGGCAGATTGTACCCAAATATAGACGAAACTACTACAAAAAATAGTACAAAAGAAAGAGATTATGGGAAAGAAAAAACGTTCGGCGAGTTCTTCTCGTTGGCTAAACGAACATTTTAAAGATCCGTTTGTTCAGAAAGCACATAAACAAAAATTACGCTCACGTGCTTACTTTAAGTTAGATGAAATTCAACAAACGGATAAATTGTTTAAACCGGGAATGACAGTGGTGGATCTCGGTGCCGCACCAGGTGGTTGGTCACAGTATGTTGTGAGCCAAATTGGTGGAAAGGGAAGAATCATTGCGTGCGATATTTTGGACATGAATCCAATTGTCGGCGTTGATTTTTTACAAGGTGATTTCCGTGATGAAAATGTGTTGAATGCATTATTAGAACGTGTTGGGGAAGCTAAAGTTGATGTAGTGATGTCCGATATGGCACCGAATTTTAGTGGTATGCCATCGGTTGATATTCCGCGAGCAATGTATTTAGTGGAACTGGCTTTAGATATGTGTAAGCAAGTTTTGGCGAAAAAAGGCAGTTTTGTGGTCAAAGTATTCCAGGGAGAAGGCTTCGATGAGTATTTGCGTGAAATTCGTTCACTCTTTAGTGTCGTAAAAGTACGTAAGCCAGAGGCCTCTCGTGGGCGTTCTCGCGAAGTTTATATTGTAGCGAGTGGTTATAAAGGCGAATAATTGCTTTGATAGCTTTTCATTGTGTCACGGATGAGATAGTATCTCGTTTTATTTTAATTAACTTAAGAAAGGCAGGTTAAACCTTGAACGATATGGTCAAAAATCTAGTTCTATGGGTTGTGGTAGCAATTGTCATGATGACAGCTTACCAAAGTTTTAATTCTAATGGCGTGAGTGACTCAACAGATTACACAACTTTTGTGTATGATGTGAGTAATAGTCAAGTGAAAGAAGCGCGTTTTGATGCGAATGAAATCACTGTGACCAAAAATGATGGTTCTAAATATATGACCGTCATGCCACCGTTGGAAGATAAAAAGCTCTTAGATGACTTACTAAATAAAAAAGTTAAAATCGAAGGTACGCCTTTTGAAAAACGCAGTTTATTATCACAAATTTTAATTTCGTGGTTCCCAATGTTATTCCTTGTAGGGGTATGGATTTTCTTCATGCGTCAAATGCAAGGTGGCGGTGGTAAGGCCATGAGTTTTGGTAAAAGCCGCGCTAAAATGCTGAACCAAGATCAAATCAAAGTGACTTTTGCGGATGTTGCAGGTTGCGACGAGGCAAAAGAAGAAGTCGGTGAAGTAGTTGATTTCTTGCGTGAACCTAAAAAATTCCAAAACCTTGGTGGTAAAATTCCAAAAGGGATTTTAATGGTAGGCCCTCCAGGTACAGGTAAAACCTTATTAGCAAAAGCTATTGCGGGTGAAGCAAAAGTGCCTTTCTTTACCATTTCAGGTTCTGACTTTGTAGAGATGTTTGTGGGGGTTGGTGCTTCTCGTGTACGTGATATGTTTGAGCAAGCGAAGAAAAATGCACCATGCTTAATCTTTATTGATGAAATTGATGCGGTAGGTCGTCAACGTGGTGCCGGCTTAGGTGGTGGACACGATGAGCGTGAACAAACTCTTAATCAAATGTTAGTTGAAATGGATGGTTTCGGTGGTAACGAAGGCGTAATCGTTATTGCAGCAACTAACCGTCCAGATGTACTTGACCCAGCATTAACACGTCCAGGACGTTTTGACCGTCAAGTCGTTGTGGGTTTACCGGATGTGAAAGGTCGTGAGCAAATTTTAAAAGTTCACATGCGTAAAGTGCCTGTCGCTGATGATGTAGATGCCATGACACTGGCTCGTGGTACACCCGGTTATTCAGGTGCAGATTTAGCGAACTTAGTAAATGAAGCGGCATTATTTGCTGCACGTAGCAATAAACGTACTGTATCGATGCTTGAGTTTGAAAAAGCCAAAGATAAGATCAATATGGGGCCTGAACGCCGTACCATGATCATGACGGATAAACAAAAAGAATCGACAGCATACCATGAAGCAGGTCACGCCATTGTGGGTTACTTAGTACCTGAACATGATCCTGTTCATAAAGTGACGATTATTCCTCGTGGTCGTGCATTAGGTGTAACTTTCTTCTTACCTGAAGGCGATCAAATTAGTATCAGCCAAAAACAATTAGAAAGTAAACTTTCCACACTATATGCAGGACGCTTAGCTGAAGATTTGATTTACGGTGAAGAAAATATTTCTACCGGTGCATCCAACGATATTAAAGTGGCAACCAATATTGCACGTAATATGGTGACCCAATGGGGCTTCTCAGATAAACTCGGTCCGATTCTTTATACTGAAGATGAAGGCGAAGTATTCTTAGGGCGCTCAATGGCGAAAGCAAAACATATGTCTGACGAAACAGCACATGCAATTGATGAAGAAGTTCGTGCGATTGTAAATCGTAACTATGCGAGAGCAAGACAGATTTTGATCGACAATATGGATATTCTTCACGCCATGAAAGATGCGTTAGTGAAATATGAAACCATTGAAGAAGAACAAATCAAGCAATTGATGAATCGTGAGCCTGTTACACCACCATCTGGTTGGGAAGATAACAAAGACACGAAACCAACAGCAAAACCGCAAGAAGAGAAAACTGAAAGTGCGGTTAATCATTCAGAAGATCCTGAAGCATAAAAATAAAGCCTTCCTAATTTGGAAGGCTTTTTTATTTATTATTTCATTCTTTTCATGACTATATTCCGTTATAATCTAACCTTTCGAATTTGATTTAAAAATTGACCGTACTTTATGAAACTTTATGCTAACAACAAATGTCTAGATTTATCATTCCCTCAAATTATGGGAATTTTGAATTTTACACCTGATTCGTTTTCTGATAGCGGGCAGTTTTTCAGTCTAGACAAAGCATTATTTCAAGTTGAAAAAATGCTGAAAGAAGGTGCAACAATTATTGATATTGGCGGTGAATCAACTCGTCCAATGGCGGAAGAAGTGTCTGAAGCTGAAGAATTGCAACGTGTGATACCTTTGGTTGAAGCGGTAAAAAAGCGTTTTGATTGTTGGATTTCAGTTGATACTTCTAAAGCTGTGGTAATGCAAGAAGCGGCGAAGGTCGGCATGGATTTAATCAATGATATTCGTGCTCTACGTGAACCTGGCGCACTCGAAATAGCAGGACAGTTGAATTTACCCACTTGTATTATGCACATGCAAGGACAACCTCGTACAATGCAAACTAATCCACATTACGATGATGTGGTTCAAGATGTTTATCAGTTTTTAACTGATAGAACTCAAGCTTGTTTAACAGCAGGCATTGCCAAAGAAAATATTATTTGGGATATGGGGTTTGGTTTTGGTAAAACAGTACAGCATAACTACAAGCTTTTACAACAGTTGGCTCACTTCTGTGAAAGCGGATATCCTGTTTTAGCAGGGCTTTCACGTAAATCGATGATTGGTGCTGTATTAGATAAGCCCGTGACTGAACGTGTTGTAGGAAGTGTAGCCGGGGCATTAATTGCGGCTCAAAATGGTGCGACAATTTTGCGTGTACATGATGTAGCTGCAACGGCAGATGCCTTGAAGGTATGGCAGGCAACGCAACAAGCGTAAAAAACTAACAGATTTTATATGTTGTAGAATAAATGATTTCTGCAACATCATTATTCAAATTTAATAAGGAATAAACATGGCAAATCGTAAATATTTTGGTACTGATGGTGTACGTGGAAAAGTAGGTACATATCCAATCACACCTGATTTCGCATTGAAATTAGGTTGGGCAGCAGGTAAGGTTTTAGCCTCTCAAGGTTCTCGTACGGTATTAATTGGGAAAGATACTCGTATTTCTGGTTATATGTTGGAGTCAGCACTTGAAGCCGGCTTAGCAGCAGCGGGCTTAACTGCTGCATTTACCGGTCCAATGCCAACACCTGCCGTGGCGTATTTAACCCGCACTTTCCGTTTAGAAGCGGGAATTGTCATTTCGGCATCACATAACCCTTATTATGATAACGGGATTAAATTCTTCTCTTCACAAGGCACAAAATTACCAGATGATATTGAAGAAGCGATTGAAACCATGCTTGATCAGCCAATGGATTGTGTGGAGTCTGCTGATTTAGGTAAAGCAAGCCGTATCAGTGATGCCGCAGGACGTTATATTGAATTTTGTAAAAGCACTTTCCCTGCTCATTTAGGTTTAGATGGTTATAAAATTGTGGTAGATTGCGCAAATGGTGCGACCTATCATATTGCGCCAAATGTATTACGTGAGTTAGGTGCGGAAGTGATTGAAATTGGTACTGATCCAAACGGAATCAATATCAATGAAAAATGTGGTGCAACCGATGTAAAAGCGTTACAGGAAAAAGTGCTTGAAACTAAAGCAGATGTTGGTCTCGCTTATGATGGTGATGGTGACCGTATTATGATGGTGGATCACTTAGGTAATAAAGTAGATGGTGACCAAATCCTTTTCATTATTGCTCGTGAAGCTTTACGTTCAGGTCAGCTAAAAGGTGGCGTAGTGGGCACATTAATGAGTAATATGAGCTTAGAGATTGCGTTAAAAATGTTAGGTGTACCTTTTGTGCGAGCTAACGTTGGCGACCGTTATGTGTTAGAAAAAATGGTAGAACATAGCTGGACGCTAGGCGGAGAAAACTCAGGCCATATCATTATTGCTGATAAAAATACGACAGGTGATGGTATTATTGCATCACTAGCTGTATTAAGTGCAATGGTTCAACATCGTTTATCTTTAAACGAGCTTGCAAGTGCGGTGAAATTATTCCCTCAAGTACTCATTAATGTTCGTTTTGCTGGTGGTGATAATCCATTAGAAAGTGAAGCGGTAAAAGCGGTAGCTGCAGATGTGGAAAAACGTTTAGAAGGCAAAGGTCGAATTTTACTGCGTAAGTCTGGTACTGAGCCTCTTATTCGCGTCATGGTCGAATGTGAAGACGGTGTACTTGCAAAACAATGTGCAGAAGAAATTGCAGAAGCAGTGAAAGCGAATTAATAAAGTGGGGGCTTGCCCCCATTTTTGATCCATAAAATTTATCTTTTATTATTTTTAGGAAAGCAAAGACATGAAAATTTTTATTATGCGTCATGGAGAAGCTGAAGTTGTCTCTTCATCAGACGAGGCTCGGCATTTAACCGACTATGGACGCAAACAATCAATATTACAAGGTCAATGGCTTAAAAACCATCTAAATTCAACCGCACTTTCAGTTCAGAAAGTGATTGTCAGTCCTTATGTAAGAGCACAAGAAACGTTTGAGCTTGTAAATTCAGCCTTAGGTAACACGCTTAATGATATTGAAATTTGGAGTGGGATTACACCTTATGGTAATGCTACATTGGTAGCTGATTATCTATCTGTTTTGCAAGAAGAAGGTACTGAAAGTGTTTTACTCGTTTCTCATTTACCTTTAGTAGGCAGTATTGTTTCAGAGCTTTACGGTAAGCGAAATCCAATTAGTTTTTACCCTTCAACGATTGTTCAAATTGAGTGGAATGGTGAAAAAGGCACCATTGAAGCTTTCCATTATCCAAAATAGAATGGCTAAAATACGAAAAACAAAGTTTATATGATTTACTTTTTAAAAGCAGTCAAAAATAAGCAACACCTAAAAATGTGTATTTTTAGGTGTTTTTTTAAAATTTTTTTGATAGACTGAAAATGAGCTATAAATGAATAGCTTAAATTAAGCCATCATAATGACACAAGGAGAGTAGCTATGAACAATAAAATCGAAGATAAAGCAACTGAAGTAAAAGATACGACAGTGAATGCTGCAACACAAGTTAAAGATGCATTATTTGCAGCGGCTAACTATATTAAAGATGCTGTGACACATAAAGCGTCTGAGGCAAAAGAAGTGGTTGAAGACAAAGCTACTGAAGTGAAAGATGTAACTGAAGATAAAGTATCTGAAGTAAGAAAAGCAGTTTCTGAAGCAAAAGAAGCAATCGATGATAAAGCTGCTGAAATGAAAAAAGCAATCGATGACAAATTTTCTGAAGTAAAAAGAGCCGTCGAAGATAAAGCATCAGAAGTGAAAAAAACAGTTTCAGAAGCTACAGATGAAGCGGCAGATAAAGCAGCAGAGCTAAAAGATGCAGCTGAAGACAAAGTTGCTGAAGTGAAAGATGCGGCTGAAGATAAAGCA
>NZ_KV838030.1:0-225 GCF_001838635.1 Haemophilus sp. HMSC71H05
AAGTGTCCACACAGATTGATTGATATATTGTAGAAAATGAATGAAGAGAGAAAAGTGCGTAAGCAAAATGTAAGATAGAGTATCTTTATTTGTTGTCCCCATCGTCTAGAGGCCTAGGACATCGCCCTTTCACGGCGGTAACCGGGGTTCGAATCCCCGTGGGGACGCCAAATAAAGATAACTTTATTATCTTCTGTTCTTTAACAACCAGGAAACAAGCTGAAA
>NZ_KV838031.1:0-1236 GCF_001838635.1 Haemophilus sp. HMSC71H05
AAATGTCTAAAGAAAAATTTGAACGTACAAAACCGCACGTAAACGTGGGTACAATCGGCCACGTTGACCACGGTAAAACAACTTTAACAGCAGCAATCACAACCGTATTAGCAAAACACTACGGTGGTGCAGCTCGTGCATTCGACCAAATCGATAACGCGCCAGAAGAAAAAGCGCGTGGTATCACCATCAACACTTCACACGTTGAATACGATACTCCGACTCGTCACTACGCACACGTTGACTGCCCAGGACACGCGGACTATGTTAAAAACATGATTACCGGTGCGGCGCAAATGGACGGTGCTATTTTAGTAGTAGCAGCGACAGATGGTCCTATGCCACAAACTCGTGAGCACATCTTATTAGGTCGCCAAGTAGGTGTACCTTACATCATCGTATTCTTAAACAAATGCGACATGGTAGATGACGAAGAGTTATTAGAATTAGTAGAAATGGAAGTTCGTGAACTTCTTTCTCAATATGATTTCCCAGGTGACGATACTCCAATCGTACGTGGTTCTGCGTTACAAGCATTAAACGGCGTTGCAGAATGGGAAGAAAAAATCCTTGAGTTAGCAAACCACTTAGATACTTACATTCCTGAACCAGAGCGTGCAATTGACCAACCGTTCCTTCTTCCAATCGAAGACGTGTTCTCAATTTCAGGTCGTGGTACAGTAGTAACAGGTCGTGTTGAGCGTGGTATCATCCGCACTGGTGATGAAGTTGAAATCGTTGGTATCAAACCAACAGCGAAAACAACAGTAACTGGTGTTGAAATGTTCCGTAAATTACTTGACGAAGGTCGTGCAGGTGAAAACATCGGTGCATTATTACGTGGTACAAAACGTGAAGAAATCGAACGTGGTCAAGTATTAGCGAAACCAGGTTCAATCACTCCACACACTGATTTCGAATCAGAAGTTTACGTATTATCAAAAGATGAAGGTGGTCGTCACACTCCATTCTTCAAAGGTTACCGTCCACAATTCTATTTCCGTACAACTGACGTAACTGGTACAATCGAGTTACCAGAAGGCGTGGAAATGGTAATGCCTGGTGATAACATCAAAATGACAGTAAGCTTAATCCACCCAATCGCGATGGACCAAGGTTTACGTTTCGCAATCCGTGAAGGTGGACGTACAGTAGGTGCTGGCGTTGTTGCGAAAATCATCAAATAATTGATGTATTAACTGTAACAAGTTAGATTAAGAAGGCGTATCGAAAGAT
>NZ_KV838032.1:0-7517 GCF_001838635.1 Haemophilus sp. HMSC71H05
TAACAAGTTAGATTAAGAAGGCGTATCGAAAGATGCGCCTTTTTGTTTGCCTAAAATTCAGTGAAATTATAATGAAAGTTCAAATTAAAAATGTGAATGTTAGGGAGAGAATATTCTTTGGAAGAAAAGAGTGGCGGAAGGTCATGGGAGTTGAACCCACCCGGGAACGCTGGCGTCCCCAACAGGATTTGAAGTCCTGCCACCTCACCGGAGATGACGACCTTCCGTTATTGAAATTGCGGTTACTTTAGCGTAAATTAGTTCGCAATTCAACGCCATTTTGAAATAGGAATTAAAAATGACCGCACTTTTTCAACAACTTCCTTCGGTAGATAAATTTTTAAAAACACCAGAAGGTGAAATGCTTTTAACTGAATTTGGTCATTCAGCCGTTGTACGTGAATTGCGCCAATTATTGTCTGAAGGACGCGAGTTTATCAAAGAGCATCAAAATTTACCGCACTTTTTTGCCGATCACCTAAGTACGTTACATTATTTACAAGAGCGATTGACTCAGCAAAATCATGTACAAATTAAATCAGTTCATAATTTAACAGGCACAGTATTACATACAAATTTAGGGCGAGCATTATGGTCAGAAAGTGCACAACAAGCGGCACTTCATGCGATGAAAGGTAATGTTGCACTAGAATATGATTTGGAAGAAGGCAAACGCAGTCATCGAGATAATTATATTAGTGAACTACTTGCACAACTCACCGGTGCAGAAGCTGCCTGTATTGTGAATAATAATGCGGCAGCCGTACTCTTGATGTTAGCTACTTTTGCAAAAGATAAAGAAGTGATTATTTCTCGAGGTGAGTTAATTGAAATCGGTGGTGCATTTCGCATCCCTGACATTATGGCTCAAGCAGGCTGTAAACTTGTTGAAGTCGGAACTACAAACCGCACACATTTGAAAGATTACCGTCAAGCAATCAATGAAAACACGGCTTTCTTAATGAAAGTACATTGCAGTAACTATCATATTAGTGGATTTACCGCTTCAGTTTCAGAACAAGAGTTGGTTGAGCTAGGACGAGAATTTGATATTCCAGTGATTACGGATCTTGGTAGCGGTGCATTGATTGATCTAAGCCAATATCATTTACCGAATGAGCCGACGGTACAAGAAAAAGTCACACAAGGCGTAAACTTGGTGTCATTTTCAGGCGATAAATTATTGGGTGGAACACAAGCCGGTATTATCGTCGGTAAAAAAGAGTGGATTGCTCAGTTACAAGCTCACCCATTAAAGCGCGTGTTGCGTTGTGATAAAGTGATTTTAGCCGGGCTTGAGGCAACATTACGTCTTTATCTCCACCCCGAAAAACTCACAGAAACGTTGCCAACTTTGCATTTGCTCACTCAATCAATGGATGTATTAAAAGAAAAAGCCGAACAACTTAAAACCTGTTTAGCAAATCGTTTAAAAGATTACCAGGTTGAGATTGAAGAAAGTTTTGCTCAGATTGGGAGTGGATCTCAACCGATGGCGACGATTCCTTCGATTGCGGTAACGATAGCTGAAAAAACAGAGGCAAAATTGACCGCACTTTTAGCAATATTCAAAGCGTTAGAACAGCCGATAATTGGCCGTGTTGAGAAAGGAAAGATTTGGTTAGATTTACGTAGCGTGGCTGACTTTAAGGCATTATTAGATACGGTGGAAAAATTATGATCATAGTTACATCAGGGCACGTCGATCATGGTAAAACAGCCCTTTTAAAAGCACTGACAGGTACGAATACCGCCCATTTGCCGGAAGAAAAAAAACGTGGCATGACCATTGATTTAGGCTATGCCTATTTGCCTTTAAAAGAGAAAGTGCTTGGGTTTATTGATGTACCTGGCCATGAAAAGTTTCTCGCCAACATGTTGGCCGGGCTTGGTGGTGTACATTATGCCATGCTTATTGTTGCAGCCGATGGAGGGATTGCCGCACAAACTAAAGAACACTTAGCGATTTTGCGTCAGCTTCAATTTACTGAAATCATGGTAGTGATTACCAAGGCTGACCGAGCAACAAATGAGCAAATCGAGGCACTAAAAATACAAATTCAGACAGATTATCCATTCTTAGCTGAATCTCATTATTTTATTACATCGGCACAAACGGGCTTAGGAATTGATGCGTTACGTGATTATTTAGCCAATTTACCGGAATTAGTCGAAATAAATAAACCGTTTCGTTATGCTATCGACCGTGTCTTTAGCGTGAAAGGGGCGGGGACAGTGGTAACGGGCACAGCATTTGCGGGAACGGTGGCCATTGATGATGAACTCTTCCTTTCTACAGGACAAAAGGTTCGTGTTAAGAATATTCATGCTCAGAATACGCCGAGTGAAAAAGGCTTGGCTGGCCAACGCTTAGCGCTCAATTTAAACGTTGATTTAGATCGTATTCCAATGCAACGCGGCGATTGGTTGTTAGCCTCAGAACCACTTGAGCCAACAGATCGTATTACCATTGAAATTACACCTGAAGTGAATTTGAAAGACAGTCAGCCTGTGCACATTTATCATGCAGCAAGCCGTACGACGGGTAAGCTCACCTTGCTTGAAAGCAAAAATGCAATGAAAAATGACCGCACTTTGGCAGAAGTTATTTTAGAACAGCCATTATTTTTGGCATTCGGGGATAAATTAATTTTACGTAGTGGCGATGCAAAAGTATTAATTGGTGGGGCGAAGGTACTCGAAATTCACTCACCAAAACGTTATAAGCGTACAGAGGCTCGTTTAGCGTTCTTGGCTAAACTTAATCAGGCTCAAACCGCCACACAACGCATCGGATTAACCTTACAAAAAGAGTCGGTTTCAGCTAAAGCGCTAATGTGGAGTGAGCAGCTAACTGAAAATCAACTGGCAGAAGCGTTGGCTGAAAACGGTGATATTCGTTTCCAAAATTGGTGTTTTAATCGTGATTATCAACGTGAAAAAACGCAGCAAATTTTGACCGCACTTGCTACCTATCATGAGCAACATAATGATCAGCTTGGTTTGAGTAAAGCCCGTTTATACCGTATTGCGACTTTAAACCAACCAGAAAATCTGATTTATCATTTCATTGAAGAAATGCTTGATGAAGGTCAATTGCAGCAAACCCGCGGTTGGTTACATTTGCCTTCACACAAAATCCAATTTTCAGCTGAAGAGCAAACATTATGGAAAGCGGTGTTAGCAGAATTTGAAAAGGCGCATGGACAAGCCATTTGGGTGCGTGATATGGCAACGGCATTGGCACAAGATGAAAGTGCTATGCGTAACTTTATGTATAAAGCGGGTAAGCTAGGTTACCTCACGCCAATTGTAAAAGATCGTTTTTTCCTGACAGAGAGCATTTATGCTTATGCTCGCTTAATTAAGGAAATGGCAGGCGAAGAAGGTAAAGTTGCCGTAAATGAATTACGTGATAAGCTTAATTTTGGTCGAAAACTGACAGTGCAATTGATGGAATATTTTGATCGTACCGGCTTTTTACGCCGTAAAGGCAATGATCATATTCTACGTGATAAAGACACATTTGATTTATAGGTAATACATGAAAAAGACATTCATTTCAGCCTTAATTTTTACCGCACTTTTTACGGTAACCGGTTGCGAAGATAAAGAAGCGAAAGCAACGATTGAGCAACAAACACAGACAATTGCGCAACTGACGGCAGAAAATACGCAATTAAAAGCTGAAAAAGAGAAGGCTGAGAAGGTTATTCCGGCAATTATTGCTCAAGATGATGTGATTTTTGATAAAGAGGAAACGATCAAATACCCTAAATCGGCCAAAGAAGATGACTACGCACCTGTAGAAGGTAAACTTCATTACAGTATTTCTACACTAAAAACGAATATTGAGTGGTTAGATACACTACTTTTAGAGCAAATTTCAAAAAATGCTGATGGTAAACCAAGAAGCCGTGAGCAGCTAGTTGCAGATTACCAAAAAGCATATGATGAAGCTAAAAAAGAAATGTTGGAATCTCCGATAATGGGGATTGATGAAACCTTAGATTTAGCATTTAATCATCAAAGAGGTAAGCTTGCTGTATTTTTAATAAACTATTACAGCTATGGTGGTGGGGCTCATGGAGTTGGTGGCTACCATTATCTTAATGTTGATTTAGAAACAAAAAAACTACTTTCATTTGATGATGTTTTTAAACCAAACCAGCAAGCTAAATTAAAAGAGTTGCTTTGGGAACGTTACACTCGATATGGCGAGGTAAAAGATGAGGAAGCATTTACATCAAAAGACGCTTTTGAAGTGACCGATAATTTCTATTTAGATCATGATGGGATTCATTTTGTATATAACGTGTATGAAATTGCATCTTATGCAGAAGGCCCCCAGGAGCTGGTGATTGAGTGGTGGAATGCCTCTGCGTTATTGAAGCCTGAATTTCTTCAGAAACAGTATTACCCCGTTTCGAGTAATACGGCAGAATAACAAAAGTGCGGTCAATAATGGCCGCATTTTTATTGGCCTTTTTTCACCCAGTATTTAAAAGGTGTGTCTTTGGTTTCGCTCGCTAAAAGGGTATGTTCCATAAATTGGCAGAAGCTTGGAATATCGCGAGTCGTGGCAGGATCATCCGCTAAAATAAGCAGAACTTCACCTTCATTCATGTGACGAATGTTTTTTCTCACAAGCATTACAGGTTCAGGACAACGTAAACCAACAGTATCAAGGGTTTTATCGACAGTAATTTCAGTCATGGTTATTCATTAGTTTTATTGAAATTGAGCTACATCATACAATAATTATGGGGAAATTTCGATAAATCCGCTATCAATGATAAACTACGCAACAAATTTACTTGAATAATATTCCATGGTTGAATACCTTATCCCCAAAAGTGCGGTCGTTTTTGAAGAAGAAATTAAGAAAAGTCGATTTATCACGTATTTGCAACATACGGAAGGACTTGAACAAGCCAAAGCTTTTTGGGCAGAAATTAAAGCGCAGCACCCTAATGCCCGCCATCATTGTTGGGCGGCAGTGGCCGGCAAGCCAACGGATTCTCAACAATTAGGCTTTTCCGATGACGGTGAGCCAGCAGGTACTGCAGGGAAACCGATGCTATCTGCTTTGCTAGGTAGTCAAGTTGGTGAAATTAGTGCCGTTGTTGTTCGTTATTATGGTGGCATTTTATTAGGCACTGGCGGTTTAGTTCGTGCTTATGGAAATGGTGTGCAGCAAGCTTTAAAATTATTAGAAACTGAACGAAAAGTCGAACGTCAGTTATTCCAACTTCATTGTGACTATGCACAATTAAATTGGATCCAAATTTTATGTGAACAGCATCAAATTGAAATTTATCAGCAAGATTTTCAAGTGCAGATTACATTACAGTTAGGCATTAGTGAAGATCAAATTAAACCTTTTGAACAAGCATTAATTGAGCGTTCGGCAGGAACGTTGAAATTAGAAGAAATGAATTAAGCGAGATATTGTGCATATTTTATCCATTATTCGGATTATCGGCATTTTGGTCATGTGTTTTTCCGGCACGATGCTGATTCCAGCCTTTGTGGCGCTTATTTATGGCGATGGCGGCGGTAAAGCGTTTATGCAAGCTTTTGCATTAAGCTTAACCGTGGGCATGTTGCTTTGGTGGCCTTGTCATCACCATAAACAAGAATTGCGGTCTCGTGATGGTTTCTTAATTGTGGTGGCATTTTGGTTCGTTTTGGGCGGTTTAGCAACCTTGCCATTGCTATTATTTGATTCACCTCATTTAACAGTGGCTTCCGCCGTGTTTGAAGCATTTTCTGGGCTAACAACCACGGGTGCCACCGTCATGACAGGATTAGATAATTTACCGAAAGCCATTCTGTTTTATCGTCAATTCCTACAATGGTTAGGCGGGATGGGGATCATCGTACTTGCGATTGCGATTATTCCTTTATTAGGTATTGGAGGAATGCAGTTATACCGTGCAGAAATGTCAGGTCCAATGAAAGATCAGAAAATTCAGCCACGGATAGCGGAAACAGCAAAGGCACTGTGGTTTGTTTATTTCTTTCTAACCATGTCTTGTGCTTTGGCTTACTGGCTAGCGGGTATGACACCATTTGATGCGATTACACATAGTTTCTCAACCGTATCTATTGGCGGCTTTTCTACGCATGATGCCAGTATCGGCTATTTTAATAGTTCGGCGATTAATTTTATCACGGTCATTTTCTTGTGGATTTCGGCTTGTAACTTCGCATTGCACTTCAGAGCATTTTCGACCTTAGGACGAGAAAATATTTTGAAGATTTATACAAAAGATCCAGAATTCCGCTTCTTTATGAGTATTCAAATTTTGCTTATCGTGGTTTGTACATTGGTGATGATAAGCCATCAATATTTTGACTCCTCATGGCAAGATTTTGAGCAAGTCGTATTCCAAGCCGTATCGATTTCAACCACAACAGGCTACACCACATCAAATTTCGCTGAGTGGCCTTCTTTTGTGCCAATGTTATTAATTATTGCTTCTTTTATTGGAGGCTGTGCGGGATCAGTTGGTGGTGGTTTGCGTGTTGCACGGATTTTAGTGTTATACCTTCAAGGTGCAAGAGAGCTAAAACGATTTGTTCACCCAAATTTAGTGTATCCAATTAAATGGGGTAAAAATGTTCTTGATGAACGTGTGATTGGAAGTATTTGGGCCTTTTTCTCTGCATATCTATTGGTATTCACTATTTGTTTGTTAAGTGTTATTGCCTGCGGTGTTGCACCTTTTGATGCCTTTAATGCAGTATTGGCAAGTATTAATAACCTTGGTCCAGGATTAGGTTCTGTGAATAGTAATATGACGGCGATGCCAGATAGCGCTAAATGGATACTGACTATTGCGATGGTGTGTGGACGTTTAGAAATCTTCACACTATTGGCGCTTTTCACACCGGCATTTTGGAAGGCATAATGAAAACATTAATTTTATATTCAAGCCACGATGGGCAAACAAAAAAGATTGCTGAATTTATGGCTCAGTATCTTGAAGGAGAAGTAGTGGTTTCACCGTTAGCGGAGGAACTGGATCTTCCATTTTTTGATCGGGTGATTATTGGGGCATCCATTCGCTATGGTCATTTTAATAAACAGTTATACCATTTTGTGGAACGCCATCATGAATTGCTGAATGCAAAAAGTGCAGTCTTTTTTGGTGTAAATTTGACAGCGAGAAAAGAAGGAAAAGATACGCCAGAGGGAAATGTCTATGTGCGTAAGTTCCTTCAACGTATAAAATGGACGCCGGAAAAAGTTGGCGTGTTTGCAGGGGCATTGTTATATCCGCGCTATAAATGGATTGATCGTGTCATGATCCAATTGATTATGAAAATTACAAATGGCGAAACAGATACGACCAAAGAAATTGAATATACCGATTGGGGAAAAGTAAAGACATTTGCAGAAAGCCTGAATTCGTAGAATAAAACACCATAAAAATAGTGTTTTTCAGACGATTTGATTAAAAGATCTTCAACCAATAAAAAATTTACATTTTTTTACAAAAAGATCTTGC
>NZ_KV838033.1:0-63530 GCF_001838635.1 Haemophilus sp. HMSC71H05
TCGAAGGCGTGGTTATTGCAATTCGTAACCGTGGTTTGCACTCAGCATTCACTTTACGTAAAATTTCTAACGGCGTAGGTGTTGAGCGTGTATTCCAAACTCACTCTCCAGCTGTAGATTCTATCGCTGTTAAACGTAAAGGTGCAGTACGTAAAGCTAAACTTTACTACTTACGTGAACGTTCAGGTAAATCAGCTCGTATTAAAGAGCGTTTGGGCGAATAATTCGCAAAATAAAAAAGGCTTGGTTTTCCAAGCCTTTTTTGTTAGGTTATTTAATCCGTTCTTCGATAATCCCACCGCCCAAACAAATTTCACCAAGGTAAAATACGGCAGATTGTCCTGGTGTGACGGCTGATTGAGGTTCATCGAAAATCACTCTAATAGTTTCATCATCAATCGGTTCAATCACACAAGGAATATCTTGTTGGCGATAACGTGTTTTCACCGTACAACGTAATAACTCTCGAATTGGTTCGCGATCAACCCAATGTAATTGGCTAGCAATCAAACCTTTTGAAAATAAACGAGGATGGTCATGCCCCTGAGCGACAATAAGTTCGTTATTTTCTGCATCCTTATCTACCACGTACCAAGCCTCATCACCCGCATTTTTTAAACCACCAATGCCTAATCCTTTACGCTGTCCCAACGTGTGATACATCAAACCATCATGGCGACCAATAATTTCACCATCAACAGTACGAATATCACCAGGTTGAGCCGGTAAGTAACGCGCTAAGAAATCCTTAAATTTACGCTCACCAATAAAACAAATACCGGTAGAGTCTTTTTTCTTTGCCGTAATTAAGCCAAGATCTTCAGCAATAGCGCGAACAATCGGCTTCTCAATTTCACCAATGGGGAATAAACTTTGCCCTACTTGTTTATGGCTTAAGGTATAAAGAAAATAACTTTGATCTTTATTGGCATCTAGACCACGTAATAATTTTGCATTTTCATCATCACCGGCTCTACGTACATAATGCCCTGTTGCAATGTAATGGGCACCAAGATCTTCTGCTGCATATTCTAAAAATGCTTTAAATTTAATTTCTTTATTACACAGAATATCTGGGTTAGGCGTGCGCCCTGCTTTATATTCAGTTAGAAAATGCTCAAAAACATTATCCCAATATTCTGCAGCAAAATTAATTTTATGTAGTTTAATCTCCAACTTATCACATACAGCCTGAGCGTCTGCAAGATCAGCTGCGGCAGTACAGTAATCCGTATCATCATCTTCTTCCCAGTTTTTCATAAACAGGCCTTCCACCTGATAGCCTTGCTGTTGAAGAATAAAAGCTGACACAGAAGAATCCACGCCGCCAGACATACCACAAATCACTTTTTTGGTAGCATTTCTCGCAAGCTGTTCTTGTGTAAGTTGAGGAAAGTGTTGATTATAAGTATTTGAAATTAACATAGTTCTCCCGTAACTTCGGTTAAGGCGAAGCACATTGGTCATTGAATGAGAAAACGGCAAAATAATTTTGCCGTTAGGTTTATTTTGCACATAAAGTGCGGTCATTTTTGAGCAAGTTATTTCACTTCATAAAATTGCGAATCATCATCTTTTTTCGCAAATTTTTGCTCATATTCGGCTTTTGCTTGTTCATCGCCCGCATCTAATTTTGATTGAAGCGTGTCGCAAGGTTTATCACAATCGCAAGCTTTGGCAATACCAAGGGTAGATAAACCACCGCAGCTGCCTTTTAAACTTTGTTTTTTGATAATAAATCCGATAGACATCAACAATATAATCGCGACAAAAGCGATTAAAGTAAAAAATAAAGTTTGCATAACTATTCTTTTGTTTCTGTTAATTTTTTGAACGCAGAGGATGATTTTGTGACAAAACCATTATCTGTTTTAATAATTAAGTAAACGGCAAGATTATTTTTTTCTGCCACTTCTAACGCCTTGTCTTCACCCAGCACAAATAACCCTGTTGATAAACCATCTGCAGTCATTGAGGTTGGAGCAAGGACCGTAATTGAGGCTAAATGATGCTGAATTGGGTAACCTGTTTTCGGATCAATTTCATGAGCAAAGCGTTTACCATTTTCTTCAAAGTAAATACGATAATCGCCAGAACTTGCCATTCCCATATTGTCTAATCCAATGACAGCTTCAACCGCTCTTTCACCTGTTGTAGTTGGTTTTTCAATTGCGATCTGCCAAGGTTTGCCTTCAATATTTTTTCCTTTCGCACGAATTTCACCGCCGATTTCAACCATGTAATTCTGAGCATTTAATTGTTCTAACTTTTCAGCCACCTGATCAACGCCAAAGCCTTTAGCAATCGAGGACAAATCGATATAAACTTGAGGAAGTGCTTTGCTTAATGTCGGTTTTGTACCACTCATATCGAGGGCAATTTTATCAATACCAACCCATGCTTGGCGTTCAGCTAATTGTTCTGGTGTAGGTTGTTTTTCCGGACGTTTTTCAGGACCAAATCCCCATAAATTCACGACAGGACCAACAGTTACATCCAATGCACCTTCAGTCACTTTATTTAAACGAATCGCTTCGGCTAATACTTTGGCAAAATCTGCTGAAATCTCAATCGGTGTGTTCACTTGGGTATTTTGATTGAAACGGCTCAGTTCCGAATCTTTTTTGTAAGTGGACATTTTCGCGTTCACATCTTTTAAGATAGCTTCAATTTCTTCATGCGTCTTTTCAGATGTTGCTTTCATTGAGCCTTCATCAAGGTATTTAACATGATAAGTTGTTCCCATTGTTTTACCACTTAATGAGATAACTTTTGTTTCTTTTTGACAGGCAGCAAGACTTAATGCCATTGCCACCGCCATGATACCGCTTATTAATTTTTTCATCTGGATTTCCTACATCTGTGAATTACCGGCAAACTCAACAAAACTTACCTGTAATCATAGAAAATTTTCTAAAAATACCTTAAATTTTGACCGCACTTCATCACAAAGTGCGGTCAGTTTTTATGATGAATTGATTAACTAAAATCATCCACCAAAGTCATCTAATAAAATGTTTTCATCTTCAACACCGAGGTCTTTCAACATTTTGATTACCGCAGCGTTCATCACCGGAGGTCCACACATATAGTATTCACAATCTTCTGGTGCTTCATGATTTTTCAAGTAGTTTTCATAAAGTACGTTGTGAATAAAGCCGGTGTAACCTGTCCAGTTATCTTCTGGTAACGGATCAGATAATGCCACATGCCATGTAAAGTTCGGATTTTCTGCTTGAAGCTGATCAAAATCTTCCACATAGAACATTTCACGTTTAGAACGTGCACCATACCAGAATGACATTTTACGTTTAGAGTGTAAACGTTTTAATTGGTCAAAGATATGAGAACGCATTGGCGCCATACCCGCACCACCACCGATGAAGACCATTTCGTTGTCGGTTTCTTTCGCAAAGAATTCACCGAACGGACCAGAAATTGTCACTTTATCACCTGGTTTTAATGACCAAATGTAAGAAGACATTTGACCTGGAGGCACATCAGGTTGACGTGGTGGTGGCGTTGCAATACGCACGTTAAGCATAATGATGCCTTTCTCTTCTGGATATGAAGCCATTGAGTAAGCACGGATAATATGCTCGTCCACTTTAGACACATAACGCCATAAATCGTATTTGTCCCAATCTTCGTGGTATTCTTCTGGAATATCAAAATCTTTATAGTAAACCGTATGTGGATCAGCTTCGATTTGGATATAACCACCCGCACGGAAAGGTACTTCTTCGCCTTCAGGAATCGCTAATTTAAGCTCTTTGATGAAGGTTGCTTTGTTATCGTTAGAAATAACGGTACATTCCCATTTTTTCACACCGAAGATTTCTTCTGGAAGTTCAACGTCCATATTGCCTTTTACATTCACTTGGCAAGCTAAACGATAGCCTTCTTTTGCTTCACGTTTATTAATATGAGAAAGTTCAGTTGGGAGAATTTCACCACCGCCACTTTTCACTTTCACAATACATTGACCACAAGAGCCACCGCCACCACAAGCAGAAGAAACGAAAATACCTTTACTTGCTAACGCGCCAAGTAATTTGCCACCAGCTGGTAAAGTGATCGCTTTTTCAGGATCATCATTAATAGAAATGGTAATATCACCAGAATCCACTAATTTTGATTTAGCGAATAAAATAATCGCAACGAGCACTAAAAGGATAACCGTAAATGCCGCAACACCTAATAATAAAATTGAAGATTCGCTCATTTATGCCTCCTTATAACTGAATACCAGAGAATGACATAAAGCCAAGCGCCATCAAGCCTGCAGTGATAAAGGTAATCCCTAATCCTTTTAAGCCTGCCGGTACATCGGCATATTTCATTTTTTCGGTTAAGCCTGCAAGCGCAACGATTGCTAACATCCAACCAAGCCCCGCACCTACACCATAAACTGCAGATTCTGCAAAAGTGTATTCACGTTGTACCGCAAAAGATACACCACCAAAGATCGCACAGTTTACGGCGATAAGTGGAAGGAAGATACCTAATGCGTTATAAAGTGCTGGGAAGAATTTATCTAAAGTCATTTCAAGTAATTGAACAAGACCCGCAATAATCCCGATAAAGGTAATGAAGTTTAAGAACTCAAGGCTCACACCTTCTACCAAAGCGCCATCTTTTAATACATGTTCATACACAAATTGGTTCGCTGGTACCGCAATACCAAGTACTACTGTTACCGCAACACCAAGGCCAAATGCCGTAGAAACTTTCTTAGAAACCGCAAGGAAAGTACACATCCCTAAGAAGAAAGAGAGCGCCATGTTTTCAATGAAGATCGCCTTCACGAATAGGCTAATATAATGTTCCATTGATTATTTCTCCTGTTGCTCAGGTTTCCACGTTCTTAAGCCCCAAATAACGAAGCCGATAATAAAGAACGCACTTGGTGCAAGAAGGAATAAACCGTTTGGTTGATACCAACCACCGTCTTGAATTGTTTGGAATACAGGGAAACCAAATAAACGACCAGAACCAATTAGTTCACGTAATGTTGCAACAATTAATAAGATCGCACCATAACCTAAACCGTTACCGATACCATCAACAAAGCTTTCTAGCGGAGGTGATTTCATCGCAAACGCTTCTGCGCGTCCCATTACGATACAGTTTGTAATGATAAGACCAACGAATACAGAAAGTTGTTTAGATAAACCATAAGCATAAGCTTTTAGTACTTGGTCAACTAAGATTACTAAAGATGCGATAATCGCCAGTTGCACAATGATACGGATACTATTTGGAATATAGTTGCGAATCAATGAAATGAACAAACTGGAGAAACCGGTTACCAAACTTACCGCAATCGCCATAACGATCGCGGTTTGTAATTGGGTCGTTACCGCTAATGCAGAACAGATACCCAAAATTTGCAAGGCAATCGGGTTATTTTTAACAATAGGATCGAATAAAAGACCTTTTAAGTTTACTTTTGCATCAGCCATTATTTGATTTCTCCTGCTTTAAATTTCGCTAAGAATGGACCAAAGCCATTTTGGCTGAACCAATAATCAAATGAACCTTGAACACCATTACTGGTTAAAGTTGCACCTGATAAACCATCTACACCGTGCTCTTTATCTGCAGCAGAGCTACCTTTATAGATTTTGAATTTTTGGTTACCTTGTTCATCGAATAATTTTTTATCAACGAACTGTGCTTGCCAACGTGGGTTCGCAATTTCGCCCCCAAGACCAGCTGTTTCACCTTGATCATAGTAAGTAATACCTTTGATGGTATTCGCATCTGGTGCAACAGAAACAAAACCATACATGGTTGACCATAAACCACGGCCATACATTGGTAATACCACTTGGGTTACATTGCCTTGTTCATCTTTTACAAGATAAACACGCGCTTGGTTTGCACGAACCTTAATTCCTGCTTTATCAGCCTCAGCTGGGATAGCTTGGCTTTTAGCGGGATCTTTAACGGCATCTTTAGGTTCAAATTTATTAATTTCTTCTGCTGAAGCTTGAACGTAATCACCACTTTGCAAATCAACTAAACGTGGTTCAATAAATTTGCTGTAAGTGTCTTTAATTACTGATGCATTATCTTCTTTCATTAAGCCAGCAACAGTTAAAATGTTACGTTGAACGTCGAGTGCTTTTTGTTCATCTTGTTTGGATTTTAATGCTACTGCAGCACCAGAAACCACGATAGAACACACTAAACTTAGCAACACAACAACGGTAACTGTACCGCTAACGCTATCTTTATTAAATTTAGCCATTTGTTCTTGCTCTCCGACGTTTGATATTTGCTTGAACCACGATGTAGTCGAAAATTGGTGCAAATAAGTTTGCAAATAAAATCGCTAACATCATCCCTTCTGGATAAGCTGGGTTCACTGTACGAATTAATACCGCCATCACGCCAATTAACGCACCGTACCACCATTTACCCGTGTTGGTAAATGAAGCTGATACTGGGTCGGTTGCCATAAAGATCATACCAAGTGCAAAACCACCTAATACAAAGTGCCAATGCCAAGGCATTGAGAACATTTGGTTAGAATCAGAACCGATTAAGTTGAATAAGGTTGCTGTACCAATCATACCGATCATGACACCAGCCATAATGCGCCAAGAAGCAATTCGAGTGAATACAATCACTGCACCACCGATTAACAACGCAAGCGTTGAAACCTCACCCATTGAACCTGGAATATTACCAATGAATGCATCCATCCAAGTAATAGGTTGACCGGTTACAGTGTGTTGTAATGCTGCTTGACCACCTTGAGACCATTGTGAAAGTGCGGTTGCACCAGAGAAACCATCTGCAGCAGTCCATACTAAGTCACCGGAAATTTGAGCCGGATAAGCAAAGAATAAGAACGCACGACCAGCAAGCGCTGGGTTCATAAAGTTACGACCTACACCACCGAAGATTTCTTTCGCTACCACGATACCAAAGGTGATACCTAGTGCAGCTTGCCATAGTGGTAATGTTGGTGGAACGATTAACGCAAATAAAATGGTTGAAACGAACATCCCTTCATTTACTTCATGACCACGCACCACTGAGAATAATAATTCCCAAATTGTACAAACGGTAAATACCACTAAGTAAATTGGTAAGAAGAAGATCGCCCCTAACGCCATTTTTGAGCCCCAAGTTGCATTATTGGTTAAATCTAAACCTAATGAACTTGCAAGCGCATAGTGCCAATCGTTAGCAATTAATTGATCTAAATTGCCTAATTGATTTAAGGCAGGGATCGCTTGGTTACCCACATTGTACATCCCGTAGAAAATCGCTGGGAACAACGCAAGGAAAACCGTAATCATCATACGTTTTGAGTCTAACGCATCACGAACGTGTGTGTTTTTGTGCGTTACCGTACCTGGTGTATAAAGCAAGGTATAAATCGATTCAAAGACCGGATAAAGCTTGCTGTATTTACCACCTGGTAAAAACGCGGGTTCCATTTTTTCAAAAAGATTTTTTAAACCCATTTTTAACCTTCCTTCTCAATCTTATCTAATACTTGACGCAAGATTGAACCGTATTCATATTTGCCCGGGCAAACGAAAGAACATAATGCTAAGTCTTCTTCATCTAATTCAAGACAACCTAACGCTTGTGCGCCATCGGTATCGCCCACGATTAAATCACGTAATAATAATGTCGGTAAAATATCCAACGGCATTACGCGCTCATAGCTACCGATTGGTACCATTGCACGCTCACCACCATTCTCTGCGGTAGTGAAGTTGAATAATTTCTTACCAAAGTGACCTAATACGGTACGGGTAATCGAATATTTGTTCGATTGTGGTGTGATCCAACCTAAGAACTCTTTCTCATTACCTTCTGCAATCACAGAAACTTGTAATGCATAACGACCCAAATAGTCGTGAGCATCTTTTGCTGTTTGACCACAAAGTACTGAACCAGAAATCACACGGTTATTACCGTCTTTTAATTCACCTGCCGTTAATTGAGAAAGGTTAGCACCGATTACTGTACGAACTAAACGAGGCTCTTTCACTTGCGGACCCGCAAGAGATACAACACGTTCAACATAAAGTTCGCCTGTAGTGAATAATTTACCTACAGCAATCACATCTTGGTAATTGATGTGCCATACGGTTTTATGAACACCAACCGGATCGATAAAGTGGATATGTGTACCCACTAAGCCAGCAGGATGAACACCACCAAAATCATGTACTTTTAGGTTAGCTAAATCCACGGTTGGGATATTGCTATCGCCAGCTTTACATAGATTTAATGGTTTATTTGGGAATAGACGACTTAATACTGTTAAACCGTCAATAAAATCTTGCCAATGCTCTTTTAACACCACCTCTGGATTTGCTGCCAAAGGATTAGTATCCATCGCATTTACAAACAGAGAAGAAGGTTCTGCATCTAAGGCAGGCACTTTGCTGAACGGACGGGTGCGGAACGCTGTCCACAAACCGGATTCAACGAGGTTTTGTTTAACTTGTTCAGAAGAAAGCGTATTGAGCTCACCTGCGTTATATTTAGCGAAAGCAACTTGATCGTTACCTTGCACATCAATGACCACAGATTGTAATACACGTTTTTCGCCACGATTAATTACAGTGATAGTACCACTCGCAGGGGCTGTGAAAACCACTCCAGGGTTTTTCTTGTCTTCAAAAAGCACTTGGCCTTTTTTCACGACATCGCCTTCACGTACCTTCATAGAAGGACGCATACCCACATACTCTTCACCAAGAATCGCAACCTGATTCACAGCGTTACCGCTATGGATTACTTGTGCTGGTTTTCCTGCAATAGGAAGATCCAAGCCTTTTTTGATTGTAATCATACTGTTTGCACTACTTTTCTAGGTTAAAAACACGATTGCAATCAAAGCATATGCTCTAAAAGCAATCTCGCGATTGAGCGAGCCAGAAAACGCTTTTAAGATCAAAGCGTTATTAACTGACACATAAATTTAAAAACTCAAATCTGTTTAATTTCTCGACTCGTTAAGAATGACTAACTCATCCAGAAATTGAAATTCGAAAATTAAAAGCGTTTCATTCTAGCGGAAAATGGGCTTTTTTTCTACTTTAACCCGATACTTTTTGTGAAATATTTGTGAAGTTTTTAGAGTAATACTCATCAGGAGTTAAAAATAAATTCACGTTAAAATAAAAAGAGAGAAAACCTCTTGCCTTCTCTCTTATTATTGAAATGGAATACAGGGAACGTAAGAGAATACTTACTGTCCAACACCAAGACAATTTGGTGATTTTGGAAATGCTTCACCTAGGCTCTCCCATTCGCTTTTTGTATAAAGATGAAGAGCTAATGCGTGAATGCCATTTTTTAAATCATCGGCCAAAAGTTGGTAAAGTTTTTGGTGGCGTTGCACCTTGCGCATGCCTTCAAAAGTATCGCTGACAATCACTAATTTAAAATGAGAATCAGCCCCTCGACCGGAACTGTGCATATGGCTTTCATTTTCCACGGTGGCAAAGTGCGGTTGAAATTCGGCTTGAATTCTCTCTAATAATTCTTGCTGTTTTGACATAAATAAACTCCCTAACTTTTTGCTATACATTCAGCGTTAAGTTTGTAAGAATAACACAAATTAACCTAATTCAATGAGGAAATTATGAAAGTAACAAACAAAATCAAAGCATTATCAACAATGACGTTGGCCGCTGCGACATTATTTTTAGCGGGTTGCCAAGCGCAATCTAATACCTTAACTTTTGCGCCTCAATCACCAACTGCATCAATGAATATTAACCAATCAGCAGTGGTAACAGTCAATACTCGCGATTCTCGTCCACAACAAGAAATTGCAACTTATACTAAATCAGGAGAGCTGATTAAATTAAACGCCTCACCAAGCGTTACTCAACTTTTTCAACAAGTGATGCAACAAAATTTAGTTAGCAAAGGTTTCCGTATTGGACAAGCGAATAATGCAAATGCTGGCGTAACTGTTGATGTAAAAGAATTCAACGCTAAAGTTGAGCAAGGTAATTTACGTTATACCTTAAACAGCAAAATTCAAGCGGTTGTTTATGTACAAGGTCCACGCGGACAATACAACAAAACCTTTAATGCAACCCGTTCACAGTCTGGCGCATTTAATGCGGGCAATGATGAAATCCAAAAAGTGTTAGGCGAAACCTTCAAAGATATTGTTAATAATATTTATCAAGATCAAGAAGTTACTAACGCAATTAATCAATATACCAATTAATTAAAAAGTGCCGTGTCCTTTTCAATAATACTTGACGAAAGTGCCTTTCAAGCGTAACATTCGCCCAATTTTTTAACGAGAAGGACACACACTTTGGACAGTCATAGTCGATACCGAATATCGCTTTAGACTCTCGCCTCTTATCAGCGAGAGTTCGCTGGTAATCAATTTACCTTTCTTCGGCATCTTTTATCGAACGAAACCCATTTTAAAACATTCAAAAATTTGACCGCACTTTTCTCTAGTGCCAATTTCGTTTGAGCTTTTTTTGTTCACAGTTGGATCTTCATAATCCCAAAAGGAGTATGACCAATGATTAACGCTTTTGCCATTAACGATTCCCGCTTGGTTCGTATTGATGACGAACCAGCCGATCTCAGCTCTGCCATTTGGTTAGATTTGCTGGAGCCGACAGGGGAAGAACGTGAAATGTTGCAAGAAGGCTTAGGACAAAGTCTCGCCTCATTCCTCGAATTGGAAGATATCGAAGCATCTGCACGTTTCTTTGAAGACGAAGATGGCTTGCACTTGCACTCATTCTTCTATTGTGAAGACGAAGAAAACTACGCTGACCTCGCAAGCGTAGCGTTTACTATTCGTGATGGCCGCCTATTTACCCTACGTGATCGTGAATTGCCGGCATTCCGTTTATATCGTATGCGTTCTCGTAGCCAGCGCTTATTCGAATGTAATGCATATGAAGTCTTACTCGACTTATTTGAAACCAAAATTGAGCAATTAGCCGATGTTATCGAAAACGTTTATGCGGATTTGGAAAAATTAAGTCGCGTAATTTTAAACGGTACGCAAGATGAAGCTTTCGATGAAGCCTTAAATACCCTAACAGAACAAGAAGATACCAGTTCTAAAGTGCGTTTGTGTTTGATGGATACACAACGTGCATTGGGTTTCTTGGTACGTAAAACGCGCTTGCCGCCAAACCAGTTAGAACAAGCACGAGAAATCTTACGAGATATTGAATCCTTGCAACCGCATAATGAGTCTTTGTTCCAAAAAGTAAACTTTTTAATGCAGGCGGCAATGGGTTACATTAATATAGAGCAGAATAAAATCATGAAATTCTTCTCGGTCGTATCGGTTATGTTCCTACCGGCAACACTTGTCGCATCTACTTACGGGATGAACTTTGAACTTATGCCGGAACTCCATTTTAAATATGGTTACCCAATGGCTATTGGATTAATGATTGGTGCGGCGCTTACGCCTTATATCTATTTCAAACGGAAAGGTTGGTTATAATGGAAATTTCCCAAACTGCATTATTTTTAGGATCGATTATCGATCTGTATTGTTTAGTGTTAATTTTACGCGTATGGCTTCCCTTAGCTAACGTGGATTATTACAATCCTATTTCTCAATTTACGCTGAAATTTACCCAACCGGTTATTGCGCCATTACGTAAAGTTTTTCCTGTGGTGAAAAAAGTGGAAACTGCGGCACTGTTTTTAGTCTTCTTGCTTTGCGGACTAAAATCGATTCTCTTTGGCGGATTAAATCTCAGTTTCTTCTTGCTATTGGGCATATTAGGACTAATTAAAAATATCGGTGTGGCCATTTTCTATGTGTTAATTGCCGGTGCAATTTTAAGTTGGTTTAATCGTGGCAATAATCCTGCATTCTATGCGTTATATCAACTTACCGAACCATTATTGAAACCCATTAAACGCATTTTACCAACTGTGGGCGTGATTGATTTTTCACCGATGGTTATCGCTATTATCCTGTTATTTTTGAATAATCTCTTTTACGATTACTTTAACCTTTTATGGGCAATTGCTGCGTAAAGTGCGGTTAAAAATAACATTATTTTTTCGGGCTGGATTTTCCAGCCCTTATTGTAAATATGGTAAGTAAATTTAGTTATGTCAGCAATCGAACAAACATCTGAAGGACTACGCCTTAAAATCATTTTGCAACCCAAAGCCAGTAAAGATCAAATTGTGGGATTATATGATGATGAACTCAAAATCACGATCACCGCACCACCTGTTGATGGTCAAGCAAATGCTCACTTGATGAAATTTTTGAGTAAAGCATTCAAAGTACCTAAAAGTACAATCATACTTGAAAAAGGTGAATTAAACCGACATAAACAAGTTTGGATTCCTTCGCCTAAATTAATTCCATCTGAAATTCAAAATCTCTTATAAAATCAGTAAAAAAATCACCGCACTTTCTACCAATTTTCCCCGTTTTACGCTATCCTATACCACATTTTATAAAGCAAAATATGCCGCAAAGTGCGGTCAAAATTTAAGGTGATTTTCTATGCAACAACATTACCGCCCTGATTTGATTGAACCTGCCGTTCAACAATATTGGGCTGAAAATAAAGTCTTCAAAGCAATCAAAGATACGTCTAAAGAAAAATATTACTGTCTTTCAATGTTCCCTTACCCATCAGGTCGTTTACACATGGGCCATGTGCGTAACTACACCATCGGTGATGTAGTTTCACGTTACCAACGTATGAACGGCAAAAACGTATTACAACCGATTGGTTGGGATGCTTTCGGTTTGCCAGCTGAAGGTGCTGCGATTAAAAATAAAACTGCGCCCGCAAAATGGACTTACGAAAACATTGAATACATGAAAAACCAGCTCAAAATGTTGGGCTTTGGTTATGACTGGGATCGCGAAATTGCGACTTGCCGTCCGGAATACTACAAATGGGAACAATGGTTCTTTACTGAGCTTTATAAAAAAGGCTTAGTTTACAAAAAAACCTCAACTGTGAACTGGTGTCCGAACGATGAAACCGTATTGGCGAACGAACAAGTGCACGAAGGTTGCTGCTGGCGTTGTGATACTCCGGTCGAACAAAAAGAAATCCCACAATGGTTTATTAAAATCACCGACTATGCAGAACAATTATTAGGTGGATTAGATCAACTACCACAATGGCCAGATATGGTAAAAACCATGCAACGTAACTGGATTGGCCGTTCTGAAGGGGTGGAAATTACGTTTGATGTGGCGGATACCGCAGAAAAAGTTGCGGTTTATACCACCCGCCCAGATACTTTCTATGGTGTGAGCTATTTAGGTATCGCGGCAGCGCACCCATTAGCAGAATTAGCAGCAGAAAAAAATCCTCAATTGGCTGAATTCATCCGTGAAGCGAAAAATGCCAAAGTGGCCGAAGCAGACCTTGCCACTATGGAGAAAAAAGGGATGGCAACTGGCTTATTCGCGATTCATCCATTAACCAGTGAAAAATTACCAATTTGGGTCGCTAACTTCGTGTTAATGCACTACGGCACTGGTGCGGTAATGGCGGTTCCAGCACATGATCAACGCGACTTTGAATTTGCTCAAAAATACAGTTTGCCAATTAAACAGGTAATCGCACCGCTTGCAGATGAAGAAATTGATTTAACCAAACAAGCTTTTGTTGAACACGGTAAATTAGTGAACTCTGCTGAGTTTGATGGTTTGGATTTTGATGCTGCATTCAACGGTATTGCGGACAAATTAGAAAAATTAGGCGTAGGTAAACGCCAAGTGAATTATCGTTTACGTGACTGGAGCGTTTCTCGTCAACGTTATTGGGGTGCACCAATTCCAATGCTCACCTTACCAAATGGTGAAACCGTACCGGCACCAATCGAAGATTTACCGATTATTCTGCCGGAAGATGTGGTCATGGATGGCGTGAAAAGTCCAATTAAGGCGGATCCGAACTGGGCAAAAACCACCTTCAATGGTGAGCCTGCGTTAAAAGAAACCGATACCTTTGATACCTTTATGGAATCGTCTTGGTACTATGCGCGCTACACCTCACCAAGCTATGCTGAAGGCATGTTGGATAAAGAGGAAGCTAACTACTGGTTACCGGTGGATCAATATATCGGCGGTATCGAGCACGCGACAATGCACTTGCTCTACTTCCGTTTCTTCCACAAATTATTGCGTGATGCAGGTTTCGTAACGAGCGATGAGCCGGCACAAAAATTATTATGCCAAGGTATGGTATTAGCCGATGCGTTCTATTACACCAGTCCGACCAACGAGCGTATTTGGGTAAGCCCAACGCAAGTGACCCTTGAGCGTGATGAAAAAGGTCGTATCATCAAAGCAACCGATCCGGAAGGTCGTGAATTGGTGCATACCGGTATGACCAAAATGTCGAAATCCAAAAACAACGGTATCGACCCACAAGAGATGGTGGAAAAATACGGTGCAGATACTGTGCGTCTCTTCATGATGTTCGCATCTCCTGCAGAAATGACACTTGAATGGCAAGAATCTGGTGTTGAAGGTGCGAAACGTTTCTTAGGTCGTGTATGGAATTTGGTGTATGAATACAGTCAAAATCCTGCAAAAACTGCTTTAGATGTGACCGCACTTTCTGCAGACCAAAAAGCGCTTCGCCGTGATGTGCATAAAACGATCGCCAAAGTGAGCGATGATATTGGTCGCCGTCAAACGTTCAATACTGCTATCGCAGCAGTAATGGAGTTAATGAATAAATTAACCCGTGCGCCATTAGAAAGCGAGCAAGATCGTGCGGTTATGGCAGAAGCATTAAGCGCAGTCGTGCGTATGCTTTACCCAATCACACCACATATCTGCTTTGAGTTATGGAAAGCTTTAGGCAACGAAAGCAACATCGACCATGCAGAATGGGTGAAAGCTGATGAAGCGGCGATGGTAGAAGATGAAAAACTTATCGTGGTTCAAGTCAACGGTAAAGTTCGTGGTAAAGTCACCGTTGCAGCTGATGCGGATGAAGAAACCGTGAAAACGGTTGCATTTGCAGATGAAAATGTGAAGAAATTTACTGACAATACACAAATCGTGAAAGTGATTTATGTACCTGGTAAATTGTTAAATGTGGTGGTTAAACCACAATAATCCATAAAATAACCGCATTTTATTCTAAGCGTTGCATAAACGGCTCTTAAACAAAATAAAGTGCGGTGAATTTTACAGGTAATTTTTATGATGAAATCAATCAAAACGCTCTGCTTTGTTGGGGCAACAGCCTTTTTAACTGCTTGTGGTTGGCACTTCGATAATGGTGCGGCTGTTCCTGCAGAATTAAAAACAATGGCCCTTGAAAGTAGCGACCCATACAGTGAAATGTCAATGGCAATGCGTAAGCAACTGCTTAGCAACAACGTGAACCTTGTTCCTGCAAAACAAGGTGTGCCAGTGTTGCGTTTAAATAAACAGACTTCAAGCGATAAAGTGGCATCTGTCTTTAAACAAGGCCGTGAAGCAGAAAAAGTACTGACCCTTGATGTTGAGGCTAGCGTGCGTTTAGCAAATGGGGAAACCTATCCAATCTCCGCAAAAATCAACCGCACTTTCTTTGATAACTCACGTGCTGCATTAGCAAAATCAGCTGAGCGCGATGTGATTTGGAATGATATGCGCGAACAAGCGGCTCGCCAATTAATTAATAAAATGGCTGCCTTGCAACATCAAGTTCAAGGAAAATAATGAACCGCATTTTTCCTGAGCAACTGGCCTCTAACCTGAACAGCCATTTAGCGAAAGTCTATTTTTTGGTTGGGACAGATCCCCTGTTGCTCAGTGAAAGTGAAGACCTCATTCATCAAGCCGCCCTTCTTCAAGGTTTTGATGAAAAAAATCAAATCACTATAGATACTAATACTGACTGGCCTGCATTAATCGAGGCCAGCCAGTCTATGGGACTCTTCTTTAATAAGCAAATTTTCATTCTCAATTTACCCGAAAATTTGACCGCACTTTTGCAGAGAAACCTTCTGCAATTTATCAGTGGATTAAATGAAGATAGCTTGCTTGTTCTCACCTTGCCTAAATTGTCTAAAGCAGCCGAAAAACAAGAGTGGTTTATTCAGGCGAATCAACTTGATCCGCAATCAGTTATAGTGAACTGCCAAACACCGAATTCAGAACAGCTTTCTCGTTGGGTGAAGCATCGTACAAAAAATATGGGATTATCAGCTGATGAGGAAGCCATTCAACTACTTTGTTACAGCTATGAAAATAATCTACTGGCATTGAAACAAGCATTACAGCTTTTAGATTTGCTTTATCCTGATCACAAACTTACGTATAACCGCGTTAAATCAGTGGTAGAACAATCTTCTGTCTTTACCCCTTTCCAATGGGTTGATGCATTGTTATCAGGCAAAGCAAACCGCTCAAAGCGGATTTTGCGTGGTTTACAGGCTGAAGATGTGCAGCCCGTTATTTTGTTGCGTACTTTACAGCGTGAACTGCTCACGTTGTTAGAATTAACCAAACCACAGCTGCGTAATCCCTCTCTTAACACGAGTTTGCCTACACAGACACTCAAAGCGGATTTTGATCGCCTTAAAATTTGGCAAAGTCGTCGTCCTCTTTATACAGCGGCAATACAACGACTCACCTATCAAAAGCTCTTTGAAATATTGCAAGAATTAGCAGATATTGAGCGCATAACCAAACAAGAATATGGTCAAGACGTGTGGGTAAAATTGGCAGACTTATCGGTTAAATTTTGCTTATAAAAAAATCTCGGCGTTAACCGAGATTTTTTATTATTGCGCAATTTTTAAATCTTGATACAGATAATTTCGATAGCTATTCACTAAATCCACATCCTCTGCATCTTCGAGCTTACCTTGGCTTAGCTGACGCATCGCGATATTCGCTCGCATAAAGTCATCTTTCGGTGATAAACCTGCCACATCAAGTAATACACCACCAACAAAGGCTAAATCTAAGAAATCTTGCTGTTGAACAAAGTCAGTCTTACGATTAGTTCTAACGACAAATTGAGTCACATAATCTGGATTTACAAAATTACCTTTCTTCGGTGGAAGCTGATTATCAAAAGCGACTTGGTGATCACCAAAATAACCGAATACATAAGGTGTTTCACGTGCTTTCAAATAATCATTCAAGCCTTCGATTGCCTCATTAAGGCTAGTAATGCGATCAATATAATCATTTAGGCAGGAAATCGCTTTTCCCCCTAAACGTTTACTCGCCAAATTAAAATGGTTTGGCATATTTGTGTTGTAAGGGCCGTGCTCTTTCATCGTGAGCACATAGACAAACATAGGCTGTTTCACATTTTCCAATGATGGATGCTGTTTCTGCAGAATCAGCTTAGTGTAATACATCATCTCTTCACTGGTAATGTGCCAGAGATTTTTGCTGATTGATGCTGGATAGCCTAAATCTTGTGGTTGCAACATCAAATCAAAACCAAAGTGGTCATAAGCAGGTTTTGCATTGTAGTTACCTTTCGTAAAAGGCGATAACGCCACACAAAAATAGCCTTGCTCACGAAGATTTTTAATAAAACCCGTCTGTAAGTGTGGCACAACCGAATAAAACACCCCACTTGCCAAAGCACCAAAATCGGTTGAAGGCACCCCTGCAAGAAAAGCAAATTCAGATTTCCACGTTGCACCGCCCACCGTATGTACGCGCAATGGACTTACAAATGCGGTATCTTCTTGCTTATTAAACATCGAAAATGGCGGGATGGTTTCTGCATCAAAATCAAATTGATGCGGATTCAAGGTTGATTCTTGTAGACACACCACAATATCGGGCTTTTCTGCACTTTCAGTTTTGCTCTCTGCCTTTTCACTTAAAAGTGCGGTCAGTTTTTCTTTAAATTTTTGGCTATCGCCTTCAAATTCTGGCACTTTAAAGAATACGCCACGACAAGACATTGGCAGGTTTAAGAAAACATCTCGACCATCATCCGGCAATGAATCTAGCCAGACTTTTGTCGCATCCGGATCTTTAGAATAATGCCACATTAAACCAAAGCTTGTTGCTGCGAGTATTACTGCAAATACACGAAATCCAATAGATGCTGTTTCAACATCTGACCAGCCAAAGATAGCATAACCCAGCAGACCTAATAGCCCCAACACACCGAAAATGGCCCCTTTATAATGTAAGAGGGTTTCCCAATTTCGCCAGTCTGTCACAAGCCAAAAATCTGAAATGAGTAAAGGTTGTTTGTAGTAATGAATTTTCATGCGATGGAATAACATCAATACCACAAAAAGTACGGACGCAAAATTCAATCCGCGTTGCCATTGACCTGTTATCGCAAACATTGAACTAAACAATAAGACGAATAATGCAATCGCAAAAAAATATGTCCAACGATAGTGCGAATTGACGATAAAAATCACCGTCGCAATAAAAAATAAACTCAGAAAAATACTTGGAATCATAATAAATAAATTTGATTAAATGTTATTTGACACTTTCAGCTACTAAACGCTGAATCAGCTTTAAATTGGCTGGTGGGAATTGCCCTGCATCAAGCTCACTTTGTTCAAGCCAAAAACCTTCCTGGCCTTCTCGACCAAACGGCTCGCCAATCCATTCAGTGACCAGATAAAAACTAAAATCTAAAATTTTGGTTGGATATTCAAATTGAAAACGTTCGTACAGCTCAGCATTTAAAATGTGAATGCCAATCTCTTCTTCCAATTCTCTTTTTAACGCTTCTTCAGGTGTTTCACCTGCATCAACTTTGCCACCTGGAAATTCTAATGCTTGCGCAAAATCTTGCCCTTCTAAACGCTGGGTCAAATATAGCTGCCCAAATTCATTACGAATAATCCCTGCCGCAACTTGAATGATAGGCTTACTCATTGTCTTTCCTTATCTCAAAAGTAGAAAGAGCGGTCATTTTTAGCGGTGTTTTAAACACGCAAAAATTTAACCGCTCTTTACCTTAACTAAGCATATCGGGCTTTACTGCCGTGACAATGCTTGTATTTTTTACCTGACCCACAAGGACAAGGTTCATTACGTCCAATATGGCGATCAGAATAGTCCTCGCTTTGAGCTTGCTCTGTATTTTCATCTACAGGTTGATGTGTTGATGCTTCACGTTCAGCCATTTCCTGGCGTGCACGTTCCGCTTCTTCAATCTCTTCCTGTGTACGGACCTTCACTCGAGTAAGTGTCGTAATCACATGATGTTTTAAAGAATCCAACATTTCAGTAAACATACGGAAAGATTCTTTTTTATACTCTTGTTTTGGATCTTTTTGCGCATAACCACGTAAATGGATACCTTGACGTAAATAATCCATTGCCGCCAAGTGCTCTTTCCAAAGTTCATCAAGGGTTTGTAACATCACGCCTTTTTCGAAATGACGCATGGTTTCTTCACCTGCAAGCGCTTCTTTCGCTTTGTATTCATCTTCCGCTTCTTGAATAATGCGCTCACGCAAGTTTTCTTCATGAAGATTGTTATTTTCTTCCAACCAATGTTCAATTGGTAACTCAAGACCAAACTCTTGCGCTAAACGCTCTTCTAAGCCTTTAATATCCCATTGTTCTTCCAACGATTGTGGTGGAATATATTGGTCAATCACATCGTTAAATACATCGCTGCGGATTGCTTTGATAGTCTCTGAAATGTCATCGTTATCGAGCAAGTAATTACGTTGCTCATAAATCGCATGACGTTGGTCATTAGCCACATCATCATATTCAAGCAAGTTTTTACGACCATCAAAATGGAACGCTTCGACTTTCGCTTGCGCCGATGCAATCACTTTAGCAAGAAGCTTAGATTCCATCGCTTCACCTGGTTGAGTGAAGGCTTTACGCATCATATTTAATTTACCTTCATTCAGATAAATACGCATTAAGCCATCTTCTAAAGAAAGGTAGAAACGTGAAGAACCTGGGTCACCTTGACGACCTGAACGACCACGCAACTGGTTATCAATACGACGTGATTCGTGACGTTCTGTCCCGATAATATGTAAACCACCTGCTTGCATCACGATCTCGTGATTTTTCTCCCACTCAGCTTTAAGCGCCTCAATTTGCTCAGGTGTTGGGTTCTCTAATTTTGCAGCTTTTGCTTTCCAGTTACCACCGAGGATAATATCGGTACCACGACCCGCCATGTTAGTTGCAATGGTTACTGCACCTGGCGCCCCTGCTTCCGCAACAATTTCCGCTTCTTGTGCGTGGAATTTTGCATTCAATACGTTGTGTTTGATACCCGCTTTATCTAACGCTTGAGAAAGCATTTCAGATTTTTCAACTGATACGGTACCGACAAGAACTGGTTGATTGCGAGCGACACAGTCTTTGATATCTTCAATAATTGCATTGAATTTGTATTCTTCATTCTCAAACATAACGTCCGTACGATCATCACGAATCATTGGACGATTGGTTGGGATAACGACAGTTTCCAAACCATAAATTTGTTGGAATTCAAAGGCTTCGGTATCTGCTGTACCAGTCATACCCGCTAATTTATCATAAAGACGGAAGTAGTTTTGGTAAGAAATCGACGCAACAGTTTGGTTTTCACTCTTAATTTCTACGCCTTCTTTCGCTTCGATCGCTTGGTGTAAACCATCAGACCAACGACGCCCCGCCATAGTACGACCAGTATGCTCATCGACGATCACGATCTCGCCATCTTTCACGATATAATCTACATCGCGCTCAAATAAGGTGTTCGCACGTAATGCCGCCATGACGTGGTGTAACAATACAATACGCGCAGGTGAATAAAGGGAATCACCTTCAGGCATTAAACCTTGTTCGATTAACCAATTTTCAACTTTTTCTTGACCACGTTCAGTCAAATACGCTTGTTTGGTTTTAAGATCTAAGGTGTAATCGCCTTCACCGGTATATTCTTCCGTATCTTCTTTTTCTTGCTTAATTAAATTCGGAATTAATTTATTTACCGCAATATAAAGCTCTGAACTGTCTTCCGCTTGACCAGAAATAATCAATGGCGTACGCGCTTCATCGATTAAGATAGAGTCCACCTCATCCACTAAGGCATAGCCTAAATGACGTTGGAAACGTTCTTCTTTAGAATGCGCTAAGTTATCACGAAGATAATCGAAACCTAGTTCACTGTTTGTCGCGTATGTAATATCTGCCGCATAAGCTTCACGTTTTGCTTCAGGCGGTAAACCAGGGATATTCACCCCCACAGTCATCCCCAAAAATTCAAATAATGGACGGTTAGTTTCTGCGTCACGACGTGCTAAGTAATCATTTACTGTCACAACGTGTACACCTTTACCTTCCAACGCCATCAAATAACAAGGCAAGGTTGCAGTTAAAGTTTTACCTTCACCCGTACGCATCTCTGCGATACAACGGTTTGTTAGCACCATACCACCGATTAATTGCACATCGAAATGACGCATACCGAGTACACGTTTACTCGCTTCACGCACGGTTGCAAACGCTTCTGGTAAAATTTGTTGTAAGGTTTCACCGTTAGCTAAACGGCTACGGAACTCGTCAGTTTTTGCTCTTAATTCATCATCACTTAATGCTTCAAAAGCCGGCTCCATTTTGTTGATTTTCGCAACTTGTTTTCTTAATCTGCGTAAAATACGTTCGTTACGGCTGCCAAAAATTTTTGTTAAAAAACTCATAATTTCTCTTTCAAATAAAAAATAAAAAGGATCATCCGATTAAAAAATCGGTTCGTTCAAAGATAAAAGAAAATTAAATGATGGCTGGACCCGCACGAATAGGGGCAAAAACAGGAAACTCTGCCGCGATAAAGTGCGGTTGAATTTTTTCGTGTTTTTGATTGGAATGGGTTTTGTGATTTGTTGGCTGAGGTTGAACCTGCAATGCCTGACGAATTTCACGCACTGCAATCAACATATGTTGTTCAGATGATGTTTGGTAATTTTCGCCACTCATATTTGATGAAGGCGGCGCCTCCAATCCCTGAGCAACAGGTAAAGCAAAAATCGCAATCATGCTTAACAGCAACTGCGACCAGAAATTTGTTTTACCTTTGTTTGATTTCATCATCTTATTGTCTCTGACAAAATTTGTGTGTATTGTATCGGAAATTCAACGTAAAGTCATTATTGGGGTATTTTTGTGGAAAACAAGCATGAGCGTTATCAAAAAGCCATGAATATTATTGATGTGCTAGAAGGATCACAATTTGCCAAAATCATGCAGAAAGGGTTAATGTTGAATGAACTGAACCAAAACATCAGCCGCCTTTTCCCTCAAGAATTTAAAGGACTTTTTCGTTTAGGCTCCATTACGAATGGGAAACTCTTTATAGAAGTTAAAAGTGCAGTCGTTCGCCAAGGGATTTTATTTCGCCAAAGCGAATTACTCGCCGCAATTCAACCGACTTATCCCGAAGTAAAAGGCTTTGAGATTAAAATCAATCCCGAACTAACCTACTAAACTAACCTTTAAAGATAGCGATTAATTCTTTTACTTTAACTCGTTTTTCTGAGGATTGACTGATCGAGCGCTGTACTTTAACGCGTTTAAATTTTGCCCCTTTATAAATCTCACGCGTAAATTTCGTATCGTGGTTAGAAATCACAACAGAAATTTGCTTTTCTTTTTGCGCTTTTTTGGCGCATTCTGCTAAATTCTTTTGATGTTCAAGGCCAAAAGCATTCCCTGCATATCCAGTAAAATTAGTATCTTGCGGAAGCGGTGCATAAGGCGGATCACAATAGATCACGCTGTGTTTATCCGCTAATTCAAAGGTCTGTTGAAAATCAGCGCATAAAAAGACCGCACTTTGTGCTTTATGGGCGAAATAGCGCAATTCATCTTCAGGGAAATAATGGGTTTTATAAGCGCCAAATGGCACATTGAATTCATTTTTACTGTTATAACGGCACAATCCATTAAAACCAAAACGGTTCAAATAAAGAAACAACACCGAGCGCTCGAAAGGATCGCTTGATTGATTAAAGGCATCACGCTGGGCGTAATAATAGTCGGCTGTATTGGCATTCTCCGCAAAGAAAATTGGCTTACAAGCCTCAATATAGGCATCTACATTTTCCTTGACGATATTAAACAAGTTAATCAAATCAGGATTAATATCTGCCAAAATATAACGCTCAAAATGAGAATTAAGAAAAACAGCACCCGCCCCCACAAAAGGTTCGATCAAACACTGTTTTCTTTTAGGAAAGACTCGGTTGAGATCGTCCGTTAAACGAAATTTACCGCCCGCCCATTTTAAAAACGGGCGGTGTTTAATTCTAGGTTTCGTTTTGTTATTTTTTGGACGCAACATGAGAGCAATGACAGTTAATCATGTTGTGTGCAACGCTCAATCGCGTTTAGCACAAGAGATTTGTCAGTATCAGTCGCCACGTAGGCTTGTCCAAGCGCTTTTAGCAACACAAGACGCAACTTGCCTGCCAGTACTTTTTTATCTCGCATCATATGCGGTAAATAATCATCTGGTTGCATGCTATCAGGCGAGACGGTCGGCAAATTAGCACGCGCTAAAAGTTTTTCTAAACGTGCAACATCTCCAAAAGAAAGATTGCCTAATTGTTCAGATAACACCGCTGCCATCATAGTTCCAGCTGCAACAGCTTCACCATGTAACCAGTTTCCATAGCCTAAATGTGTTTCGATCGCATGACCAAAAGTATGACCGAGATTTAGTAATGCACGATCGCCTTTTTCAGTTTCATCGCGTGCAACAACATCAGCTTTAATCTGGCAGCAACGCGCAATACAATGCTGCAGTGAATGTTGATTTAATGCGACTAATTCATCAATATGCACTTCAAGCCATTCAAAAAAGGCATAATCTAAAATCGCCCCATATTTAATAACTTCCGCAAGTCCCGCATTCACTTCACGTTTTGGCAAAGTATTGAGTGTAAGGGTGTCAATGATCACCGTAGAAGGTTGATAAAACGCCCCAATCATATTTTTGCCTAACTCATGATTAACGGCGGTTTTGCCACCAACAGAAGAATCCACTTGGGCTAATAATGTGGTAGGCATTTGAATAAAACGCACACCACGCTGATAACTTGCTGCAGCAAAACCTGCTACATCACCAATCACGCCACCACCTAATGCAACAATCGTGGTATCTCGCCCATGATTATGCTTTAAAAGTGCGGTAAAAATGAGGTTTAAAGAATCGAGCGTTTTATATTTTTCACCATCAGGCAATAATACTGATTCAACCTGACAACCTATTTTTTCTAACGTTTCTGTAACGGGCTCAAGATAATATTGTGCGACGGTTGGATTAGTCACGATCATCACCTTATCCCCTTTTTTCAGCGGATAACAGGTTTCATCTCTAAGTAACCCTTCTCCAATATAAATAGGATAACGACGTTCTTTTAATTCAACATTTACGCACAACATTTTAAATCCTTAGAGTGAACCGTTTAAGCCGTTTAGATTGTCAATTAAATCAACAATTTGATTAACCATTACTTTGGCATTTTGCTCATCTGTTGGCAAAGTAATATCTGCAATTTCTTCGTATAACGGATTGCGTACTTTGGCTAAATCTTCCAATACTTGGCGTGGGTTATCTGTTCCTTGTAATAAAGGACGTTTTTTATCACGTTGCGTACGTTGATATTGTTTATCTACTGAGGTTTCTAAATAAATCACAATTCCACGAGCAGAAAGATAATTACGATTTTCTTTTGACATCACTGCACCACCACCAGTGGAAAGTACAACGCCTTGTAATTGGGTTAATTCATTGATAATGCGCTCTTCACGCTTACGAAAACCTTCTTCGCCTTCTAAATCAAAAATCCAGCTAATGTCTGCGCCCGCACGTTCCTCAATTACTGCATCTGAATCGACAAAGTCCATATTCAGTTGTTGCGCAAGCTGACGGCCAATGGTGCTTTTACCTGCGCCCATCGGTCCTACTAAAAAAATATTACGTTTTTCAGCCATTGTTATTCTTCTAACTTAAATAATGTTCAAATTAATCTTTCCTAATAAAAACTGGCCACCTGAAAAAATGGCAGCCCGAAAGATCACCCAAAAAATAATGAGGATTATCGCAATAAATCCCCCTATGTTTCAACCTTTAGCAGGAATTTATTTTAAGAAACGCAAAAGTGCGGTCAGTTTTGGGGGATTTTTATGTTCAGACTAAATCCCATTTTCTAAAGTGATAGAAAGACCACACTGACAAAATGAATTTAATGCCTCATTTTTTAGCTAAAATATCGATTAGACCGAGAGTTTGAATAGGCTATAAATCAAACATTAAATAATATATAATGCCGCGTTAAATTACATTCTACGTTTAATTATGTCTCAATCGCAAAAGCATATTTTAGTTATTTCTTATTCACAAACGGGTCAGTTAAATGAGCTGACGCAACATTTTCTTCAACCATTAAAGCAACAAGAAAATATTGTCATTGAAGAATGTCAAATTAAACCGATTCAACCCTATTCTTTTCCTTGGAAATTTATTCCCTTTTTTAATCAGTTTCCAGAATCGGTTCATCTCAAACCCGCGCCGATTGAAAAGCCAATATTACAACGTGAAAAATATGATTTAGTCATCATCGCTTACAGCGTATGGTTTTTATCGCCTTCACAACCTATCACCGCATTTTTGCAATCTGAACAAGCTAAAATCTTAAAAAACACGCCTGTCATTACTCTGATTGGCTGCCGTAATATGTGGTTGATGGCTCAAGAAAAAATGAAAAAAATGCTGACTGCACTTGATGCTAATTTAATTGGCAATGTGGTTAAAACGGATCAATCCAATGCTTGGGCAAGTTTTATTACGACCCCGGCATGGATGTTCAGTGGAAAAAAACGTTATTTTTCATGGCTACCGAGCGCAGGAATTAGTGATGCAGATATGCAAGATATGCAACGTTTTGGATGCCGTTTAGTACAAGTTCTGAACGAAAATCAACATCTAGATAAATCACTTTTCAAAAACATGGGCGCCGTCAAAATTGATGAAAAATTAATGATGAGCGAAAAAGTCGGTCACCGCAGTTTTTATATCTGGGGAAAATTGCTGTTAAAGTGCGGTCAAATTTCACCTGTTTTTCGTCAAGCCGTACTCTATTTTTATATCGTATTTTTGATTATACTAATTCTCACTGTTGTACCACTTTCAGCCGTGGTAAAACGCTTATTAAAACCATTATTAAAAGAAAAACTGGCACGCCAAAAGCGCTATTTTGCTGAACCGTCAGGGGAATAATTTTGACTTCACTACATGATGTTTATATTAATCGAGTTGCTGCATTTTTACCAAATGAACCCGTAACAAATGATCAAATGGAACAAGTACTCGGTATGATTGGTAATACACCATCCCGTGTACGTAAAATGATCTTACGTTCGAATGCGATAAAAACGCGTCATTATGCAATTAATCCGGAAACCCGAGAAACGACACATACTAGCACTGAGCTTGCAGTAGAAGCCATTAATGATTTAATTCGCCAAGGGATGAATGTCAATGAGGTGAGTTGCTTGGCATGCGGTACCTCTTATCCCGATCAAATTATGCCTGGGCAAGGTGTCATGGTACATGGTTTGATTCCTAATGCCCCACCTTATGAAGTGCTGACAACCGCGGGCGTTTGTGTAGCCGGTATGGCTGCAATGAAGCATGCTTATAATGCCGTTCGAACTGGTGAACATCAAAGTTCAATTGCCGTGGCATCTGAAGCGGCATCTGCCATCATGCGTGGTGAACATTTTCAAGCCGAAATTGAACAAAGACTGTTAGATGAAGCTAAACCGGAAATTGGTTTTGAAAAAGATTTCCTACGCTGGATGCTTTCTGACGGTGCTGGCGCTGTACAATTAAGTAACCACCCCAACCAACATGGTCTCAGCTTAAAGATCCACTGGATTGATCTCATTTCTTACGCCAACGAAATGCCTGTTTGTATGTATGCGGGCGCAGAAATTCGCAATGAACAATTTGTGAGTTGGAAAAACGTCACTAAAGAAGAGCGTGAAGCACGTAGTCTGATGGCCGTTAAACAAGATGTCAAATTACTCAATGAAAATATTGTGCGTTGCACAGTTGAAAATGCGCTGTTACGCTTAATTGATAAATATGATTTAAAAGCGGACGAAATTGATTATTTCTTACCTCATTATTCCTCAGGCTTTTTCCGAGATAAATTATTAGATGGTCTGAAAAATATTAATTTCGAGATTCCACAAGAAAAATGGTTCACTAATCTTGAAAGCAAAGGAAATACAGGCTCGGCATCGATTTATATCATTTTGCAAGAGTTTCTAGAGAAATTCCCACTCAAAAATGGGCAAAAAGTATTGTGCTATATTCCAGAGAGCGGTCGTTTCTCCTCTTGTTTTATGCTACTTGAGGTCGTGAATGGACATTAATGAAATCCCACAAGATGACAGTAAAATTTTCCGTGGGCAAAAGAAAGTCATTTATGCCACTCAAAATGGTCATTATAAAACTGGCACCACGACAGGTTGGGATACGGAAGCATTTGTTACAGAACAAGCGGTTGAAGAATTTAACCAACTAACCAATGAAGCCTTAGATGCGGTAAAACGCGGTGAAAAATCACCGCTCTTTTATTATATGTACCGTTATCGTTTCGATCTTCAAACGCTCGCTCAAACCACAGGGTTTTGGCAGTGGCAAATTAAACGACATTTTAAACCGAGTATCTTTGATAAACTCTCGGATAATGTATTAGCTAAATATGCAGAAGCACTTGGCGTATCAACTTCAACATTAAAAACGATCTAAAAATAACAGTGATATATTAATTCTTATGAACAATTTCCAGCATCAGCACACGGCTCACTGCGAAAGTGGTGTCATGTCCACTATGTTGAAAGCACAAGGTGTCGATTTTAACGAAGCGATGGTTTTCGGCTTGGCCTCAGCGTTGACCTTTGTTTATATTCCATTAGTCAAAGTCAATGGAATGCCACTTATATCCTACCGCATGCCACCAAAATCTATCATTAAAAATGTGGCAAAACGTTTAAAAGTGCGGTTAAAAATACAAAAGTTTCGTGCACCACAAGCTGGACAAGAATCACTCGATCTCGCATTGGCCGAAAATAAATTGGTTGGTTTACAAACTTCTGTCTTCTGGTTGCCTTATTTCCCACCAGAAATGCGCTTCCATTTTAATGCTCACAATTTAATTGTGTATGGCAAAGAACACAATGACTACTTAATTAGCGATCCTGTCTTTGAAACGGTGCAGCGTTGTGCTGCTGAAGATTTACAACGCGCGCGTTTTGTAAAAGGTGTACTAGCGCCAAAAGGGTTGATGTATTACTTTGAAAGCCAACCTGACTTAACGAAGATCGATTTACCAAGTATTACCCGTAAAGCTATTCGAAAAAATGCCAAGCAAATGTTAGCACCACTCTTTTTCGTCGGTGTAAAAGGCATTCGCACTGTTGCAAAACAAATTGAAAAGCTAGCAAATCATCCTTCAGATAAATACAAACGCTTATATCTGGGTCACATCGTGCGCATGCAAGAAGAAATCGGCACTGGCGGTGCAGGTTTCCGCTATTTATACGCCTATTTCCTTGAACAAGCCGCTGATATCTGCCAAGAGCCAAAATACAAACAGGCCTCTGAACACATGACGGAAATCGGTGACATGTGGCGTCAATTTGCGGGATTATGCGTGAAACAATGTAAGAAGCCTACAATCGAAGGGTACCATACCGTAGCGGAATATTTGCGTGACATTGCAAATAAAGAACAACAAATTTGGCAGACATTACGTAATTTATGATTCAAATAAATAATCTTAGCCATCTCTACCCTAACGCAGAAAAAAATGCATTAAGTGCGATCAATTTTGATATTGAATCAGCCTCCACGATTGGACTTTTAGGTCCGAATGGTGCAGGTAAAACGACCTTAATGTCTCTACTTGCTGGGTTGCAATCTGTGCAACAAGGCGAAATTTATTTTGACGGTGTACCTTTTGCAAAATTAAGTAAAAAACAGCGCCATCAGATTTCGTTAGTACCTCAAGATTTTGCATTTTATCCCTTACTCACGGTTTGGGAAAATCTGAAATTTTTTGCGTCATTGTATGATGTTCGAGATAAAGGTTATTTATTGGAACTACTCGCTAAAGTCGATTTAACCTCTCATAAAAATAAGCTCGCGAAACATTTATCAGGCGGATTAAAACGACGTCTTAATTTTGCTATTGGCTTAATTAACCGTCCGAAAGTGATTTTTCTAGATGAGATAACGGTGGGTATTGACCCTCAGTCCCGCCAATTTATTTTAGATAGCGTAGCGGCGCTGAAAGAACAAGGTGTGACGGTAATTTATACTTCTCATTATTTACAAGAAATTGAGCAATTATGTGACAAATTAGTGCTGTTAAATGAAGGCAATCTCATTTATCAAGGCACCGTGCAAGGCATTTTAGAAGAAGGGCAAAGTTTGGAACGTTTTTATTTAGATTTTTTAAATCAGGCGGGAAAAACATGTTAATTGCATCGATTTTTAAAGAAATGCGCCTATTAAGCCGCGATCTACATGGTGTCGCTGTATTATTCATTATGCCAATTCTGTTTATGTTGATTATGTCGGCAGCATTGAGTAACGACAATGCATTAAGTAATCGTTCAGAGATTGTGCTATTAAGTGAAAAAAATCAGCTAAATGATGATTTTCTCACTCAACTCAAGAAGGAAAATCTTGCGGTTAAACAAGCTCCGTTGTCTGAATTAGCTCAATATCAAGCGGATTTACAAGCGGGTAAATTTGACTTGCTAATTTTAAATCCTAATCAAAAACAGACCGCACTTTCAGAAGAACAGGCTTTACAACTTTGGTTGAATCCTAGCGTAGATCGCAGTTGGCTACTAGGTGTGAAAGGTGTATTGCAAAAACATTACTCTCAACTGCGTTTAAATGACTATTTAGCTGATAATCACATCACGTTAGAAAATAATAAACGCAAACCAATCAAAGACATTCAGAATAAAGTCAATAAAGAGTTAGATAGCAAATTTGCTCAAATTAATGATTATCTCGCGAAAGATTTGTGGCAAGAAATTTATGTCAATCGTCATGGTAAGGAAGTGAGCAAACCAAGCTCCGTACAACATAGTGTACCGGCTTGGCTGATTTTTGGCATGTTCTTTATTATGATTCCTCTATCTAACGTGATGGCAATGGAACGTCAGACCAATACGCTAACTCGTTTACGCATGGCGCGGGCTTCTGCATTGAGTTTGATTATTGCCAAATTAATTCCTTATTTTTTGATTAACCAATTACAATTTGTCGGCATGGTCGCGCTGGGTTATTTTGTCCTCCCTGCACTTGATATGCCCGCATTTACGCTTTCAGGAAGTTGGTTACCTTACATCGTATTATCCAGTGCAGTAAGCCTTGCTGCACTAGGATATGGTTTGTTAATTAGTGTGGTAGCGAGAACAACGGAACATGCGGTCGTGTTAGGTGGAGGCGGCATCATTATTATGGCAGCTATGGGTGGTATTATGGTGCCTGTTTATGTGATGCCAGAAATCATGCAAACCATTTCACAGTTTTCGCCTATGGGATGGGCATTAAGTGGTTTCCAAAATTTATTATTAAATCACTATGAGCTTAACCAAATACAACAACCGCTCTATTTATTAAGTGGATTTGGGACAATCACATTACTTTTAGCGACTTTCATTTATCAACGACAATTAACTAAACAAGCGAGATTCTAATGGCTTATACTTTTACACTGGAAGCACCGGCACTTGAGCTGGAACTCAAAAAACTCATCGTGCAAGAAACAGAAAAAGATGAATTTGATCCTGCCGAAATTAGTGATGATGAATGGCTATTTGGAGAGCAAAGCCGTATTCAATTAGATTCATTAGATGCGTTGCAAGTTGTTGTAGCAGTACAGGCTCATTTTGGTGTGCGTTTACAGGGTGATCGCATGGTGCGTAAACATATGATGAACGTACGTGATCTTGCAGCATTTATCCGCGAACAGCATAGTAAAATCTAATGAACGTTTATATCAACGCTGTTTCTGCCCGATTTGCAGAAACGCTCGGATTAAGAACCTCTAATATGCTAGGCCAACCGCTTAGTTTTCCTTATTTCAACGCATTTAAGGAACCATTGTTGTCATTAGAGCAGCTCTATCACTATATTGACCTCGAAATTGATCGCACTTTGCAACGTGCGGGTTGGGATAAATCTGAGCTAAAAAATATTCCCATTCTACTTGGTTCTACCGCTTATATGATCAGTGACTGCGAAATGCGTGTGGCTCATCATCAAGCATTACCGAAAGAATATAACCTTACAGCCATCGCTGAGGATTTAGGAAATCGCTATCAGACAGAAGTATTTAGTTTTGCCACCTCTTGTACCTCTTCAGCACAAGCCATTGGTTATGCGTACAAAATGCTGAAAGCTGGCATGTATAAAAAAGCCCTAGTAATTGGTTTTGAGATGTTTAATCGTCTTACCTTTGAACATTTCCAATCAATGAACCTATTATCGCAAGCCAATGAATATCAGCCTTTTATTAATCCTACGGGCATTGTATTAGGCGAAGGCGTTGGGTGTGTCGCATTATCAACAGAAAAAAACGAGTCATTCCTATGTGAAATATTTGGGATAACAACGATCACAGATAATGAAAATCTGACAAACAGTAGCAAAACTGTATTACATCAATTACTCACCAACTGTTTAACTAAAACAAATCTAAAAATAGAAAACATTCAAGGCATTAAAGTGCATGGTGTAGGGGGTAATAGCGATGAGATGGAACAATCTGTTTTACAGGAATTATTCCCTAATACCGAAACCATTTTAGTTAAACCCGATATGGGACATACGCTAGGTGCTTGTGGTGCATTAGAAACCGCATTTTTAATCGAACACTTACAAAAAACTGATATAAAGTGCGGTCACTTTTTAAATTATTTTTTAGGTTTTGGCGGTAGCAATATTGCATGGATTTTAAAGGTGGGTGAATGACATTTTATATAAAACAAACTAATCAGTTCATCGCCAATGATGTGGATGATAAAACATTACGCCTGCAACTCAAAGAACAAGGTCTCGATGCTCGTCGTTTAAGCCGTTTCACTCAACTTGCTTTGCTTGGTGCGATACCATTAAAACCCTATATTGATGAAAATACAGGAATTTATTTAGGATCGCTTTTTAATTCGCCGAGCAAATTCAATAAAATGTTTCATCAACTGATGGAGCAAAATTTGCCTAGTCCTTTAGATTTTATGGCAAATATTAATAACGCGGCGACATTTCAGCTGACTCAGACCTTACAAACCTCCACCAACTCCATATTTTTAGCGGTTAACCACCAAACCATTTGGCAACCGCTAAAACTCGCCTTATTGGATCTTGAAAACGATAAAATATCATCAGCATTAATCGGTTGGACGCTAGAAAAAAGTGAACATTCTGAGCAAACTGAAGGGGCTGTATTTTGGCTTATTTCTAAAGACGGGGAAAATTCGGAAAGAAAACTTGCTCTCTTATCTCTTGAGCATTCAATGTCTGAAAACTTAGATTTTCTTTCTCATATAAGAACAATAACACCTTAATTGATATCAATTAAGGTGTTATTTAATAAGCAATTACTTAACAATGTCGCCTTTTAATGCTACACCACTCATTAAGTTACCTGCATGGCATTCATATTGAGTTGAGCTTTGGAACGTGTGTTTTTTGTAATAACTGACGATATTACCCACTTTGCTCGCACCTTGTGATTTTGCTCTATCTTGGAATTGTTTTACCGTAGAAAGGAATGCCCACTGACAAGATTTTTCATCTGATTTATTTGCCGCATTCGTTTTCTTATTACTTACCAAACCTGCTTTAACCACTTTACCGGGTGCAGGTTTGCCAAAATAAAGTTTAACCGATGGGTCAATAATTTCTTTTGCTTCTGAAGAATTTAACGCATCCTGAATAGAATAATAATGCGTTGTATCTCTTGGTGCACAAGCAGCCATAAGCATAGCCGTAGCAACAATACTTAATTTAGATACTAATTTCATTTTGACTCCTTTTGATTTGAATGAAATAAATATTTCTCTTTATAACATAGAGATGAGTAATATATCAAATTTTAACCTATCTACGACTATTTTATTGTGAATAGAAGTAGTGTAAAATCTTAAAAATTTTTTATTTATAACTTAAGGTACCAACCCATGAAAAAACTATTACTTTCCTCACTTTTATTTGGCTCATTTGTTCTTTCAGCTTGTTCATCAGGCGTTAATGATGTAAAACCGGTAGAAGCTAAAAATATCAAAGAAGTATGCTTGAAAGGATCTATTCGTAAAGCGCCAGATGAAATTGTAGAGGCGTTAACAAAAAGTTTAAAACAAAAACATATCACCGCAAGACTTGTTAAAAAAGATGAAGGCTGTAGCCATATTTTACACTTCAGCGTAAAAGGTAACTCTAAAATTATTGCAAGAGCAAGATTAGATTTAAGAGATTCAAATAAACTTTCTCTTGGCTCTGTCTCTCATAAACACCGCGGTGACGAAGCTGATCGTGTAAAACAAGTTGGTTTACAAGGCCAAACAGATTTAATGATTAATGAATTATTCAAAAACAATTAATTTTTAACCATATAACATGACTGAAATCTGTAATTTCTCTTTCTCACTTCAAGGGTGGAATATTGTTTGCAATAAATCGCTAACTGCAGATGATTGGAAACAAGGCTATACTTATTTGCGAAACAAAAGTGAAACATTTGAAGACTTTGCACCTAAATTAGCCTTTTTACCTCCACTAAAACGTCGTCGTTTAAGTGATTCAGCCCGTCTATTTTTTGAGGCTGCGTGGGATTTGGTAGGAGAAAATGCAGATATGCCTGTGGTTTATGCCTCATCAAACAGTGAAATGAATCGTAATTTTGCGTTGTGGCATTCCTTATTAAAAGAGGGGGATCTTTCTCCCACCTCTTTTAGTCTCTCAGTTCATAATGCATTAATTGGACAATGGTCTGAATTACGTCAAGTTAAATCAGAAACCACTTCGATTATGGCTCGAGTGGACAACCTTGAAACTGCACTATTAGAAGCGACATTACTACTTAATGAAGGGCATGAAAAAGTGCTTGTTGTTATTGCTGAATCGCCGCTTGAAGCAAAATATAATGCTCAACCTGTCATTCGTACACCTTTAGGTTATGCTTTAGCTTTAGTCGTCACTAAAGGTGAGCAATATCAATTAACACTGACTGATTCCCCTTTTAATCATGATGTTACCGATAATGCACTAACTTGGGTTTCTCACCAATATCTTGAGAGTCGCACTTGGCACACACCAAGTAGTTCAAATGGAACTTGGCTATGGCAGAAAAATTAGATTTTCTTAAACGTTGGCTGGCTACCGCCATTGCCTTTTTATTTTGGGCTGTGGCAGGCACACTATTACAACTCGTTTTACTTCCTTTTGTCCAAAAAGGAAAGCAAGCTAATTTAGCTACCCAATTAAAAGTTCGTCGTTTTGTTGGCGGGATTTGGTATTATTTTATTCGTTACCTGTCTTGTGCGGGTGCTTTAAAAGTGACTTACCAAGGGTTTGAAAAATTGGGACGTCCAGGTCAATTAGTTGTGGTCAATCACCCATCTCTACTTGATGTAGTACTGATTCTCAGTAAAGCGCCTTCACTTAACTGTATTGTGAAAAAAGATCTTTTACACAATCCCACAATGAGGAATCAAATTCTCGCTTGTGGTTTTATCCCCAACACCGAGTCTCTAGAACTCTTGGATCATTGTGAGCGTGTATTGCAACAAGAGAGCCTCTTATTGTTCCCTGAAGGAACCAGAACTGGCTGGGATGGCATCGTAAAATTAAATCGCGGTGCTGTTTCAATTGGTTTACGTAGCGCAAAAGTTATTACCCCCGTCACTATCAGGATGAATCCATTAAGCCTAAAAAAAGGTCATCCATGGTATAAAATACCAGACAAACAAATTCATTATGAATTATCCGTTGGCGATGATATTAATCCACAAGAATGGATAGAAAATCAATCTATCCCGATGGCGTCTCGCCGTTTAACGAAATATTTAGAAGATTATTTTAATTCTCAAACCTCACAAAAAGGATCACAATAATGCAACTTGAACAACAATTAAAACAACTTATCATTGACAGCCTGGCATTAGAAGACATCAGTATCGAAGATATTGAAACTGACATGCCTCTTTTTTCATCTGAAGGGCTAGGTTTAGATTCAGTTGATGCCTTAGAACTTGGCTTAGCTGTTCAAAAAACATTTGGTCTACAATTAGATGGTGAACAAACTCAATTAAGAGATCACTTTGAAAGCGTAGCAACACTTGCTCACTTTATTCGTACACAAAAAGGTGAGGCATAATTCATGACTGAACAGGAAATCAGAGATTTATTAACGGAAGCTCTGGAATCTTTATTTGAGATTGAACCAGAAAGAATTAAGCCGGAAACTAATCTTTATGAAGATTTAGAGATCGATAGTATTGATGCTATTGACTTAATCGATCATATTAAACGTAAAACAGGGCATAAACTTCAAGCGGAAGATTTCCGCAATGTGCGTACTGTAGATGACGTGGTTCAGGCGGTTCTAAAACTTAGTCAAAACGCACAATAATGACACCTTACTTACCGACTTCTCTTATTGCTCAGCACCCAAGTTGGCACTATGCTGATTTTGAGTGCCGAGCGTTTCAAATTTCAGCTGAATTGCAACAGCGTCAACTTCGATCCGTTACGGTATGGCTAGAAGATGGTGCAACATTGGCATGCCTACTGCTAGGTGCTTGGCATGCTAATGTTCGTGTTCTTTTTCCACCTAATTTCACTGAAGAAAGTGTTCAGTGGGCAAATGAGCATTCTGAACTTTGGCTCACTGATCGTGATATTGAACTCGAAAAATGCGAGCAAATCTCTCAATTTGGCATCACACAAGATTGGGAAAAAGTTGCTAAAAATCGACCGCTCTTTGACTTTAGTAACCAAACTGAAATCTGGTTGAAAACATCAGGTAGCACCGGTGAAGCCAAAACCATCATTAAAACAGCAGAACAAATGTGGTTAGGCGGAGAAGTATTAGCCAAAGGTTTACCATTCCCTGCAGAAAATAACATTACGGCAATTAGCACAGTGAGTATTCAGCATATTTACGGCTTAACCGTACATATTATGATGTCACTGGTTAACGGTTGGCAAATTGGTCGAAAACAACTTTTCTACCCTGAATGCATCATGCAAGAAGCTAATAAATCACAATCAGCAGTTATTGTGAGCAGTCCAGCGATGCTTTCAGGCATAGATTGGCAGCAAATGAAAATTGCCGAAAACATTGTGGGTATTATTTCTTCAGGTGGTGCACTAGCTGAAGAGTTATCTGAGCAAATTAGAGCCAAAATTCACCATCCCGTTATCGAAATTTATGGCAGTACGGAGACGGGTCCAATTGCTATTCGGGATGATATTTCCCTTTGGCGACAATTACCTAATAGCCAACTTGGTAGCAACGAGCAAGGCGAGTTATGGATTGAAGGTGTTTGGCTTGCTAAACGTGAGCAGACCGCAGATGTGGTTGAGTTTGAAGAAAACGGTTTCCGTTTATTAGGACGAGCAGATCGCATCGTCAAAATAGGAGATAAACGAATTTCCTTATTAGGCGTAGAAACGGCGTTGAATAAACACGAATTTATTGAGGATTGTTATATTGCTCAACATCCTGAGAAATCTCGTCTTGCCGCCTGGATTGGCTTAACCGAGCAAGGCATTCAATTTTTTAGAGAGAAAGGTCGAAGAGCGATTATTCATAAGCTAAAACTTTTCTTAGAGCATTCTCAAGAAAAAGCAGCTATCCCTCGTTTCTGGCGATTCACTTATCAATTACCACGTAATAGTCAGTCAAAAATAAATAAGCTGGAATTTAACCGCACTTGTTTAGAAACCTGTAAGGATGCGATTTGGCTTGAACAAAGCAAAAATGAAAATTCACAAACATCAACTGGTATTGTGCCGCTTGATTTAGTGTATCTAAAAGATCACTTCGCTGAATTTCCATTAGTCCCTGGTGTCATTGAATTACAATGGATTTCGGAAAAAATAAAGGCGTTTTTTGGTAAAGAAGTCATTATTCGTTCATTCGATAAGCTGAAGTATCAAACATTCTTACGACCGAATGATCGCTTTGATATTCAATTAAAATGGGATTCATCAAAAAATAGAATGGCATTTCAATTACTTGCCAATAATGAAACTTGCTGTACTGGATTAGCCATCATAGAGCATGAAGATCATCCTACTGATTGTTAATATATTGCTTGCGCTAACAGCCATCGCTTACCCGATTATTTGGCTTTTCTTTCAAGCAGACCAACTCTTGCATACGTTACCTTATGTGATGAGTTTATTATGGTTGATTAAAAGCCTAATACACCCGAATAAGGGACAAAGAATTTTTGCATTATGCATGGCTGGCCTATTATTCCTTGTGGGGTGGCAACGCTCACTCGATATGATGTATTGGTACCCTATTTTAATGAATGGCATCATGTTGGTGTTATTTGGCGGAAGTCTATTCCAATCTCAATCATTGGTTGAAAGATTAGCGCGTTTACAGACGCCTAATCTCAATGCTCAAGCTATTCAATATACTCGCCGAGTAACCCAAGTCTGGTGTGGTGTATTTTGTTTAAATATTTTGCTTTCAACGCTCTTTATTGCATTTAACTTATTAGAATATTGGGCAATTTATACTGGGGTTATTTCTTACATTATTATGGGCCTAGTTATGAGTATTGAATGGCTCATTCGTCAACGCGTAAAACGGAATCACTATGAATAAACATCAACCTAACTCACTGATTGCATTAAATCCAGAATGGCGCTGGCAAGATTTTATTTATCGTTGTCAACAAATCAGCCAACAACTCCAACAAGATAATATTCAAAGTGCAGCATTTTGGTTTGAAGATGCCGCAAACTATGCCTGTGCAATGCTTGCCTGTTTTGATGCTAAAACCCGAATTTTGCTTCCACCTAATCTTCTCGATGAAAATCAAGAATGGATTCGTGATAATGCTGATATGTTATTTGATGACAATAAATTCAACACCTACGGCATTTCACAAGTTATTGATAAAAAAGATTTCTTTATTGATAAACATTGTCAAACCGAAATTTGGCTAAAAACATCAGGAAGTAGTGGTCAACCTAAAATCATGATGAAAACAGCTGAAAAAATGTGGCAAGAATCTGAAGCAATCAGTCAGTCACTTCCTTTCCCAGAAGGAAATGGCATCCATATTGTCTCAAGCGTTTCTGCACAACACCACTATGGTTTATCCTATCGAGTCATGTTACCGCTGACAATGGGCTGGTCAATTGGTCGAAAACAGCTCCCTTATCCAGAATATATGATTGCAGAGAGCCTTATTGCGAAACAATCTATTTGGGTTAGTAGCCCTGCATTACTGACCCATTTAAATTTAGATGAACCTCAACTTCATCAATGTCGTATTTTAGGTATTCTATCTTCTGGTGGGATGCTGCCAGAAGAAACCGCAACAGCCATGCGCGCCAAGCTTAAAACTAAAACCATTGAAGGCTATGGCAGTACAGAAACAGGCGTCATTGCATTTCGTGAACAAGCCGGACTTTGGACCCCTACCCCCGTAACTAAAATCGGGGTTAATGAAGAAAATGCATTATGGGTTGAATCACCTTGGCTTGATCAACGTGAACAAACGGCTGATGGCGTTGAAATCATCGGTAATCAATTTAACTTATTAGGCCGCATTGATCGTATCGTTAAATTTGGCGATAAGCGTATTTCTTTAGTTCGAATTGAACAAGACCTATTGAAACACCCTTATATTCGAGATTGCTATGTTGCACAACACCCTAATCATTTACGCCCTGCTGCTTGGGTTGAATTAAAGGAAGAAGGCATTTCCTTTTATCTACAAAAAGGACGGGCTGAATTATTAAAACAACTCCGTCTCCATTTAAGTAAAACCCAGGAACATTCAGGCTTACCACGCTTTTGGCGATTTACTAACAAATTGCCACGTAATAGCCAATTCAAGATTAGCCGAGCAGATTTTGATGCCATATTTTTACATGAAAAAGAAGAACAATTTTAACTTGCTATGATGGAACCGAAACTTATTGCGATTATCCCGCACTACAATCATTCCGATAAAATTGGCGATGTAATTAACCAATTACACAAGCTAAATTTGCCTGTATTAGTGGTTGATGATGGCTCATCTGAACAGCATAAACAAGCATTAGCTTCTCTTTCAGAAAAAGACAATCTACATATTCATTATTGCCCACAAAATCAAGGTAAAGGTGGCGCGATGAAAGTAGGTTTTAGGTTAGCTTTTGAGCAAGGATTCACACATGCCTTGCAAGTGGATGCAGATGGCCAACATAATCTGATTGATGCCCTTTCAATGCAACAAAAAATGCTCAAAAATCCGACCGCACTTATTTGTGGTAAGCCAATATATGGTGATGATGCACCTAAATCTCGACTTTATGGACGCAAAATTACGGATTTTTGGAATGCTATTCACACGCTTTCTCTCGATATTAAAGATGGCATGTGTGGTTTTCGCTTATATCCATTAAATCGCACCATTGAAATTCTAGATAATGAACATGTCGGAAACCGCATGGATTTTGATATCGAAATTCTCATCAAGGCTCACTGGTATCAAATACCATTAATTTGGGTTGATACCCCTGTTTCCTATGATAAAAATGGCGTTTCACACTTCAATGCTTGGAAAGACAATGTGTTAATCAGTAAAATGCACATGTATTTATTTTTTGGTATGTTAAAACGCTTATTAACCGGAAAGCCGCTATGAATCAATCAAATGAGAATAGCCAACATTGGGCGAAACAATCAGAGCGAGGAAATGCGTTCTTCTTAAATCTCACGCGATTAATCGTGAAATATTGCCCATTATGGTTAATTAAAATCGCCACATTTGTGGTGGTTTGTTATTTTTATCTGACTGCCAGAAAAGCGCGAAACAACATTAAAGCTTACCAATATCGTCTTAAACAACAATTTCCGCATTGTCATCTCCCTTCATTCCCTGTATTTCGTCAATTTCTCTTTTTTGGTGAAATCATTTGTGACAACTTTGCGGTTTGGCAGCGGAAAATCCATTACACGGATTTAATTGTCGATGATGCTGATAATTTATATGGCGATGTAGATCAAGGTGGACGAGGTCAGATTCTTGTTTGCTCGCATTTTGGTAACATCGAGATTTGTCGAGCATTAGTCGATAGCGGACAACACAAAAACTTTCATTTGAATGTATTAGTACATAGCAAAAATGCTGAAGCTTTTAATAAAGCATTAGTTGAAGCCGGTGCAGATGCCTTACCCCTTATTCAAGTTGAAGATTTAGATGCGCAAAAAATGTTAGAGCTTTCTCAACGCTTAGAGCGAGGTGAATGGATTGCGATTGCGGCTGATCGCGTACCTATCCGTGGCGATAAAACACAATCAGTCAACTTCCTTGGCCATTATGCTGAATTCCCTCAAGGTGCGTGGCTACTTGCAAGTATTTTAAAAGCACCTTTAAATACAATTTTTTGCCTTAAAGAAAAAGGACAATATCGAATGAAATTGCGCCGTTTTTCTCCCCCAATTAGCGGGCGTGGCAAAGCGCGAGAAGAAAATATTAAACAAGTCATGCAACAATATGCAGACTTACTTGCCAAAGAATGTGCAGAAAATCCTCTACTTTGGTTTAACTTTTATAACTTTTGGAATGATAAAAAATGAAAAAACATGTTTTTTGCCGTCATAATTCTGAATTCGAAGTGCAATTCTTTGATGTCGACTCGATGGATATTATGTGGCATGGGCATTACGTCAAATACCTTGAGATGGCACGCTGTCAATTCCTAGAGGAAATTGGCTATACCTATGATGTTATGAAAAAACAAGGGTTTGGTTGGCCAATCGTTCAACTTAATATTAAATATGTTAACCCGGCATTATTTCGTCAAAAAATCCGAATTGAATTAAAAGTAGTCGAATATGAAACTTGTTTGCGCATTGATTATGTTATTTTTGATGCTAAAACCAATCAAAAATTAACCACGGCAAGTACCACCCAAGTAGCCGTTAGTATGCAAACACGCGAAATGCAATTACAAACACCACCATGTTGGCAAAGTGCGGTCAAAACTCATCCTACTTTTGTATCTGAAGGGGAATAATAATGCGATTGATGATCTTCATCTTAGGTTTGTTCCTAAGCAGCGTAAGCTTCGCTTTTTCTGAAGCTGATTTAGTTAAACAACTCCAGCAACCGCAAAGTGTTCAAGGAAACTTTATCCAACATCGCTATTTAAAGGCATTAAACAAGCCAATTGAAATGCAAGGTCAATTTGCCTTGTTAGCTCAAAAAGGGCTATTATGGCAGCTTGAAAAACCGTTTAATAACAGCTTAAGAGTCACGCCTAACGGGATTCAACAATGGAATGGAACTCAGTGGGTGAATAGCGGTAATGTTGGGCAAAACGAGCAAATTGGTCTTTTTTTAGGTTTGTTATCCGGCAATATTGATAGACTCAAATCTCAATTTGATTTTGCATTATCCGGCAATGCTAACCAATGGCAACTGACCTTAACGCCTAATTCATTATTAATGCAGCAAATCTTCACAACTATTGAAATTTCAGGCGATCAAACTGTGAAAAAATTAACCTTAAATGAAAAACAAGGCGATCGCACACAAATTGAATTTAAACAAATCCAGCTAAATCAGTCATTAAGTCAGTTTGCCCGTTCAGCGCTGGAATAAACGATTGTAAAAGATGAAAAAAACAACCGCACTTTCCTTGTTATATGCTGTATTTATCTTGTTTGTTTCCCTCTTGTTTGGCTATTTTGTCAAACAAGGAAATTGGCTACAAACAGATTTACACACATTACTACCCTCTCAACAAGAATGGGCGGATGTTCAAGTTCTCGCTGATCAACAGCAAGAAAAACAGCTAAACAGCCAAATTATTGCACTTATCGGACATCCTGACGAAAAACAGGCTTTTCAGCTGACTGACCATATTGTGCAAACGTGGCATAGTAGCAAACTTTTCTCTCATATTACCGATCGCATTCAGCCTAATCTTACTGAGCTACAACAAGATATTCAGCTTGTCGCATTTGCTACTTTGCCACAAACTGTTCGTGAACAGTTGATTAACGATCCTAAAGGCTATTTTCAACAATATGCGGAGGACATCGTTAACCCATTTAAGCGAAATAATTTACTTTCACTAGAACAAGATTGGCTTGGTTTTGGACGTTTTGCACAGCAAACACAACAAGGTAATGTGCAATGGCACGCCGAAAATGGCATGCTCACAGTCAACCAAGATAATATGACTTGGGTTCTATTACGTGCTGAACTGCAACAAAATGATTTCATCAATCCATCAGAAAATTTAACCGCACTTCTGACAGAAAATCGCCAATATCTCACTCAATCTGGTGCCCAATTTAAAATTACGGGTAGTGCATTGTTTGCCGCTGATGCAAAACAAAAAGCCGAAAAAGAAAGTACATTAATGAGCGTACTCGGCGTGAGCTTAACGTTATTATTATTACTGATTGTCTTTCGCACTCCTCGTATTTTATGGTTATTTTTGCCTATTCTAATTGGGATGCTTTCAGGTGTTGTAGCAACGGTGTGGGGATTTGGTCAAATTCATATTCTCACCCTTGTTATTGGGACCAGTCTCGTCGGTGTATTAATTGACTTTCCTCTTCACTGGCTTGCAGGATCCCTTTTTGACCGAAAATGGTTGCCCCTTCTTGCGATGCAAAAATTGCATTTTACGTTTTTCATCAGCTTGTTAGTTACCTTACTTGGGTATGGACTACTTGCCTTTACCCATCTGCCTATCTTGCAGCAAACTGCTCTTTTTTCGGCTGTATCCTTGATTACCGCATTACTTGCGACACAGTTATTCTTACCTTATTTATTTTATCGGTATCAGCCAACAACATTATTACCCGAAAGAAAAACATTTAATCTCATACAAAAAGGATTAAATACCTTTGCAAACAAACGCTTTAATAAAGGTACACTCCTTATTATCTCTCTTTTAGTTTTAGGAGGCGGGATTAAATCCTCATGGCATGACGATATCCGACAATGGGTTTCCATGCCTCAATCCATGTTAAATGAAGCGAAAACTATCGGTGAACTCACTGGGGTTGATTTAGGAAGCCAATATTTTTTATTGACGGCTGAAAATGAGGCATTACTACTTGAAAAGGATGCGAAGTTAAGCAAGCAATTAGCTCAACGTAACATCACATTTAAATCATTAAGCCAGTGGATTTCTCCACACGCAGAACAGAAACAATTAGCAGAATACCTTCAACATATTTCTGCTGATGATTATGCTGTATTAAATGATATTGGTGTACCCACTGAAAAAATTCAGCAAAATTTGACCGCACTTTCTCAACATAAACCCTTGACATTATCTGAAGCACTTAACACGCAACTTGGGCAAGCGTGGAAGATGCTTTATTTAGGCGAGCTAGCTCCTAACCAAGTGGCGAGTGTCATAAAAATATCTCAAGCGGATAGTGCAACAATGCAAGCATTAGCAAATAATCGAGATATTTTCTGGCAAGATAAACGCGCTTATTTAAATCAAGCTTTTAAAGAAGCAAAAGAGCAAGCTGCCTGGCTAAAAATCATTTCTTTTGTTATCGCTGGATTACTTTTATGGAAAGTATTTGAAACCAAAACAAGTATTCGAATCTTATTTATTCCTTGTATAGCAATCTTAGGAACGATCGCTATTTTTGGTTGGATAGACCTGCCTATTGGTTTATTTTCAATGTTTGGATTATTACTGGTTTCGGCCATTGGCATTGACTACGCCGTTTATATGAAAACTGTCAATGAAGAGGCATCCCATAAACGCATTACACTAACATTAGCCGCCTGTACCACATTAATCTCATTTTTACTGCTCGCCATTAGCTCCACCCCAGCAGTGGCGACATTTGGTATAAGTGTCAGTATTGGTGTTATAATAAGTCTTTTAACCACATTAAAACTCATGCGCTAAAAAACGCATAAAAATGACCGCACTTTATGATAAAAAAATACCTTTTATTATGGGCATTAACATTACTAACAGCTTGCTCAACTTTACCTAATATTGAGGCATTACCGGAAGTAAAAACAGATAGCCGAACCTTTAAAGTAGAGCAACTTTCAGAACAACAAGTTAAACAAACAAGCTTGCTGACTGTTCAATTCCAGCCTGACCAATGGCGATGGGTTCAAACAGATCCTCTTGGCTCACCCATTGCTCGATTATTATTAACGAAACAAGGCTGGAAAAATGATGGCTTTGTGATGCCGAATAAACAAGCACAAGGTTTATTCTTGGCACTGGCAACTGCATTTACAGAACAACAACCCAATGCAAAACACTTAACATTAATGAATGTGGATGTATCGCATCAACAAAACACGACGATTTACCAGCAAAATGGTCGTTTTTTATGGAACGTTCGCAAACAATCAAATCAATATTTTATTCAGCTAGCAGATGGCAGTCGTTGGCAAATTGAAGAACTTAACAATTAGGAATCTCTGTGCAATTATTTCTTTCTCAACCAGGCATTTTGAGTAGTATTGGCGATAGTCTATCTCAACATATTCAAACTTTATTAGAAGGTAGTGACTCGCCACTGACTTTTTCTAACAAGCATTTCCAAGAAAATGGCTTACAGGGTAAATATAATACTCTGGGTGAAGTCAACAGCTCCTTGCGTGCATTTCCGGCTGATTTACCCAAAAAACATCACAGCCGAAACAATCAATTACTCTGGCACAGCTTAGAACAAATTGAACCAACGATTCAGCAAGCTATCTCACGTTTTGGTCGTCACCGTATTGCAGTAGTTATCGGTACATCTACCACGGGAGTAGATGAAAATTTACCTGTATTTAAATATGCTGCAGAACATGAAGATTGGTCTGGCGCGGAATTTAATCAACAACAACAATATTTTTCTGCTCCGGCTGATTTCATTGCCCATCAATATGGCTTAACCAATCTTATCTATGGCATTTCAACCGCTTGCACATCGGGTGCGAAAGCATTAATTAGTGCAGCTCGCTTATTGAATGCAAATTTGTGCGATGCGGTAATTTGCGGCGGCGTCGATACTTTATCGCTATTAACCTTAGTTGGTTTTAACTCTCTCTCCGTTTTATCTGCTGAACAAACCAATCCTTTTTCTGCCAACAGACAAGGGATCAATCTTGGTGAAGGTTCCGCTGTATTCGTGATGAGTAAAGAAAAATTAGATGATCATAATGTTGCGCTATTAGGCTATGGCGCCAGCAGTGATGCCTATCATATGTCATCGCCACACCCTGAAGGTGAAGGTGCGATTAAAGCGTTCCAAAACGCATTAAACTCAGCAAAACTTGCACCAGAAGCCATCAATTGGGTTAATTTACATGGCACAGGCACCATTCATAATGATCAGATGGAAGCCTTAGCCATTCACCATATTTTTGGTCACGATACCCCTTGCACAACAACAAAACCTTATACAGGACACACACTAGGTGCTGCGGGTGCTATTGAGGCCGCTATTTTATGGGGAATGATTGACCGCACTTTTAACCCAACAGGTAAACTCCCTGCACAATTATGGGATGAACAAACCGATGAAAAAATGCCACCGATTGCCATTACTGATCACATGAGTCATTGGAAATCCGACAGACGCATTGGTGCAAGTAGCTCTTTCGCTTTTGGTGGGAATAATTCAGTACTTATTTTAGGGGAAGTGAATGATTGATTTAACCTGTCCTATTACTGATATCTCACCATTAATCCCTCATAGTGGGGAAATGGTCATGCTAGATAAAATTACTGAATTTGGCGAAGATTATTTGATCGCAGAGATGACCGTAAAACCAGATTGCCTGCTCTTAAAAGACGGTAAATTGGCTACTTATATGGGCGCTGAAATCTTAGCTCAAGGCGTAGCAGCATGGGCGGGATGTAAATGTGTAAAAGCGGGTCAACCTATTGGATTAGGCTATTGGATCGGCTCAAGAAAACTGACATTACATCGCCAAGATATCTCAGTCGGAAGTTTATTACAAATTCAAATTAAACGTTCTATTGAAGACGCAACAGGATTTGGTGTTTTTGACTGTACGTTAATCGATCTTTCTAATCAGCAACCTTTAGTGGAAGGTGCATTAAACGTTTTCAGACCACAAGTATCACAGGAATAAAAAATGAGTGAAACCATTTTAGTTACAGGCTCAAGCCGAGGTATCGGTAAAGCCATCGCCTTACGCCTTGCACAATCAGGTTTTGATATTGTGGTTCATTGCCGCAGTCGTATTGAAGAAGCTGAAGAGGTCGCACAATCAATTCGAGAATTAGGTCGTCAAGCTCGCGTATTACAGTTTGATGTTAGTCATCGAAACGAAACAGCAGAAAAACTACTTGCGGATGTTGAATCTCATGGTGCTTATTATGGCGTTGTTCTCAATGCAGGATTAACGAGAGATAATGCATTCCCCGCTCTGACTGATGAAGATTGGGATGTTGTTCTACGCACGAATTTAGATGGATTTTATAATGTTCTCCATCCTATTATGATGCCAATGATCCGACGCCGTAAAGCGGGTCGAATCGTTTGTATTACATCTGTATCTGGACTAATTGGCAACCGAGGCCAAGTTAACTATAGCGCATCTAAGGCTGGTATTATCGGGGCAGCAAAAGCGCTCGCCGTCGAACTCGCTAAACGCAAAATCACGGTAAACTGTGTAGCTCCAGGTCTCATCGATACGGATATCTTGGAGGAAAATCTCCCAATTGATGAAATTTTAAAAATGATTCCAGCGGCAAGAATGGGAAGCCCTGAAGAAGTTGCGCATGCCGTAGATTTTCTGATGGACGAAAAAGCAGCTTATATTACTCGACAAGTTATCGCTGTAAATGGCGGGCTTTGCTAAAACATTTACAGTACAAAATTGTTTGTGCTAGTCTAATAATGAATAATTGAGATAAAAAAATGAAACGAGTTGTCATTACAGGTATTGGTGCGGTCACAGCCTTTGGAAAAACATGGGAAGACGTAAAAGCTGCCTTTCAACGCAAACAAAATGCAGTTCAAGCGAAAACTGAATGGGCTGAACGTTATCCTGAGTTAGGTGCAAATCTCGGTGCAGAAATCCATGATTACACCCCTCCTGCCCATTGGAATAGAAAACAACTTCGCAGTTTAGGCCGTGTCTCTCAATTTGCTGTTGAAGCCGCTGAACTCGCCTTAGCAAATGCCAATTTATTAGATGAGAATGGAATCATTTTACCTTATTTAAAAGAAGGAATAATGGGTGTCGCCTGTGGCTCTTCTACTGGCTCAACAAATGATGTCAGAGATGCAGCAGAACTTCTCATGACCGGAAAATCAGATGGATTTAATGCCAATACCTATGTACGAATGATGCCTCACACCACTGCAGCGAATATTGGCATTTTCTTTGGCCTAACAGGCCGAATCATTCCCACATCTAGTGCTTGTTCTTCTGGCAGCCAAGGTATTGGTTATGCTTATGAATCAATTAAACATGGTTTAATCCCAATGATGCTTGCTGGCGGCGCAGAAGAGTTTTGCCCATCTGAGGTCTATGTATTTGACTCTCTTTATGCGGCAAGTAGAAACAATGCACATCCTAAACAAACGCCTCGTCCTTATGATAAAGATCGTGATGGATTAGTGATTGGTGAAGGTGCAGGTATTTTTGTATTAGAAGAGCTGGAACATGCGCTTTCTCGTGGTGCCAATATCATTGCAGAAATTGTTGGCTATGGTGCTAATAGCGATGGAGCTCATGTGACACGTCCACAAAAAGATACTATGCAGCGCTGTATGGAGTTAGCCTTAAAAGATGCGCAGTTATCTCCAGATCAAGTGGGCTATGTAAATGGCCATGGTACGGCCACTGAACAAGGCGACATCGCAGAAACACTCGCAACGGAAGCTGTGTTTGGAAAAATACCACTTAGCTCACAAAAAAGCTATTTAGGACATACCCTAGGTGCTTGTGGTGCATTAGAGTCATGGTTCTCAATTGAAATGATGCGTGATGGCTGGTTTGCCCCAACCATTAACCTAGACAATATTGATGAACGCTGTGGCAAATTAGACTATATTCAAGGTGATGGCCGACAAATTCAAACAAACTATGTTATGAATAATAACTTTGCTTTTGGGGGCGTTAATACCTCGCTCATTTTTAAACGCTGGGAAGCATAATAAAAAAGGCTATTCAAACGAATAGCCTTTTCTTTTATCTGTTAGTTATTATAGATAACCAAACAAGCTTGTGAAAATGTAACCAAAGATACATGAAGTAATTACACCGATTAAGCCCGGTAAAATAAAGCTGTGGTTAATTACAAACTTACCAATGTGGGTTGTGCCTGAACGGTCGAATTGGATTGCCGCAAGGTCACTTGGGTAAGTAGGTAAAATGTAGTAACCGTAACAAGCTGAAGCAAAGGCTAAGATAACAGCTGGATCAACACCGATACCTAAAGCTAATGGAACGAATGCAACCAATGCTGCAGCTTGTGAGTTTACAAATTTAGAAATTAATAACAACATCACGGCGTAAGTCCAAGGATGTGCTTTTACCACATCACCAAGTGCCGCTTTCATCATTGGCGTGTGAACGGTAAACATGGTTTCTGCCATCCAAGAAATCCCGAATACGGCTACTAATGCAATCATACCTGAACGGAAAATTTCATTTTTACTGATTTTACCCGCATCAGTTTTAGTAAAGATAACAATTAATGCGCCCGCTAATAACATGAAGATTTGAATAACATGAACCATACTTAAATTCACTTTTTTCTTAGTGGTGTCTTTTAATACGATTGCAGCGTTATCGATAGTTTCAGTTTTATCACCCGCAGTGATCACAACATTGTTATCTTGAGCGGTAATTGTTTGAGCGACTTCACCTTTATCGTTATAAATTGCAACATTATTGTAGGCTGTTTGAGCTTTCGCTTTGCTGTCTTTAACATCAAGCACTAATGTACCATCTTTTGCTAATGCAACAATTTTACCGTCTTTAACATTGAAAGATTTCACGGCTTTATCGGCAGAAACAATTTCAACCACTTGAGCTGGTGCTGATTTTTCGAAAGCTGGACGTAAATCTTTAAAGTAACCTAATACCGCTACCACTAAAATTGCACCAAAGAAGATCCACATCGCATTCCAGCTAGATTGTGGTAATTTTTTGTCTAACAATGATGTGCTATCACCATAAACATATTTTTTGAATTCAGGATCTTTTAATTTCTCTTGGAATTCTGGGTCTTTATCTAAATCTTTACCGCGGAACCAGCTGAAAATACCGATAGCCAACACACCGCAAAGGGTTGAAGGCACGGTAATTTTTAATAAATCTAAATAACCATCAAAACCTGCTAATGGGGTTTTAGCATTCACTAAGAATGTGGTTAAAGTTACTACTGCCACAGAAACAGGTGATGCGATAATACCCATTTGAGAAGCAATTGAACTTGCCGCCATTGGACGTTCAGGACGAATATCATTTTTGATCGCGATATCATAAATGATTGGTAACATGGTATAAACCACGTGTCCTGTACCACATAAAATAGTTAAGAAACAGGTGACGAATGGTGCCAAAATACTGACATATTTCGGGTTACGACGAAGCATTTTCTCCGCAATTTGTAACATTACATCTAAACCACCACTGGCTTGTAATGTTGCCGATGTGACCACCACTGCAAGGATAGTTAACATCACATCGATAGCTGGCTTACCTGGTTCAATACCAAAGCCGAAAACAAGAACAATTAAGCCTACCCCACCGAGCATACCCAGTGCAATACCACCTTTTTTTGCCCCGTAAAACAAACAGATAAGAACAATAACAAGCTGAATAGCAAACTGGCTACCTTCACCTAGGTTCATTAGAAAATCCATAAGATACTCCGAATCATTTTATGGTTAATTAGAAAAAAATTTGGACCAAATATTAGCACTAAAATTAACTCATAATAAGTATTTTTAGGGTAAATTTTGTTTTAAATCAAAAAATAGGAGAACCAAACAATAAAAGCAAATCTGAGAAAGATTAAATAAAGGGAAGTGCGGTCGGAAATTTAAAAGATTTAGATGTATCTTGTTTTATTTGAAGATAAAGAATTTAGAAAAGAAATTTAAAGAAAAAAATTAGGCGACCTAAAAGATCGCCCAACTTAAAAATTACTGATTGTTTTGAACGTAGTCAATCGCAGATTGAACAGTTGTGATTTTTTCAGCTTCTTCATCAGGAATTTCGATATCGAATTCTTCTTCTAAAGCCATTACTAATTCAACTGTATCTAAAGAATCCGCACCTAAATCTTCAACGAAAGAAGCTTCTGGTTTTACGTCTTCTTCTTTAACACCTAATTGTTCAACGATGATTTTTTTCACGCGTTCTTCAATACTCATTTGTTTTTCCTATTGTTGTTTTAACTCATTTAAGAGCGGTTAGTGTATGCATTTTTGATAAAGTTGCAACTATTTCTTAGGTGGTCGCACCACAAAAAAACAGGCAATGTAAAAACACATACAGAGAAAAAGTTACATTGCGGTTGGGATTTTATCATTAACTAAACTGCTTTGCTATATTTTATAGACAAAATCCCCGATATATCTCCCCTAAAGGGTTAGCTCATATATAAGCCGCCATTTACATGTAATGTGGTACCTGTAATATAAGCTGCATCATCAGAAGCTAAAAACGCCACAGCTTTTGCAATATCTTTTGGTTCACCTAAACGACCTGCAGGGACATTACCTAGAATACCTGCTTTTTGTTCTTCAGTAAGCACTTCTGTCATATCCGTTGCGATGAAACCTGGAGCCACAACGTTTACAGTAATACCACGTGATGCCACTTCTTTCGCTAAACCTTTAGAAAAACCAATCAAACCCGCTTTTGCTGCACAATAGTTAGATTGACCAGGGTTGCCCATTGAACCCACCACTGAACCGATAGTAATAATACGACCGAAACGTTTTTTCATCATTGAGCGTAACATTGCTTTAGAAAGATGGAATACAGAAGTTAAGTTAGTTTGCATAATATCAAACCATTCTTCATCTTTCATACGCATTAATAAGTTATCGCGTGTGATACCTGCGTTATTCACAAGAATATCAATATCACCAAATTGCTCTTTAATTTGTTCTAATACGGCATCAATACTTTCTTTGTCTGCCACATTTAATACTAAACCTTTACCTTTATCACCAAGGTAAGCAGAAATGGTATCAGCACCTTTTTCAGAGGTTGCGGTACCAATTACAAATGCACCTTTTGATGCTAATTCTTCTGCAATTGCGCGGCCAATACCACGTGTTGCACCTGTCACTAATGCGATTTTATTTTGCATTTTTAATCCCCTTTTATGCTAATAATGCTTCAACAGCATCTAATGATGCCACATCGTTTACTGATGTTGCTTGTAATTCTGCCACGATACGTTTTGTTAAACCGTTTAATACTTTACCTGGGCCGATTTCAACTAAAACTTCTACGCCATCTTGCGCCATTTTCTCAACGGTTTCAGTCCAACGAACCGGGCTATATAATTGACGAATAAGTGCGGTACGAATTTCTGCACTTTCAGTTTCCGCTTTGACATCCACGTTATTTAAGACAGCAGTTGCTGGCGCATTAAGCACAATGCTTTCAAGTGTTACAGCTAATTGGTCTGCTGCAGGTTTCATTAATGCGCAATGTGAAGGAACACTTACCGATAATGGTAAAGCACGTTTTGCCCCCGCTTCTTTACATAAAGCAGCTGCACGTTCTACGGCTTCTTTTGCCCCTGCAATCACCACTTGGCCCGGTGAGTTAAAGTTTACTGCAGATACGACTTCACCTTGTTCTGCTTGTTTACATGCATTGATAATTGCTTCATTGTCTAAACCAATAATCGCATACATTGCACCCGTACCTTCTGGTACTGCTTGCTGCATTAATTTACCGCGTAATTCGACTAATTTAATCGCATCTTTAAAATCAATGACACCTGCGCAGACTAACGCAGAATATTCACCTAAACTGTGACCAGCCATCACACTTGGTTGTAATTGTGGGTATTTTTCTTGCCATACACGGAAGATCGCAACGGATGCCGCTAATAATGCTGGTTGAGTTTGCCAAGTTTTATTTAATTCTTCTGCTGGACCTTGTTGAACCAAGTTCCATAAATCATAGCCAAGTGCTTCTGATGCTTGTTTAAAAGTCTCAGTGACTACCGGATATTCGTTAGCAAGATCAGCTAACATACCAACAGCTTGAGAACCTTGTCCTGGAAAAACCATTGCGAATTTTTTCATGTTTTCTTCCTATTTCTTCATCGTTTAAATGTTGAAAGTGCGGTCAAATTTAACCGCACTTTTAAAATTCTGTCGGGATTCTAACAAATTAATTAGAATCGCACCAATGCTGAACCCCAAGTCCAACCACCGCCAAAAGCTTCGAGTAAAAGCAATTGACCGCGTTGAATTCGGCCATCTCGCACTGCTTCATCTAAAGCTGTTGGTACTGTCGCCGCACTGGTATTGGCTGTACGATCAAGCGTTACCACTACTTGCGACATATCCATCTCTAATTTTTTCGCTGTTGCAGTGATAATGCGTAAATTCGCTTGATGTGGTACAAGCCAGTCAATATCTGTTTTTTGGAGATTATTGGCAGAAAGGGTTTCTTCCACCACATTGGAAAGCTCGCGCACCGCTAATTTAAAGGTTTCATTACCTTGCATTTCAATATAGCCAGACTTCTCCACGCCACGTTCTGCTTGTGGAAGTAGTAATGCCGCATTGTTATCTGGCGATGCATGTAAATGCGTTGAAATAATGCCTTCTTGCTCTGATGCTTCTAAGATCACGGCACCCGCACCATCACCAAATAACACAACAGTGCTACGATCCGTTTCATCTAATTTACGCGAGTTAAGATCTGCACCAATCACAAGGGCTTTTTTCACGCTACCTGAACGAATAAATTTATCCGCTACACCTAAAGCATAAACAAAACCGGTACAAGCTGCTGCTAAGTCAAAAGAAATCGCGTCTTCAATACCTAATAAACCTTGAACTTGGCAAGCTGAACTTGGATAAGCGTGAGAACCACTGGTTGTCGCAACAATGATCAACTCAATTTCTTGAGGATCAAGATTGGCCATTTCAAGTGCTTTTTTGGCTGCTTCACATCCCATTGTTGCAACAGTTTCATCTGCAGCTGCAATACGACGTTCACGAATGCCTGAACGTGTCACGATCCATTCATCTGAAGTATCAACCATTTTTTCCAAATCCGCATTGGTACGAATATGGCTCGGCAAATAGCTACCGGTGGATAAAATTCTACTATTCATCATATCAAAACTTATTAATTAATAACGTTGTAAACCCGCCAAGATTTTTTGTGGAATTTGCAAACGAGCTTGCAAAGCTGCATCCGCAATTGCACGAGCAAATGCATCCACATTTGCGCTGCCATGGCTTTTCACCACAACAGCCGTTAATCCGAGTAAAGATGCCCCATTATATTCATCTGGGTTAATGCGTTTCAAGCGATGATAAGCATCCTTAAAGAAAAAACGCAGAATAAATTTGGCAAATGATTTAAAAATAGGCTGTTTTTCTTTTCCTTTCAGAAGAGATAACAGATTCTTAGCTGCCCCTTCAAGGGTTTTTAATGCAATATTTCCCGAAAACCCATCACTCACGATCACATCAGCCACACCATTTAATAAAAAGTTACCTTCAATAAAGCCGGTATAATTAAGTGCGGTTGATTTTTCTAATAAATTCGCAGCTTCACGAATGGATTGATGCCCTTTAATTTCTTCCGCACCGATATTGAGTAAGGCAATACGTGGATAAACTAAGTTCAATCGGTTTTCGGCAAAGATCGAGCCCATGACGGCAAATTCATAGAGATTTTGAGCAGAACATTCTATGTTCGCACCTAAATCTAACATCACGGTTTTATCACCCGTCATCGATGGTAATAAGGATACCAACGCTGGGCGTTGAATCCCCTCTAAAGGCTGTAAGAGAACCTTTGACAATCCCATTAATGCGCCCGTATTTCCTGCGCTGACACAACCTTGCGCCTCGCCTTTCTGAACCATTTCAATAGCTAAACGCATCGACGTGCCTTTGCTATGACGCAATGCATGAGAAATACCTTGATTGTTATCAATAGTCTTAGTGCAATGATGAATTTGAATACGTTCTAAAAGGGAAGAAGGTGCATTTTCCAGTAAAGGGGAAATTTGTTGGCTATCGCCAAACAGCACTAAAGAGAGCATTGGATCTGCTTCCAACGCTGAAAGAGATGCGGGGATAGTAATACGGGGACCAATGTCCCCGCCCATCACATCTAACGCTAAGGTTAGACGGTTCAAGTGAATACCTTATAAGTAAAATTACTTATTGATCACTTTGCGACCACGGTAGTAACCGTCAGCAGTTACGTGGTGGCGTAAGTGAGTTTCACCGCTTGCTTTATCCACTGATACTGCAGCAGTAGTTAATGCATCGTGTGAACGACGCATATCACGACGTGAACGAGATTTTTTGTTTTGTTGAACAGCCATTGGCTATACTCCTAAATTTAATTTACTTTTGCTTTAAATTAGCTAATACAGCGAACGGGTTCGGTTTTTTTGCCAATTCTTCAGGCAATTCGCCAAAAACCTGTTCGTGCGCGGACACTTCACAGTGTTCAGATGAATGCATTGGGACAAGCGGTAGAGCTAAAATAAGTTCGTCTTCCACTGCACCAAGTAAATCTATTTCACCAAACTCATTAAATTCGATTGGCTCATAAATTTCCGGCAAGTCATCAGCCTGATCCCAATTAGCCACTGGACTATAAGTAAAGTTACATTCCAATGTTTGTTTGAATGGTTCGCCACAACGTTGACACTCTAATTCAACATCAACTTGTACTTGCCCTTTCATCACCACTAATTTTTGTGGATCAATATAAAACGATAATGTTACCAGTGCATCGCTGAGCACTTTCCCCGTAGATTCAGCTAAACGCACTAACTGACTAGCGGTATAATAACCATCATAATCAATTCTTTGTTGAGCGTCTTTAACCGGATCAACGGTTAGGGGTAGTTTTACCTTTTGCATAGGGTGCGAATATTACCTGTTGTCAATAAAATAGTCAAAGGAAATTCGCACTAATTATGAGAAAAGTTCAATTGCTATCTAAACTCTCTCAAGATTTGTACCTTTACAAAGTGCGGTCATTTTTTCCTGTGTTTTACTCGGCATGCTCACTCAAGAAGCCGCCACTTTGGTGTTTCCAAAGGCGAGCATAAAGGCCATTTTGTTCGAGCAACTCTGCATGAGTCCCTTGCTCAACAATTTGTCCTTTATCTAACACGATTAAACGATCCATTGCCGCAATAGTGGATAAACGGTGAGCAATCGCAATAACCGTTTTATTTTCCATCATCTTGTCGAGACTTTCTTGGATCGCGACTTCTACTTCTGAATCTAGCGCACTGGTCGCTTCATCCAACAGTAAAATTGGCGCATCTTTTAACATGACACGCGCAATGGCAATACGTTGGCGTTGACCACCCGACAGTTTCACCCCTCGTTCACCAACATGGGCATCATAGCCTTTTCTACCCTGTGCATCGCTGAGATAAGGAATGAAATCTGCCGCCTCCGCACGTTTAGCTGCATTGATCATTTCTTCATCTGTCGCAGTTGGACGACCATAAATAATGTTATCACGAACAGAACGGTGTAAAAGCGAGGTATCTTGTGTCACTAAACCAATCTGACTACGAAGGCTTTCTTGGCTTACATCTAAAATATTTTGACCATCAATAGTAATTGAGCCTTCTTGGGCCTCGTAGAAACGTAAAAGTAAATTCACAATGGTTGATTTGCCCGCACCAGAACGACCAATTAAGCCCACTTTTTCACCTGGTTTAATAGTGAGATTAAAATGGTTAAGTAACGGTTTATTCGGATCATAGGCAAACGAAATATCGTTAAATTTGATTTCACCTTGTTTCACTTCTAATGCAGCACAATTTGGCTTATCAACAATGGTATGCGGTTTGGTTAGCGTTGCCATACCATCATTCACTGTCCCGATATTTTCAAATAAGCGAGCTGATTCCCACATAATCCAACGAGAAAGCCCATTTACACGTAATGCCATCGCCGTTGCAGTCGCCACGGCTCCCACGCCCACTTGGCCGTTTTGCCATAACACCACGCCTAAGATTGCAGTGCTTAACGTTAAGAAGATATTGGTTGCGTAAGTTAAGGTATCTAATGAACTCGCCAAACGCATTTGTGCATGCACGGTGACCATAAATTCTTCCATAGAACGTTTTGCATAATTCGCTTCTCTCGCATCATGTGAAAATAGTTTCACCGTTGCAATATTTGAGTAAGCATCCGTAATACGCCCTGTCATGAGAGATCGCGCATCGGCTTGTCGTTGTGCTGTTTTCGCTAAGCGTGGAATAAGCAAACGTAAAATAGTCACAAATGCTACAATCCATAAGAAAAACGGCACTAAAAACCAGGTATCTAACGCTGCAAGCACCAAACCAGAAGTAATAAAATATACGGCAACATACACCAACATATCCGCAATGGTCATGACGGTATCACGCACTGCGAGGGCAGTTTGCATTACTTTCGCCGATACACGACCTGCAAATTCATCCTGGTAAAAGCTTAAGCTTTGTCCTAGCATCAAACGGTGAAAATTCCAACGCAAACGCATTGGGAACACCCCTTGTAGCGTTTGTAAGCGTACATTCACGCCCACAAAGGACCATACAATACTGAAAATGAGCAAGGCTGCCATACCTGCGAGCAAATGCCCTTTTTCTTGCCAAAGCGTGGTTGGCGTATAAGCCCCCAACCAATCCACCAACAATCCCATAAATTGGAAAAGTAAGGCTTCCATTACACCAGTACCGACCGTCAATACTGCGAGTAAAAAGATCCAGCCTTTCATACCATCAATGCTTGACCAAATAAAACGGAACAAGCCTTTTTCAGGCGTAGTAGGATTGCTTTCCGGATAAGGATTTAAACGGTTTTCAAACCATGAAAATATTTTATTAAACATAACAATACCTTAAAAAATTAAAGGCGACAGTGCCGCCTAAAGTGCGGTCATTATAGCGTAAGTTTTGAACGATGGGCTATGTTTTGCGAAATTGACTCGGTGAAAGCCCATAAATTGCTTTAAATGCCTTACTAAAATGCGCTTCTGATTGATACCCTACTTCAAGGGCAATAGCTAAAATGGTCTTTTGTGTATTTTTCAATAAAACAGCCGCCATTTCTAACCGCACTTGTGTGAGAAATTTTCCTGGGGGCATCCCTAATTGCTGTTGAAAGATCCGCATAAATGTTGCACGAGACATGGAAGCCAACTCTGCTAATTGCTCAATATTCCAATCTAATTGAGGTGAAAACAGAATTTTTTCAAGGACTTGATTCAGCCTTTTATCCTGCAACGCGGCTAATAAGCCTTGATTGAGCAAACCTATTTGCTGTGCATGACGCAAAATATAAATAAACAACACATTTGATAGTGCATCAATAACAGATTTTGTACCTTGCTCCGGTTTCTCTGCTTCTTGTAAAAAAAGTGAAACCAAAGGCTGCACAGGCGTATTTTGTAGCGAAAGATGTAAATAATCTGGTAACGAATCAATTAATAATGACGGTTTTTGGTAATAAAATGTCCCACAAAACATCTTCAGATCTGGCGTACCTGCTCCTATTTGATGGATATTAAAAAGTGCATTTGATTGCTCTTTCTGTAGGCTATTCTCTCTTTTTTGTTGAGAACTGCCCAAAAAGTGCGGTCGATTTTGAGGGAGAAAAAAGAGATCACCTTTTTTTAAATGAAACTGTTTTCCCGCCAAGGTTACCCAGCACTCACCTTGCTCGATTAAATGAAATAAACCTTGATATTCCGCCGCATCAGGCTGATGTTCAACTTGCCAATCCCCTTGAAACAAGCAGCGAATATTAATTTCCCCGCGCACTTGCGCCAGCTGTGTTAATTTATCTAAATAATCCATTGTGAGATTTTCCGTCTAAAAGTTAAGACAATTTGACAAGTATCATACGCTAATCTGCTTATAATTCCTCTCGAAATTTGTACTAAATTTAAGGAGAAAAACAATGTTTGCAGATTGGAAAAATGATGTAGCACACGTTAAAAAATCATTTGGTGCATTAGGTAAAAAATACCCTAAAATGTTACAAGCTTATGGCGCATTAGGTGCGGCGGCGGCAGAAGGTAACGTATTAGATGCCAAAACCCGTGAATTAATTGCATTAGCCGTTGCAGTAACAACACGTTGTGAAAGCTGCATTGGCGTGCACGCTGATGAAGCGGTGAAAGCAGGTGCGACTGAAGAAGAAGTGGCAGCAGCATTAGCGATGTCTATCGCATTAAATGCGGGTGCAGCTTACACTTACTCTCTTCGTGCATTAGAAGCTTACAACGCACAAAAAGGCGAATAATTCGTAAGGAACTTTATGATTCTTTTAGCCCTCATTTGAGGGCTTTTTTATCTCCAAAATTGACCGCACTTTAAAATAAATTCAAAGCTCTCATCTGAGCTACCACTTGCTCTATCTGAATTTCAGCCATTAAATTTTTGCCTTTTAATTTTGTCGCCCAAGGCAATTCAATTGAAGGTTTTCCTTGTTCTTTTTGCACATTTTCTTCATATACCGACACCACATTATCCAGATTATGATAAGGCGCAGTGCGCAATGGATTGTGATAAGCATACAAGCCAATCACTGGTGTACCTTGAGTGGTGGCGATATGAGCTGGACCAGAATCAGGCGAAATCACCAAATTTGCTTGATGAATTAATGCGGCAAGTTGTTTCAAACTGGTTTTTCCTGAAGCATCAACTGGTTGAAAATCACAAAGTGCGGTAATTTTTTTCACCATTTCTAATTCGCGTTTTGCCGGTGAGCTGCAAAAAATCACATTCACATTATGTTGATGAGCTATATTTGCCACTTCCACATAACGCTCAACCAACCAATCTTTCTCGGCTTTACTGGAGCAAGGAGAAATAATCAGATTTTTGCGCGTTGGATCAATAAACTGTTTGGCGTATTCTCGATCTGCATCAGAGATCGCCAATTGCCAAGAAAGCATTTCTGCCGGTGGCACACCAAGATAATCTGCAAAAGCCATGAAACCATCTAACACATGAGACATTTCAGGATCTTGCACTCGACGATTCACAAATAACCACTGCCCTTCTCGGGAACGTTTTTTGCCAAACCCAATTTTATATTTTGCTTGAATACCAAGAGAGATAATAGATGCACGAAATGCCGTCTGCATATTCAAAAGCGCATCAAATTGATTGTTTTTCAAAAACATCCATAAATTCCACACACCTTTCCAACCGCTCTTTTTATCGTAAGGAACCAGTTCCACGCCTTCAATGCCAGAAAGCAGACCCATTTCTGTTTTACCCACAATCCACGTTAATTTCGTTTGCGGCCAATGACGTTGAATATGCTGCACCACAGCAAGTGCATGGCAAACATCACCCACAGCAGACAAACGTAAAATACAAAGTGATTTAGGGGGAGAGGCAAAAAGTGGAGAATGGGACATTTGAGTTCCTCGCGCATTTAATTTCCGTCTATTTTAAAGTAGAATGAAAGCATTTTCTATTATTCGGTTCAACTAAAATGCTTGAATTCCAACAAGATAATCAATTCTTTCTTTTTAATCTCACAGAAAAACCAACAGAGCCCGCTTCATTTTTTGAATCGGCTTTTTGGAAAAAACAACAACGTATTACCGGTTCAGCCAAAGGACGCGGCACAACCTACTTCCTGGATACAAAAGATCTTTTTGGTGTAAACACTGCCCTTCGTCATTATTATCGCGGTGGTTTATGGGGGAAATTCAACAAAGATCGCTATCGTTTTCAATCATTTAGTGAAACTCGTAGCGTGGCAGAATTTCAACTGCTAAATCAACTTAATCAAGCAGGTGTAGCCGTACCCAAACCGATTGCTGCACGTGTTAAAAAAGGCAAATTAGGAATTTGCTACCAAGCGGATATCTTGATTGAAAAGATCGAAAATGCCCAAGATCTGACCGCACTTTTGCAAACCCAGCAGCTGCCTAATGATATCTGGCAAGCCATCGGCAAATTAATTCGCCAGTTACATGATTTACAAATTTGCCATACGGATCTCAATGCTCATAATATTCTCGTTCAACAACTCGAAAATGAACAAAAATGTTGGCTCATTGATTTCGATAAGTGCGGTCAAAAATCAGGCGATTCTTGGAAACAAGGCAACTTGGAAAGATTACACCGCTCTTTTATCAAAGAAGTCGGCAGAATGAATATTCAATTCAGTGAAGAAAATTGGGCTGAATTGTTGAAAGGATATAACGCCTAAAATGCATTAGAGAAAGGCAATAAAAAAGACCGCCTAATGCGATCTCAATAAATGGTCCCCCTTGCCGGACTTGAACCAGCGACCAAGCGATTATGAGTCGCCTGCTCTAACCGACTGAGCTAAAGGGGGAAAGTGCGGTTGATTATAGAGAAATAATCCTTTGAAGTCTATATACAAAAGGATAGTCGTTTGAAAATTGACCATCCTTTTTAGATCTATTATTGCAATACCGAAATATCCGCCACTTGTAAGAACAAGTCTTGTAACGTATTTAAAATCGCTAAGCGGTTTTGGCGTAATACTGGATCTTCAGTATTTACCATTACGTTATCAAAGAAACTGTCTACTGGTGCGCGTAAGTTCGCTAATTTATCTAATACTGCCGTGTAATCGCTTTGTGCGATAAGCGGTTGTACTTCAGTGCGTAATGCAAGTACCGCTTCAGCAAGGGCTTTTTCTGCGGGTTCTACGCAAGCGGTCAAATTGATCTCGCCAATTGCTGCATCCGCTTTTGCTAAGATGTTGCTTACACGTTTGTTTGCTGCCGCTAACGCTTCCGCTGAATCTAAAGTACGGAAGTGTGAAACCGCACGCACGCGTGCATCAAAATCAGCAGGGCGAGTTGGACGACGTGCCAATACTGCTTGAATCACATCCACCGCAATGCCTTCATCTTGATACCATGCACGGAAACGGCCGAGCATGAAGTCCACCACATCAGCAACCACGTTTTGGTTCGTGAGTTTATCACCGAAAAGTGCGGCTGATTTTTTCACTAAATCTTCTAAATCTAGTGGTAAATTTTTCTCTACGATAATACGTAATGCACCTAATGCCGCACGACGTAATGCGAACGGGTCTGCACTGCCTTTAGGCGCTTGGCCGATGCCGAAGATCCCTGTTAAAGTATCGAATTTATCCGCTAAAGCAACCGCACTTGCCACCAAGGATTTTGGTAACTCATCACCCGCAAAGCGTGGCATGTATTGCTCATTTAATGCTACTGCGACTTCTTCATCTTCACCGTCATGACGGGCATAGTGCATACCCATTACACCTTGTGTATCAGTGAATTCGAATACCATGTTGGTCATTAAGTCACATTTTGACAGTAACCCCGCACGTTTTGCTTTCGCTTCGTCTGCACCGATTTGTTTTGCAATTTCGCCTGCAAGTTGTTCGATACGATCAGTTTTGTCTTTTAATGTACCGAGTTGTTGTTGGAACAACACAGTTTCTAAGCGTGGTAAACGATCAACCAGTTTTTGTTTTAAGTCGGTTTTGAAGAAGAATTCCGCATCGGTTAAACGTGGACGAACCACTTTTTCGTTACCTTCGATAATCGCGGTTGGATCTTCAGGGTTGATGTTCGATACAAAAATAAAGTGCGGTAATAATTTGCCGTCTTTGTCATAAATTGGGAAATATTTTTGGTCGCCTTTCATGGTGTAAACCAAGGCTTCCGCAGGCACTGCTAAGAAGCGTTCTTCAAATTTTGCCGCTAAAACATTTGGATATTCCACCAATGAAGTCACTTCCTCAAGCAAGCTTTCTTCAATATCAGCCACGCCGCCAAGTGCGGTCGCTTTTGCTTGAGATTTTGCAAGGATTTCCGCTTTACGCTCATTGAAATCGGCTACGACAGAACCTTTTTCACGCAATAATTGTGGATATTGGTCTGCATGTTGAATTTCAAATTCTTTCTCACCTAAGAAACGGTGACCGCGAATAGTGCGAGCACTTGCCACACCTAAAATTTCGCCTTCGATTAAATCATCACCTAACAACATAGTCACGGTGTGAACTGGACGAATAAACTGCACGGTTTTATCAGCCCAACGCATTGGTTTTGGAATTGGCAATTTTGCTAAGGCATTAGCCACAATATCATTAAGCAAGTTTTTGGTCGGTTGACCTTCAATTTTTGCACGATGAACTAACCATTCGCCTTTATCAGTCGCAATACGCTCTGCCTGATCAACGGTAATACCACAACCACGCGCCCAGCCTTCTGCCGCTTTAGTTGGTTTACCTTCCGCATCAAAAGCAGCTGACACTGCCGGCCCGCGTTTTTCGATTTCTTTGCTTGGTTGTTGTGTGGCTAAGTTCAACACTTTCACCGCCAAACGACGTGGCGCCGCAAACCATTCGATTTTATCGAATGATAAACCAGCTTGGTTTAATTCTGCCTCAACGTTATCCGCAAAAGAGGTTGCTAATGTTTTGAGAGCTTTTGGTGGCAGCTCTTCTGTGCCGATTTCTACTAGGAAGTTTTGGGTTGTCATTTTGTTTTCTCTGGTAAGGTGCGATTTGGCACCATTTTATTTTAATTTAATCTTTTTCAATCAGTGCTTCACATTTCACAGGGAAATTAAGTGAATTTGCGATAAAACATGCCCGATGCGCATCTTCATGTAATGCCAATGCCTTAACTGCATCCGACTCGCTTGAAATTCTCACACGAGGTTTTAATGTTGCCGAAATAAAGCGTCCTGCATGCCCAGAACTGCCTTCATCCATAATCGCTATTGCTTCATCACGGTATTCTTGCACAATAATGTTATTAACGGCACAAAATGTAAATACCATAATTTATGACAGGCAGAAATGGAGGCTAATAACATATCTTCTGGGTTCCAACGTGTTTTATCACCACGAAAAGCAGGATCAGCAGAACCTAAAATATTAGGTTTATTCAATGCCGAAGCAATAAAATCTCGCTCATACGCAGTATAAGAGGATGTGCCTCGCCCTAAATTCCCCACCCACTCTACGGTAGTTTGATAAGTATGTTGCTTCATTATATTTTCTTCGTTATCACTTCTGCCAAATCTCCCCTAACCCCTCTTTGCTAAAGAGGG
>NZ_KV838033.1:63630-158288 GCF_001838635.1 Haemophilus sp. HMSC71H05
AATCTCCCCTAACCCCTCTTTGCTAAAGAGGGGATTGGATCTTTGCAGAGTTAAATATCTATGTTTTACTTTAACATTTTTTTGAAAGCAGATAATTTAACCTCTATTGAAATTAAAAATGTAAATGGGCCAGTTACAATCAATTTACTAAAGAATTCCCCTCTTTAGCAAAGAGGGGTTAGGGGAGATTTGTCAGAAGTTAATCCAACCTCATACTCAATCAGCCCTCATATTCTCCAAAAACAAATAAATCTGCTCTACTACACTTTCAATTTCACACATTACTTCATCATTGCTAAATCGCATCACCGTAAAACCAAGTGAATTTAATTCTGCATCTCGCAATGCGTCTTTTTCCTGATAATCAGGTTCATAGTGCTGACTACCGTCCAATTCGATAATCAACTTTGCTTTTGCACAATAAAAATCAACGATATAACTTAAAAGTGGCTTTTGTCGATTAAATCGAAAACTTAATAATTGATCTCGATTGATGCGTTGCCATAGCTTTCTTTCCGCATTCGTTTGATCCACTCGCAATTTTTGCGAATTCTCTTTTAAGTATTTTTCATAGGGTTGCATGAACGCTATTTCTTACCGTTCTCAATCCCTTCACTCAACACCTTTTGAAACTGCTCATAATCACAAAAACCATGTTCATCTTTTTCACAACCCTTGAGGGTTAATGCCGTTTGGTTTGGTGGTGTCGCTAAACTTAGTGGCGTGATGTTAATCAGCTGATCGGTGGTTTGATACACATAATCCAACTTAAATTTGAGCTTACCACTGGGTTTGTGTTTCCACACTTCAAATAGTAACTTGCCACCGATTGGGATATTTTCCAATGAATCATCTAATTCATAAGGTTCAACACCTAGTGCTGCAAGCAGAGCAACAATATTAGAATCGTGTCCAACCAATAAATTAATTTTATTTTTGCTATTTAGCTGTTGCTGAATAAATGCCAATAGCGGGTATGATGCATTTTGTGCTAACGCTTCGTTATTTTTAAATAACGTGCGGTAATATTCGTTTTTTATTTCGTCAATTGCACGCCATTTGTCTTGGCTATTCACACGACCGTTTGCAATTTCTGAATCAGGCTTACCCACATAATGAGCGAGTAATAATGCACTAACTATTTTCTTTCCTGTGCTGATAGAGCCAGTAATCTTGACCGACTTTCCGTCTTTAATGCTGTATTCACCGACTTTTCCACCTAAATCACACTCGCCTTTTTGCAAGCAGTTTGGTGAGTTTTTGTAATCGATAATTTCACTTAATAGCGCATAATTTGGCGCTAATTTTTGCTGTAAAGCGGTTAAATCTACATTATTTTTTGCTGATTCGATCAAAGCTTTACTTGGGTTATGGACTTTTGTAGTAAAAATTGGATCTTTTTCTGAACCAATTTCACCACGATGTTGTAATTGCACACTACATCCGGCAAAAGCACCTGCCACAATCGCTTGCCCCGTTGCAACTGTGCGTTGTACTGCATTCGCATAAGCGAAAATACCTTCACCCGATGCACAACGTTCAGTTGTTAATAACCCTTTATCTGCAAGCCATTGACCTAAATATTGGCCAAAATAGGTTTCTAATACCGTTCCTTTTGCCGTGAGATAACCTGATGGCACATCCCATTTCGCCCACGCATACGGTGAATATTTTGCCATCTCTTGTGGATCTTTTTCCACTGGCGAGCGTAATCCATGGCGGCTGAAAATTAAGACTTTCTCAAGCTCGTAATCTTCATTCTGTTTGTTTTGGCGATTTTCTGTTGCAAATACACCGCTTGCAAGCGTCAAACCAAGTAAAAGTGCGGTGAATTTTAGGGTTATTTTTTTCATATTCGAGATTTAATCATTTAATGTTGAAATTGAGCTATAAAAATTCAAGGCATATTTGGTGCCGTAAACTAACACCATAAATACTGCAACAATATTGACTACCGCAAAAAAGATTAGTTGTTTACTGTTGCTCTCCACCCAGAGCATTTTAAATAATGCGAGCGTACCAATATTTTCATCAAGTTCGCTCTCTCCGCCTAGTGTTCTTAAGGTTTTCAGCATCTTGCGTACAAAAGCAACGGTATTTATTGCCATGACGCTGAGTGCAATAAATCCTGAAGCCAAACTTAAAAACAGCACGAGCACATTACTCCACGCCCAATGTGTCCAATTCAGCTCAGAATACATAAATAACGCGAGTGATAAAAACAACACAGCGGGTGTTAAATTTCGCAAAAACATTAAATAGTCATCACCAATTCTAAATAAAAATTGCAAAAAACTGACTTTCTTCATTACTTTAAAAAATCTCTTTTAATTTGGCTTCATCTAAAATAACACGATCGTCCTCTAACAATAATGCCGGAAAGCCCGCATAGCCTTGTGCTTTTGCATCATCAAATGCAGCGTGACGATCACGCAAACGCAACCATTGTTTCAAATTTGGAATGGAAGATAATACTTCCACTGACTCATAATCCACACCCAAGCGTTTTAACTCTGCCACAAATGGCGCTGTATCTGGGCAATCTGCCGCATAATAAAGAATGGGTTTCATTATTCACCTTCTTGTTCGGCTGCCGCAGTTGGGTTCAATTTCGGTTCGCCAATTTTAGTTAAGCGGTTACGATCGCGATGTTCAAATGGGGCATCATAATTCGGGATAATCAGGATAGTGGTTTGATCATATGACCAACTGCCATCATCATGGAATTTCACCGTCATTTCAAAACTTTCCGTGGTAAATGAACGCTCTAAGAACGGATTAGAAATAATGCCGTTTGTTAATGAACCGCGTACCGCTTTTACCGTAAACTCTTCGGCATCAGCCGGTGCATTACCGACAGCAATAAACGTTTGGCCGCGTGGAATGCTACCTGTTAATAAAATATTGCCTGTTTCAGGTTCCCATAACCAATAACCCACTTGGTCGTGGAATGTTTCAACCTCGCCCGGTTGTACAATATGGGCGTGATAACGTAATCCATAATAGAGTTGCGGGCCATTGGTTTGACCATCGGTTGGGTGTGCTTCATAACGCTCGATATAAGGATCTTTTTCTGGCCCTTCTGCTTTTGGGTTGATATCCACACCACGCTTACCTTCCCAAACACCCGCTAATCTAGCCAATGGGCCTAAATTCGCGAGTGTATTAGGATCAGTTTCTGCTTCCGTGTAGATATCATCTGGGTATTGAAAATCTTTCATTAATTTCTCCTTATATCGTTGGGTTAATGCTTAAAGTACGGTCGTTTTTCGCCTTATTTTTTACAACCTGGGAAACCTAAGGCTTCACGGCTTGCATAATACGCTTCTGCCACCCCTTTGGTTAATGCACGAATGCGTAAAATATAGCGTTGACGCTCTGTGACCGAAATCGCTTTGCGTGCATCTAACAAGTTGAAGCTGTGTGCCGCTTTTAAAATGCGCTCGTAAGCCGGTAATGGTAACGGACGCTCTAATTCTAATAAGCTTTTCGCTTCTTTTTCGTATTGATCGAAGCAGTAGAATAAGAAATCGGTATCGGCGTATTCAAAGTTGTAAGTTGATTGTTCCACTTCGTTTTGATGGAACACATCACCGTAAGTGGTTTTGCCAAGCGGGCCATCAGACCAAACTAAGTCATACACAGAATCCACGCCTTGGATGTACATGGCTAAACGCTCTAAACCGTAAGTTACTTCACCTGTTACGGGTTTACATTCTAAGCCACCCACTTGTTGGAAATAGGTAAACTGGGTGACTTCCATACCATTTAACCACACTTCCCAACCTAAACCCCAAGCCCCTAAGGTTGGGTTTTCCCAGTTATCTTCCACGAAACGGATGTCGTTTTGCGTTGGATCAAAACCGAGCATTTCAAGGGAACCTAAATAGAGTTCTTGAATGTTGTCTGGAGACGGTTTAATCACTACTTGGAATTGATAGTAATGTTGTAAACGGTTCGGGTTTTCGCCATAACGGCCATCGGTCGGACGACGTGAAGGTTGCACATAAGCGAATGCCATCGGCTCAGGGCCTAATGCGCGCAATGCAGTCATTGGGTGAGAAGTTCCTGCGCCCACTTCCATATCAAAAGGTTGAACAACGGTACAGCCTTGATTTGCCCAATATTCTTGCAAGGCTAAAATCATGCCTTGGAATGTTTTTACGTTGAATTTTGTACTCATAATTTTTTTAATAACAATGTGATGAAAAATACAGGCATTATACTTGAAACTATAAGGCTGATAAAGGCGAAAAAGTGCGGTCAGAAAAATCCTTAAATTTTTTATTTCTCTTAAATTTCATTCATTTTGATGATGAGTTATTTTCATCATGATAGGTTTGCTTGCCAAGCCTCAAATGTGTAAACTGCTGGCGTTTTTATACAGACTTTTATCCTAGGGATTTTAAAATGAAAAAAAATGTGATTACTTCAGCGATTTTATTAGCGATTCCAGCATTAGCGGCTGCTGAGGAAAAAGAAATTCAACTTGAACCCATTCATGTTTATTCAGCTTACGCTACCCCAGTAAACCAAGATCAAACCGCTTCATCTGTTACTGTTTTAACTGAGAAAGATTTTTCAGAACGTAATGCAACTTATGTGAGTGATGTATTAAAAACCGTACCTGGCGTAGCAATGGGAGTTAGCGGAGGGCGAGGTGCAGCGACAAGCCTTTTCTTACGTGGTGCAGATTCCAATCAAACAGCTGTTATTATTGATGGCATAAAAGTTAATCCAGTTAATGGATATGGTTTTGATTTTGGAGGTTTATCATTAAGTAACATTGAACGCATTGAAGTTTTACGAGGTGAACAATCAGCACTTTGGGGAAGTGATGCGATGGGAGGAGTGGTTTATATCACCACTAAAAGTGGTTTATACAAAGATAAGCTATTTAACGTAGATTTTGATTTAGGAACTGGTTCTCACGGTACAGTGGACGGTAGTGCTACTGTCTCAGGTTACAACAATGGTTTCTACTATTCTGTTCATGGAGATAGCCACCATACTCGTGGAATTTCAGCTTATAGTGATCGCAAATTCACTTACACAGGTGAAAATGCTGCAATTTATAATCCAACCTCAATTGCGTCTGAAAGGGATAAATTCCATAGAGATGGTGTATCTGCCAGACTTGGCTATGATGATAGCCAAAAAGGTATAGAGTTCTTGAGTTCTCATTCAACACAAACTGTTCACTATGATAGCAGCTCCAACGATCAGCTCTCCGATGATAGAATCCGAACACGAGAAACTCTATATAAACTAAGTGGTTACGTAGGAAATGAGCAAAGCCTGTTTAAACATAAATTTAATTTCAGCCATCTGAAAACAGATCGTGATGTATTTTCTTCTTATGGAAGCGCTTACGATACTAAAAAATCTGATGTTAATTATCAATTAGATATTAATTTTGATCGAGAAGGAAGTGTTACTCAAGCTGTCAGTCTTTTGGCTGATTATAATAAAGCCAACTATCGAGGCAGCGAATATTCCTATGATAAATTAAAAATTAGTGATAAAAGCGTTGCAATGGAATATCGTTTATTAAGTAAAGATGACCATAGTTTCGCACTGAGTGGACGATATATTGATAACTCACAATACGGGAATGCATTTAACACTCGTATTTCTGGAGCATATCGCTTGTCACCAAATTTTCGTACTCATGCAAGTTTAGGGACTGCCACACAAACACCAACAGTGGTTGAATATTTTGGCTATACTGGCTACTCACTTCCAAACTTCAATCTTAAACCAGAGAAAAGTCGTGGTGGTGAAATAGGACTATTAATTGAGTCAAATGATAAAAATCATAGCTTAGATGTAACTTATTTTGCACGTAATGTAAAAGATCTTATTTCAGAGCAAGCACTTCCTGGAACTTGCTTTACGACTAGCTGGGGAACATCTTGCACCTATCAATCTATGAACATGCATGGTACAAGTAAAATTCGTGGAATTGAATTAGTTTATAACGGAAAATTAAGTGACAAATTAACTTCTTATGCAAATTACACTTATACAGGAACAAAAGATAGTCAAGATAAGCAACTTATCCGACGCCCTAAACATACAGCAAACGCTGGTTTAAATTATCAAATTACAGAACAACTAGGATCAAGTGTAAATGTTTCATACGTGGGAAAACGTATTGATAATAATAGAGATCGTTATCGTATGCCATCTTATACCTTAGTAAATCTAGGCGTAAATTATCAATTAACTCAAAATCTAAATATTTATGCTAATTTAAACAACGTATTCAATAAAAAATACGAAAACATTGTAGGCTATGGCCAAGACGGACGTAATGTTTACGTTGGGTTGAAAGGATCGTTCTAATTATTACCTACTAACAAGGGCGTGCTTAGCACGCCTTTTTACATTATTGATGACGTAGCGTATCATTATCTATATGCAAAAAACTCGCTTAATTTTAACCGCGCTTTGTCTTCCGTTTACAGCACAGGCTTCGGAACAATTTGTCTCGCTTACGCTTTGCAGCGACAGATTACTTATTGAACTGGCTGAGCCTTCACAAATTGCTGCACAGTCACCTTATTCAAAAAATCCGTTGATGATGTTGGATAAAATTAATACCGACAAACCTGTACTAGAACCGCAATTAACGGAATTATTGCCCTATTTGGATAAAACGATTCTGATTAACGAAACCTTTTATCCACAATTAGTCGCAGAGCTGAAAAAACTCAATGTGAAGATTATTCCCATTAACGACAGCCCACAAACGCCAGATGAATTATTTACGTTGATTCTAGACTTAGGCAAACAACTGGGTAATGAGCAAAAAGCGGCTGATTTAGTAACAAAACTAAAATCGCAAAACTTTCACTTAAATCGACCGCTTACCGATACACTAATTTTGTCGGAAACAGGAGTGGTAGAGAGTTACTATCCGCAATATCCTGTGCTGTTAAATTTACTCGGATTAACACCGTTAAAAACACCTCTTACCGCACAAAATTTCTCGTTAGAAAAAGTGATTTTAAGCCAACCCAATGTGCTCATTTCACTGACAGACAAACAAGGTTACAATGCACAAGCTGAATTACTGCACCACCCTATGTTGCAAGATTTTTTCAAAAACCAACCGCTTGTAAGCATTCCGATGAAATATACCTATTGCTTCGATCACGGCGTGTGGCAAGGGGCGGAGAAGATTTATGAGCAGTTAAAATAATGTAGCTGACAAATCTCCCCTAACCCCTCTTTGCTAAAGAGGGGAATTCCATTATTAAATTAACTCTAGATGACATATTTATATGTCTTTATGTATAAATGATTAGAATAAAATATCAGAATTATAAATCCCGACACTATAATCCCCCTCTTTAGCAAAGAGGGGTTAGGGGAGATTTGACAAAATAAAATTAACAAATGATATTTGGATTACATAGGAAATTGATCATTGACCAAAACACTAAAATTAAATACCGCACTTTTCTTCGCGTTGCTGTTGATTAGCGGCTTTGCAATTTATCATCAGCTCGGCGACTTTGCTCATCTCAAAAATGCGGATGGTGTGCTCACCGATATGCGTTCGATGGTGCTGTGGGATATTCGTTTTCCACGCATTGGTTTAGCTTTATTGACAGGGGCAAGTCTCGCGATTGCCGGTAATGCAATGCAAGGTATTTTCCAAAATCCATTAGCGAGTCCAGGCTTACTCGGCAGTAGCTCTGGTGCAACAGCGGCTAGTGTATTTATCCTCTATTATTTTGCCGTGCCATTTTCACTGCTCTTAGCTGGTGGTGTGATTGGCGCACTTTTAAGCTTTTTCATCGTGTATTTGATCGCTAAAAACTACGGCACCACAATGATGATTCTAAGTGGCTTAGCGGTCAATATGTTGCTTGGTTCAGCAATTGCATTATTACTCTCCAACGCTGAAAGTCCATGGGCATTAGCTGAACTTTATCGTTGGCTACAAGGCTCATTGATGTGGGCTAAATTAGATACCCTGCTCATTTCACTCCCGATTGTTCTCGCAGGGATTTTCTGCTTATACCACACTCGCCGATATTTAGATTTACTCACCTTTGGTGAAGAAACGGCGAGTACCATGGGCGTTGATCCCAAACGTAGCTTTTTTATCACTACCTTTGGTGTGGCTTTATTAGTTGGGGCGACCATTCCACAGACCGGTACTATTGGCTTTATCGGCTTAATCGCGCCACACTTCGCCCGTATTTTATTAAAAGCTCGCCCATCACAGCTTTACCTCAGCAGTGCGTTAATCGGGGCATTATTGCTGTTACTGGCCGATTTAGCCATTTTATATATCCCACTGTTCTCACATATTTACATCGGGACATTGACCGCACTTATCGGTGCCCCTTGCTTGATTTGGATGTTATTAACGCAACAGAGAAAAATCTATGATTAGAATTGAAAAACTCACCCAATCCTATTGCTTAAATGACATCAACTGTACGCTTCCATCAGGTAAATTGATTGGCATTATGGGCGCCAATGGTGCGGGGAAATCTACATTATTAAAAACCATTGCAGGCATCTTGCCCCTAAAACAAGGAGAGGTTTGGTTCGATAATCAGCCATTAAGCAAAATGAATGCAACTGAAAAAAGCCAACACATTGCTTATCTTGCACAAAATACGCAAATTCATTGGGATTTATCCGTTTATGATGTGATTGCGTTAGGCTTGGCAGCTCCGTTACCAAAAGAAAAAGAGCGGTCAAAAATTCAAGCATTTTCAGAAAAATTTGCCGTAACTCATTTGCTCGATAAACCTTTCCTACAGCTTTCAGGCGGCGAGAAAGCGCGTGTACAACTCGCCCGCTGCTGTATTAAAGAATCCCCTGTTTTATTGGTCGATGAACCGATTGCGCCACTCGACCCTTATTATCAAATTGATATGATGGAACAGCTTCAATCACTCACACCACAACATACGTGTGTTGTTGCCATTCATCACCTTTCATTGGCTTATCAATTTTGTGATGAAATTGTTCTATTAGATAAAGGAAAATTGTTAGCTGTAGGTGAAACGCAAGCCGTGTTAAATGCGGAGAATTTAGCGAAAGCCTTTCATATTCGGGCTGAAATTGATCCAATGAAAAAGACTATCTCAAAAATTGAAAAGCAATAAAATAAAAGCACTTAGCGATTCACTAAGTGCTTTTTTATAGAAATGAATTATGGTTGGATTTCTGAATCTACGAAGAAATACGCAATTTCTCGTTTTGCGCTTTCAACGCTATCAGAACCATGAACAGAGTTTTCACGCTGACTTAACGCAAAGTCTTTACGGATAGTGCCTTCTGCCGCCTCAGCTGGATTCGTTGCACCAATCAAAGTGCGGTAATCTTTTACGGCATTTTCTTTTTCCAACACAGAAACCACCATCGGACCAGAGAGCATATACTCCACCAACGGTTCAAAAAACGGTTTACCTTGGTGTTCCGCATAGAAACCTTCCGCTTGTTCTTTAGTTAATTGCACCATTTTAAGCGCAACGACACGAAATCCCTGTGCTTCAAAACGCCCTAAAATAGCACCAATTAAATGACGCTTTACTGCATCGGGTTTGATAATTGAAAAAGTACGTTCTGTCATAAAATCCTACTTAACTTGCTTTCGTTACTAATAAATTTGCTAATGTTTTCACACCAATTCCGGTTGCGCCAACCGCCCATAAATCACTACCTGATTTACGATAAGTAGCTGAACAATCAATATGCAACCAACCTTGTTGATAGTTTTTCACAAAATACGATAAAAATGCCGTTGCAGTACTTGCGCCCGCGACAACCGGCGCTGTACCTGTATTGGCAATATCCGCAAAAGAAGAAGTGATTTGGCTACGATGGAACGCTTCAAAAGGCAAACGCCAGAATGGTTCATTTTCTTCTTTAGCGGCTTGGAATAAGCTATTTACTAACGCATCATCCATAGAAAGTACACTGTGGTAATCATTACCGACTGCTACTTTCGCCGCACCAGTTAAGGTTGCACAATCGACAATAAATTGTGGATTTTGGCTATCGGCTTCAATTAAGCCATCCGCCAATACTAAACGACCTTCCGCATCAGTATTTAGAATTTCAGCGGTTACACCATTTTTATACGTGATAATATCACCCAATTTAAACGCATTACCGCTCACCAAGTTTTCCGCACAGCATAGATAGAGTTTTACTCGTTGATTTAAACCGTGCGCAATGGCAAATCCTAACGCACCCGTTAATAATGCAGCGCCGCCCATATCAGTACGCATCGTGCTCATGCCATCACTTGGTTTGATACTATAACCACCACTGTCAAAAGTAATACCTTTACCCACTAAACAGGCTAATACAGGCGCATTTGGATCATTAGTCGGGTTAAAATCTAATTGCAACATAGCGGGCGGATTAATAGAACCACGACCCACAGTAAAGATCCCGTGGTAACCTTGCTCTTTTAACGCTTCACCAGAAATGATTTGAAAACTGACCGCACTTTTATCGACATAATTTTCGGCTTGTTTAGAAATAAACTCTGCCGCGCGTTCTGCTAATTTAACCGGAGTAAGGGTTTGTGCCGGCTCATTAATAATGCCACGCACAAAATCACCGCACTCGATACGAGCTAATAATTCATCTTGTGGCTCATCATCTAAATGAGGAAATTCAATCGAATAATCTTGCTTCGCCGAGTAAAAACCTTGATAAAATGCCCAGCAATTTCCTAATTCCCATGCATCGCCCACAAGCTCAACGTCTTTAATGCCTTGTCCACGTAACTTACGTGCGGCTTTTTGAACTAAAACAAGATTCGATTTTTCATCATCTTTAAGGTGAATAACGGCTTGATCTTGATTAAAACTTAAAATGGCATTTTTGCCCCAACTCTCCGAAGCCGGAGCCGTTGATAATGTAATTTGCATGTAGTTCTTCTCCTTTATTTATCTATTATTCTCTAGGTACCATTTTACCGTCTGACGAAGTCCTTGTTCAAAGGTTATTTGCGGTTGCCAACCTAATTCTGCATGAATTTTAGAACAATCCAATGAATATCGCACATCGTGACCTGGTCGGTCTTTTACAAAAGTCATTAAATCTTCGTAATACTTAATGTGATTAGGCTTATTTGACACCAGTTCTTCGAGTAACTCACAAATCATTTTAACTACTTCAAGATTCGTTTTTTCACAATTTCCGCCAATATTATAGCTTTCCCCGACTCGACCTTTGGTTAAAACTAAATATAAGGCTTGAACATGATCTCCCACAAATAACCAATCACGAATTTGCCGCCCATCACCATAAATCGGCAAAGGCTTCCCCATCACAGCATTTGAAATCATTAAAGGAATAAGTTTTTCAGCATGCTGATAAGCCCCATAGTTATTGGAACTGTTTGTGATAATCACCGGCAAACCATAAGTGCGATGCCAAGCCTGTACCAAATGGTCACTCGCTGCTTTTGAGGCTGAATAAGGGCTGCTAGGATGATAAGGGGAATATTCAGTAAAGGCGGGCTCGGAAAGGGATAGATCCCCATATACTTCATCAGTAGAAATATGATGGAATCGAAAGGCAGATTTTTTAGCCTCCTCTAAGGTATGCCAATAATTCTTAGCAACCTCTAACAAGGCATAAGTCCCCACAATATTGGTTTGAATAAAATCAGCCGCTCCTGTAATAGAACGATCAACATGACTTTCTGCCGCCAAATGCATCACCGAGTCTGGCCGATATTTCTTGAAAACGCTTTCTATCGACTTAAGATCACAGATATCAACTTTTTCAAAAGCATACCGAGTACTATTTTCTATATCTTTTAAGGATGATTGATTTGTAGCATAGGTCAGCTTATCAACATTGATAACAGAATCATGAGTATGATTAATGATATATCGAATGAGGGCGGAACCGATGAAGCCGGAACCGCCAGTGATGAGGATTCTTTTGCTCATAAAAGGAAGCTCTATTTATTCAGATGTAGTATCTCTTTCATTAACCATGAAAGCATAAAATAAAAATAGAACAAAGAAGTAAAAGATATTTCCTGAATTATGCGCAAGAAATGACTGACTCATACAATAAATAATCATTGATAGTACATGGACAATACCTAATATCGAAATAAATTTTATTCTTTTATTCAACTGTCCTACTGCGTTTCTGTAGAACAGGTATAGAGGAGTAACAAAAATGCTCAATATGGCAATGCCTCCTACTATCCCTTTCTTTGCTAATTCATCTATAAATTGATTATGTAAATGTGAATATCCAATTGATGCAGAATTAATTTCGCCCTTCTCTACTAGGGATTTTTTATAAACATCTAAACCTCTACTCCCCCATCCAAAGATAGGATGTTCTTGTAACGCCTTAACTCCTGCATACCACATATCTAAACGCTCGCCGACAGAATCAACTTTACTTATTTTATAGCCTCCAACATAAGCAAGTAACTGCTTTTGTATAACAACTACTCGTTCAGCAACCTTATCATTCAAAGAAAGTAAACTGAAAGATAACAAAATCGTAATTAAAGTAATGGCAAAAGTTTTTTTAGAAAAAATAGAATTGTATAAGGCAAATAAAAAAATCAGGACTAATGGAAAGGCAATCCACCCCCCCCTAGCAAAAGAAAGCAGGCTTGCTAAAATACCAAATATTCCAGAAATGATTACCAATACTGCTAGTTTCGTTTTATTTATATCTAATAAATGAAATGCAATAACAAAACTAAATAAGCCCAATGACATTGCCATATCTCCAGACTGGATCTTCATTTGGCTATAAAAAGCACTTTCTAGGTTTAAAATATAATATTGATAGAGTGCTATGACACCTGAAATAAAGGCCCCTAAAGGAATACTATAAAGCAATACATCAAATTTAACCGAACTATAAACCACAAAAATAATTACAGAAAGAAATAAAAATGCTCTCAATGGATTATCAATCAGATTAATTTTTTCCCCATGGAAGAAAATAAAGAAAAGCGAAACTAAAAAATAAAAAGTAGTCACCACAAAAATAGCTTTATTCTGCTTCACTATTGTTGAGACACTTACTCTCTTATAGAGTAAATAACACAAAAACAATACACTTAAAATTAATAAAGCAGTCGAGCCGTAGTTATATCCTTTAGGGAACACCAAAAGTAAAGAAAAAAATAAAAATATAGATGCATTAATAAATAACTTAGGGAAAACTCCTATATTATGCATAAATCTCAGTCCTTATATAATACATCTACAATTTCTGTAGTCGGGTTAAAACCTGTAGGCGCATTTAGCAATGTTTGACGAATAGCAATATAATTGGCATCTTTGCAAGAATTCTCTAATTCAGACAACACTTCAGATAATTGTTCAAATGGTAAATAAACCTCCTCAGCTGTCATAATACGGGGATGGGTTGTTTTACGAACATTATCTCCGCCAATTAACAATTCTTCATACAGCTTCTCTCCTGGACGCAACCCTGTATAAGTAATTTCAATATCACCTTTCGGGTTGTTTTCATCCTTAACTGAAAGCCCTGATAATTGAATTAAGTTTTTAGCTAAATCCACTATTTTAACTGGCTCTCCCATATCTAAAATGAAAACATCACCACCCTTTGCCATTGCTCCAGCCTGAATAACAAGCTGAGCTGCTTCAGGAATAGTCATAAAATAGCGAATAATATCAGGATGTGTAATAGTAATAGGACCACCTTTTAGAATTTGCTTTCTAAACAATGGAATAACTGACCCTGATGACCCCAATACATTACCAAAACGAACCATGCTGAAACAAGTTTGGTAGTCTTTCAATTGATCTGATAATGCCTGCAAGCAGAGTTCAGCCATACGCTTGCTCGCCCCCATTACATTTGTTGGGCGAACAGCCTTATCTGTTGAAATAAGAACAAAAGACTTAACCCCATGTTCTGCCGCACATCTTGCAACATTATATGTACCAAATACATTATTTTGCACACCTTCAATCATATTATACTCAACCAAAGGAACATGCTTATATGCTGCAGCATGATAAATAGTATCAATACTAAAATGAGATAAAACACGATCTAATCGTTCAATATCTTGCACATTTCCTAAAACAGGATAAATTTTAGTATTTACGACATTATTTTTCTTCGCAATCTCTAATAACTCTTGATGAATGGAATAAAGAGAAAATTCTGAAACTTCAAATAAAATTAAAATATTTGGCTCATTTAAAATAATTTGACGACATAATTCAGAGCCAATTGAACCACCTGCTCCTGTTACCATTACGGCCTTATGAAGAATATTCTTTTGCAATAAATCTTTATTTGGCAATACTGGTTCACGCCCCAATAAATCTTCAATATTAACTTCTCGCAATTCATCAATTTTTGCATTTCCTTGCAAGATTTCTTCCATATCCGGAATGGTCTGAACCTTAATTTTAAGAGGAATTAAGCTATCAATAATCGCCTTACGCTTACTACGTGATGCACTAGGAATTGCAAGTAAAATAACTTTAACATTATATTTTTGAACAAGCCTTGAAATATCATTTGGCGAAAATATTTTATTCCCCAAAAGATAAGTACCATGTAATTTCACATTATCATCAATAAAGCCTCTGATACGATAACGATAAGCATGTTTAAGTAGCACTGCCAACTGCCGCCCATTGGTTCCCGCACCATAAATCAAGACAGATTCATTATCTTTATCTAAAATTAAACTAACATAATAGCGAATCAACATCCTTGCACTACCACATAGCAAGAATACATAAGAAAAATAAATAATAGGAACAGTTCGAGGTATATCTGAACCAATAAAAAAAGAAAAGAAAATAAGGCTAACAGCTGAAACAAAAGCCCCTCCAGCCACCATTGCTAAAGCCTTAAAAGAAATGTAACGCAGTACTGCTCGATACAGCCCTAATTTGATAAAAGTAAAAAGAGTTATAAGTATTGTACATAGTAACGTCATCCAGATTTCAGTGTTATCAAAAGCTACAATCCCACCCAATCTAGTCCAATACGCAAGGAAAAAGGAGGAAACAAGCAAGATAATATCAATAAAAAGACTTATAACTCTTTTCGTTGATCTTGACATTCCGAATATAAACGAATACATCATAGTAACATCCTTAAAAGGCAACCTAAATAATTATCTATCGTACAATTTTCAATACTGTTAACAATATAATCTTAAAATATTCAAATAAATTTTTATTATTAATATATTTCATATTATATTTAATCTTCTCAGGCATGATCTCTTCAATATAAGTCTTTTCAGGATCATTAGACTTCCCTAAAATTTCATTTTCATCCATATACTCAATAGAAGCATAATCAGTAATCCCCGGCTTTACAGAAAGTACTTTTTGTTGTTCATCAGTATAAAGTTCAACATATTTTCTTACTTCTGGACGAGGACCAACTAAACTCATATCGCCAAGCAGTACATTAATCAGTTGCGGTAACTCGTCAAGTTTATATTTACGAATAAAATAACCTGAACGGGTAATTCTAGGATCTCGACCTCCTACAGTGATTAACCCCTTTTTATCAGCATCAACTACCATCGAGCGAAACTTAAACAGACCAAAATCGATACCATTCTGTCCAACTCGAACTTGCTTATAAAAGACGGGACCTTTTGAATCAATCTTAATCCAAATGGCTAATACAATGAAAATAGGGGCTAGAACAACTAGCCCAACTAAACTTAGAATAAAATCAAAAAAACGAATCACTTTACTTAACCTTATTATAGGCATTCACAACAGTTTCAATTACAAATTTAACTTGCTCATCTGTTAATTGAGGATAAATAGGAAGAGAAATCTCACATTTATAGTTATTATATGCTTGCGGATAATCCTCAATCTTATAACCTAGATTCTTAAATAAAGTGAGCATTGGCATTGGGATAAAGTGAACATTTACAGCTACTTCACTCTTAGCAATTTCATCAATCATTGCATCTCGTTGTGCTTCAGTAAAATCTTTAATACGTAAAGCATATAAGTGATATGAAGTTTCTTTTTCACCTTGTTTTGATGGTGGTAAAATTGCCCAATCATATTTTTTAAATGCTTCGCCATAAGTATCAAAAACACGTTTACGTTCTTTCAATAAATCTTCATAGATACGAATTTGTGCTAAGCCGATAGCAGCATTCACATCTGCCATATTAATTTTCATACCTAGACCAGTAATATCGTATCGCCAACCACCAGCTTTACTCTTAGAGAAAGCATCTTTAGTTTGACAGTTTAATGCCATTTGGCGAAGCTCACCATAGAGTTTAGCATTATCAAAAGGTGCTGGTAAGTTAATACAAATTGCACCACCTTCAGCCGTTGTAACATTTTTTACAGCATGCAATGAGAAAATAGCAATGTCCGTTTCACTTCCTGTTCTCATGCCCTTTTTGTACCAAGCACCTAAAGAGTGTGCAGCATCATTTAATACTAAAATACGGCCAAGTTTTTCTTGATTTTCGCTTTCAGCCTTAAAGAGCGGTCGAATTTCTGATGATTTCACTAAATCCATAATTTCATCATAATCGCAAGGGAACCCCGCAATATCAACAGGCATAATAGCTTTCGTTCTTCGTGTAATTGCTTTTTTAATCGCATCCAAAGAAATATTAAAATCTTCTGAAGTATCCACCATTACTGGTTTTGCCCCTGCATGTAACACCGCTAAAGCTGTTGCACTATAAGTGTAAGCAGGTACAATCACCTCATCACCTTCTTTTACGCCGAACCAGCGAAGCATCATAATCGCTGCAGAAGTCCAAGAGTTTACACAAAGCACTTCTTTGGCCCCGGAGAATTGCTTAATTTCTTCTTCTAAAGCTTTAACTTTAGGTCCTGTGGTAATCCAGCCTGAACGTAAAGAATCTACAACTTCATTGATTACATCTTCATTAACATATGGAGGAGAAAATGGAATTTTCATGTTTTTATCCTTTCTATCTAAATAATTTATATAATAATTTTTTCACAAAACTTGGCGAAATAGACATCAAAAAATAAGCAATTGCGTAGATATCTGCTTTAATACCATAATTTAAATCTCTATTTATATGAAATAGGCGGAATTTTAGTAGCCCAATTGTTTTTTTCCAATTTGCTCTACGCTTATAAAAATCGGAACTACGTCTGAATTTCAGTCCAATATAGTCTATATTAGCTAACTTACAGTTATTTAGAAAACCTTGATACCATAATAATGTATCTTCGGCCATTACTAAACTTGAAAGATATTTTGCTCCTTTTTCAAAAAATCGTCTTCTAAACATAGTTGTAGGGTGAGCTATAGGATCTCTCTTAGAGAAGAACCTCCGGAGCTCATCATGTGTTTGAGGATAAATAACTGAATTCTTAATTATCTCATTTTTTTCATTTATTTCCTCCAAAAAACACCCCACTGCATCAATATCAGTGTTTTTTTCAAGAAATTTAATTTGTTTTTCAAAACGTTCCGGTGTAGAAATATCATCAGTATCCATCACTGCAATATAATCACCTTTGCATTTTTCCAACCCTATACTTTTAGCACCACCAGTTCCAAGATTTTTTTCTAAAGAAATAATATCCAAAACCTCACCAAGTTTCACTTTCCAATTCTTTATGGCATCATATAACTCTGTCGTTAAAGGGCCATCTTCAACCAATACAACTTGATCAGGTTTCACCGTTTGATGTTCCCAAATACTATCCATTGCTTGATCAAAATATTCTGGTTTTTCTTTATGATAAATTGACATTAACACTGATAACATTATTTATGTCCTATAATTCAAAAGAGGCTTTTTCTGGAAATCTTTTATCAAAGAATATGAGAGTTTCATCTCGAATCTGCACATATTCATTATCGGACAAGCTTGGAGAATCATTAAAACAAACAAACTTTGGATTTAATTTTTCACAATCTTGAATCGCCTTATGAAGATCTTCTAGTGTCAAAATATTGGTTTCAACCCCATCATCATACTTATAGGGGTAAAAATCTCCTTTAGCTAAACGCCAATAACGATATAAATACTGTGTTAAATCCGTATTATGTCTGAATTTATTACTGGAACAGCATTGCATCTCATCAAAACAATATTTTTTCACTTCTTGTAAGGTACTATTCACATAAGGAATCGGATGATGCCAGTGTTCAAACCAAAAATATTTCCTATAAACATTCTTCAATAGAAAATTACTCATTTTATTTAAAGTTGAGTAACTTTTATGGTAAAGAACTTTGCTATCTAACGTTGACGGATTAAAGAATTTATTAATAAGCAAAATATTATTATTTAAAGAATTAACCCATGAATCCAGCCCTTTAAGCATTCCAAATAATTTATTACGAGCTAGCCACCCATGACATAAAAAATCAACAGGTTTACCATCAACAAAGAAACGCTCTACATCCGTTTTAGAAAAAATAATAGTATCATCATTTAAGTAAACAAAATGCTCTGAAAGTCCTTTAATATTTGGCAAGCTCATCTCAATAGAACTTGAGTTAAATACCGGTAGATGCTCTTTATTATCATAAATATCGCTATGCTTAACTAATTCAATCTTAGGTGAATTAATATCCAACCATTCTGGATGATGTCCACAAGTAATTAAATAAATTTTATTATACCAAGGACAATTTTTTTCAATAGAACGAAGTACATACTTTAATGTGCCTGAATCACGAAATCTCGCACTCGAATTTGCATCTGATAAGGACTGATTCTCAGCATATTGTTGTCGAGATTTTTGCCATTCAGGATCTTGGTTATCCACCCACGGTAAAACGAAGTCAATTTTCATTACTGCTCTCCTGAATTTCTAATAATATATTGATATGGTTCTATATGATTGTCGTACTTAAATATAAATGGAGTATAAAGTAAGTCTCCCCAAGAGCGGCCAAATATATCCCTGTATTTATATATGCTACCTAAGTCCATAGTAATAAGAGAAAATGAAAATACAAATATAAACACCCTCTTCAAATTTGAAATTTTTCCATTAATTAACTCTATTAAAAGAAAATAGATAAATAGAATAACAAAAAACCAATTAAATCTATCTAACAGTGTTCTCGACACCGAGATTGTAGTAATAAAAATAAAAAGAACAAATAAATATCTAGACAATATCTCATTCTTAAAATTTCTAAATAGGATAAAATACAATCCTGCAACATACAGAGGAAAAGTTTTTATATACTTTTCAAATATCAATGACTTAATGTTTTGAGTCAGATAATATCCAGCTCCCCAAACGCCATCTTCATCAAAGTATGATGGAAAATAAAGACCATACTCCCTTAAATAAGGCTCCAGCTTATTTATAGCAAAATAAAAAATTACATCCGTCGCACCCAAAACAAACAAGAAGTAGCAAACAACATAAATTCCTTTTGAAAAAGTACTAATTCGAATAAAATGAGATACTAAAAATATAAGCAATGCAATAAATGCAGAAAAATGAATGCCTATTGCCAACAAAGATAACAGTATTAATGAAAAATATTTTTTAGTATATATATAGCTAATTAGAGCATAAGAAAATATGGAGAATGAAAATATGTTTCTTAGGCCACTAGAAGCATCCATAAACCTTATTTCATTGATAATAAGGAAAAAGCCCAGCAATACTATATATTTATAGCTTACATATAGAGACTGGCTAGAAGCAAACTCCCGATCAATAATAATCTTAAATGTGATAAGATAGAAATAATAACTAATAAAAGTAACAGATAAAGGAACAAATTCCTTACTTAATCCAATATTTATTATTGCCCAAGCATATACATTAAAAATATAATCAACTAATCGCCCCTCTAAAAACAGCTCATCAAAACTAATAGAGGAAAACAATTCAAACTTCTCATAGTGCCTTACAATATCCATCGTATCATAAGGAATCATTGTATACGCCAGCATCCCCATAAATAAAGAGATCATAAAGTATCCAAATTTTTCATTCTTTATCACATATTGAAAAGCTAAAGGAAGAAAATAAATTGGATAGAATAAGCTGCCGATAAAAATGATTAGTTTATTTCCACTCATCATAAATAATTAATTATACCAACATCATCAGATAATACTTTTACACTTTGCTGATTTCCTTTTGTTATGCTCCAATTACTGTCTTTAATCATATAGCTCTCCCCATATCGCCCGATTAAGTGTTCTTCGACTGGATATGGTGCTGATAAAACCGCGCCTTTAAATTCAATATCTTGAATACCTTTAATTGGCAAAGTGATTTCTCTCGGAACTAAGCCTCCCAACTTGTTAATCGTACCAATACGACTCACTCCAGGAAGAGGTATAAAATCATGATAGTAGGCCTTATCAGAATCAATTTTTGTATAATAAAAAATATCTACGTTTATACCATTTAAACTATATGTTTCTTCCAATCCATATACTTCAGCATTTCTATATATAGTGATATCTCTTATTTTTCTAAAACCAGCCTCTTCTAGGCTCTTCTGCAATAAGGGTGTTCTATCAAGCATCCACATCCCTACATCAATATCTAAATCATGTTGAATAAAATCTTTTTCCCTTACCGCACCTAATAAAGTGCCAAAATCTAGCCAATAAGGAATAGATAAGCCTCGAAAAACGGAATCTAGCGCAAGCAATGTATCCTTACTATGTTTCCTAAAATTCCTATTTTCTTTATAATAAATTACCCTACCAATAGAATTCACATATAAGAAAACAACCGTTTTTTTAATTATAGGAAATTTATCGAGGAAAAATTTAATTTTATTAATCATAAATTCTCCAGCATATTAAAATGCTTTTTTTACCGTCTTAATGATGTTCAATGCTGCATGAAGAGATGCTTCTAACTGCTCACACTCTTGGCTACTAATTTTTGATAATTCTTTTTTGATATCAGTTGTTGATACACTCTCTGTTCTTTCTAAATAGATGACTTCACAAATATCAGATAATTCATCAAACTTCCCTTTCCAATCATCACCTATTCCGAATATGCTAGCCCCATACTTAATTATATCACTTCTCTTTTGTTCCCAATTATTCTCTGGAAAAACATCATCTACATATTTACAAGATAACAATATCTCCTTTCTTTCTTCATAAGAAAAGAATGATTTTTTGCCTTTCATCGCATTAAATTCATCACTAGAAATCCCTACTATTAATGAGTCACCCAATGCCCTTAATCTCTTAAGTAATCGTACATGTCCAACATGAAATAAATCAAATGTTCCATAAGTAATAACTATTTTTTTCATTATCTATATCCTTTTCTAGAAAAATATATAAGCAATCCTACTCTCAAGGTTAGTATTATACTTTCTGTAATAAGAACCAATGTTAATAAGTTAATTGTTGTTATACTATTCTCATAAAATAGAATACCTATTCCGCAAAGATGGAAAAAAGAGCCAATCACAACACTATAATTAGCGAACTCTACTTTCTTTATCGCTGCAAATCCAGGGTACCCTAAAGAGATAGAAAGAAACGTTATACACATTAACAATAAAAACAGATCTAATATATGTGATGCCGAAGCAAATTCTGACCCAAATATAATCTCCATAATTTCTGAAGAGAAAAAACTTACTGCATAACAGCAAAAACAAAATGGAATAAAAATACTAGAAACAATTTTTACAAGTAATTTAACATTCCCTGTTTTTGCCATGTTTGGATATAAAGCCTGAGATAACACGCCCGATACTCTACTTCCTGCAAAGTATAATTTTTCAGCCGCGCCATATAAGCCTGCTGCAGTACTCCCCTGAAAATGACCTAATATTAAAGTATTAGCAGATGTATATAACGATACCACTATTCTTGATAAGAAGAAACCTAAGCTTTTTTTTAACTCTGAAATTAATGGCCCAATTGAAACTTTACCGAAAGAGAAATTCTCTTTATATATACATCGTATATGTGTAACACTAACCACGACCTGACTTATAAGAAAACAAACCAAAGCAGAATTAACACTTTGAAAAATTGGCATAATAATTAGTAAAAGTATTAGATAACCTGACTTAGACAATACTGTAGCTAGCGTTATATACTTCATTTTCTCAACACCTTGAAAAAACCAAATATATTGGCAAGATTGAGAAACAATGATTAAAGATATAATTAAATATGTATAAGCATTAATCGATGAATAAATTGAAATCTGAGTATAGATATATAAAAAAGAGCATAAAATAACGACAATAGACAAAAAAGACTTTATGAAAAATACATTTGATAATAAAGAGTCTATATACGATTTATCTTTAATGTTTTTTGATACAGAATAGGTTGCAGATAAATCAAAACCAAAATCTGTAAACATGTTAGCAATTCCACAAATAGACAGCAGAATTAGTAAAACACCAAAGTCCGACAAACCTAATGCATTAGACATAATAGGCCAAGAAAGCAATGGGAAAACATAATTAACCACTTGCAACAATGCTAAAAAGAAAATATTACCTAAAATAACTTTTCTATCATTACTTTTCATTTTCATTTAAGTTGAAATAGTGTCTAAACAGTATAACAATACTTGATAAAAATATACCTAAACAGAATGCAATTGATAAAATCATTAATTTGTTTGGTTTATCTCTCATAACTGGATAGTCAGGTGAACTCAAATAATAATAACTTTTTACCTCTCCAATATTATCTAAGCGAGGTTCTAATTCTGTTAATTTTGCTAACTGTCTTTCCGTACTATAATAATTCACTGGATAAACAATTTCCGTATTCTTTGCGATATCCAATTGCGCTTGTAAATATTTCTCTCCCAACATAAATAGGTAGGTCCCATCAGCTAATTTAGAGTCAGAGATATTTAAACGTCCCTCACCTAACATATATTCAGGAACCGATAAACTATTTGTATTTGCTTTAGAAAAGTCTGTAATTCCTGCTTTCTTCGCGATATTTAAAGCCTTAGTTAAATTCTCTACTTGAACCTTTTTAGCCTCAGTTAAGCTTTCTTCAATTTGTAATTTAGTAAACTTTAAAGCATCTAAGCGTAAATTAAACCCGAGCTTAAATTCTTTATTAGTTTGATTTAAGACATATTTATTCACAAAATTAATATAATCAATCAATACTGATTGAGCTAATTTAGGCGTTTCAGCTGAAAAAGTAAGCTTTAATCCAATTTTATCTAATTCAGTCAAATCCTTCTTCTTTGGATCAACTTCATGAACTACGAGATAGTTTGAAATTGCAGTCTCAATGTAATTATCTCTTTGTTCATCTGTCATTTCTTTAGTGTAATCTTTAACTAAAGTCGATTGTGACAAAAACTCTCTTTTTAAATCACTTGATAAAAGAAAATGTTTAAATTGTTCATAAAGAGAATTTGATAATTTACCAGTTGAAAATTCACTATCACCCACAATACGAGCATATTCTGCACGCACGGGCAAAAGACTTCCTAAATCAGTTGAGCGGGGAGCAGCAACAATAGCTGTAGATGTCCATTGCTCTTTAGCTGTAAAGGCATAGCCTGCTGCGATGATAGTAAAAACGAAAGCAGACAAAATAATCCATAGTTTTTTCTTCCATAAGGTTCTTATTAATTCAATTAAGTCAACCTCATCAGTTTCATTTATTTTTTGCGAATAAACATTAGCCATCATCAATTCCTTTAAGTACTTCGACATGTTATAGACTACCCCATTCTACCTAAATTCCCCTACTCTAACAAGGGAACTAGTCTCTACTCCATTTTATACTTCATTTATGTTAATAATAAAATACATTTATTTAATAAAATAAAAAGGTATCATCAAAATTTGATAATACCTTTTATAAATAGAATCAGTTAATTATACGCGCACTAGGCATAATACATCTCAAACTCAACAGGATGTGGTGTCATATTTAAACGCTCTACTTCTTTACGTTTAATATTAATAAATGCTTCGATAAAGTCTTTCGTAAACACACCACCTTGCGTTAAGAATTCATAGTCTTTTTCTAATGAATTCAATGCTTCTTCTAGCGAGCTCGCGACTGCTGGAATATCTTTTAATTCTTCCGGTGGAAGATCGTAAAGATTTTTATCCATTGCATCACCTGGGTGAATTTTGTTCACTACGCCATCAAGGCCCGCCATTAATAATGCAGCAAATGCAAGATATGGGTTTGCCATTGGATCTGGGAAACGCGCTTCAATACGGATTGCTTTCGGGCTAGTTACTGCCGGAATACGAATTGAAGCTGAACGGTTACTTGCAGAGTAAGCCAACAATACTGGTGCTTCAAAACCAGGCACTAAACGTTTGTATGAGTTAGTACTTGGATTAGTGAATGCATTTAATGCTTTTGCATGCTTAATGATACCGCCGATATAATAAAGTGCGGTTTCAGAAAGGCCTGCATATTTATCACCTTGGAAAATGTTTTTGCCATCTTTGCTTAATGACATATTACAGTGCATACCTGAACCATTATCACCCGTAATTGGTTTCGGCATAAAGCAAGCGGTTTTACCATGTTCTAATGCAACGTTTTGCACCACATATTTATAGATTTGTGTTTCATCTGCTTTTAAGGTTAAGCTGTTGAATTTCGTTGCAATTTCGTTTTGGCCCGCGGTTGCCACTTCATGGTGATGAGCTTCGATGACTAAGCCCATTTCTTCTAAAATTAAACACATTTCAGAACGAATATCATGAGCTGTATCAATTGGTGCCACCGCACAATAACCACCTTTCTTCAATGGACGATAAGCATTGTTACCGCCTTCATATTTTTTATTGGTGTTCCAAGCGGCTTCAATGTCATCAATGGCGAAAGAAGCACGGTTCATTGATACATCAAAACGCACATCATCAAATAAGAAGAACTCAGGTTCTGGACCAAAGAATGCCTGATCTGCAACGCCTGTTGAACGCATATAGTTTTCTGCGCGAATAGCGATTGAACGCGGATCACGATCATAGCTTTGCATGGTTGTTGGCTCATAAACGCTACAACGAATTGAAAGTGTTGGGATCTGCGCAAATGGATCGACTACTGCAGTTTCAGCAATTGGCATTAAAAGCATATCGGCTTTGTTAATGGTTTTCCAACCTTCAACAGAAGAGCCATCGAACATTTTGCCATCTTCAAACATATCTTCATCGACAAGGCTAACCGGGATAGAAACACCGTGTTCTTTACCTTTAATGTCAGTGAAACGAAGTAGTGCGAATTTAATATCGTTCTCTTCGATCAGTTTGAATACGTTGGCAATTGCATTTGCATTTGGCATAAGGAGTCCTCTATTTTGCTATGTGTATAATCTTTAATAAAATTAAAGGAGCATTATAACGCAATCGCTTGCTTTTTTCATAAGATTTATTTTATGCCCTAGCATAGCAGAGCAGCGAAATATCGTGTATAATTTTTGCCCTTTCGAGATTCTCGTAGAGTGGGTTTACTCACTAATTCAAACTACTTGGACTATTCGGTGGCATAAAAATTCCACCCTACAAAACTTAAACATTAAGAACGTAATAAATGAAAAACGACATTGATATTAATAAATTGCGCAATATCGCAATTATCGCTCACGTTGACCATGGTAAAACCACCCTCGTTGACAAACTCCTTCAACAATCTGGTACATTTGAATCAACTCGTGGTGATGTTGATGAACGCGTAATGGACTCAAACGATCTTGAAAAAGAACGTGGTATTACCATTCTTGCAAAAAATACTGCAATTAACTGGAATGGTTATCGCATTAACATCGTAGATACCCCAGGACACGCCGACTTCGGTGGTGAAGTAGAACGTGTGCTTTCTATGGTGGATTCTGTACTTTTAGTCGTAGATGCTTTTGACGGCCCAATGCCACAAACGCGTTTCGTAACCCAAAAAGCCTTTGCTCACGGTTTAAAACCAATCGTAGTTATCAACAAAGTTGACCGCCCAGGCGCTCGTCCTGACTGGGTGGTGGATCAAGTTTTTGATTTATTCGTTAACCTTGGTGCAACCGATGAGCAATTAGACTTCCCTATTATCTATGCATCTGCATTAAATGGTGTCGCAGGTCTTGAACACGAAGAATTAGCGGAAGACATGACCCCATTATTTGAAGCGATCGTTCAACACGTTGAACCGCCAAAAGTGGAACTTGATGCCCCATTCCAAATGCAAATCTCACAATTAGACTATAACAGCTATGTGGGTGTTATCGGTATCGGTCGTATCAAACGTGGTGCAATCAAACCAAATCAACCTGTGACTATCATTGATGGCGAAGGTAAAACTCGTCAAGGCCGTGTAGGTCAAGTGTTAGGTCACCTTGGTTTACAACGTTATGAAGAAGATGTTGCTTACGCAGGTGATATCATCGCGATTACCGGTTTAGGTGAATTAAATATCTCGGATACTATTTGTGATATCAACGCCGTTGAAGCCTTACCTTCATTAACCGTTGATGAACCAACTGTCACCATGTTCTTCTGTGTAAATACTTCTCCTTTTGCGGGGCAAGAAGGTAAATATGTGACTTCTCGTCAAATTCTTGAACGTTTAAACAAAGAATTAGTTCACAACGTGGCATTACGCGTAGAAGAAACACCAAACCCAGATGAATTCCGTGTTTCTGGCCGTGGTGAATTACACCTTTCTGTATTAATTGAAAATATGCGTCGTGAAGGTTATGAGCTTGCGGTTTCTCGCCCTAAAGTAATCTATCGCGAAATCAACGGTAAAAAACAAGAGCCTTATGAGCAAGTAACTATCGATGTGGAAGAACAGCACCAAGGTTCTGTTATGGAAGCATTAGGTATCCGTAAAGGTGAAGTTCGTGACATGATGCCAGATGGCAAAGGTCGTGTACGTTTAGAATACATCATCCCTAGCCGTGGCTTAATCGGTTTCCGTGGTGAATTCATGACCATGACGTCAGGTACAGGTTTACTTTACTCCAGTTTCGATCACTACGATGACATCAAACCAGGTGAAATCGGTCAACGTAAAAACGGTGTATTAATTTCTAACGCGACAGGTAAAGCATTAGCTTATGCGCTATTTGGTTTACAAGAGCGTGGTAAATTAATGATCGAAGCTAACGTAGAGGTTTACGAAGGTCAAATCATCGGTATTCACAGCCGCACAAACGACTTAACGGTAAACTGTTTGCAAGGTAAAAAACTCACCAATATGCGTGCATCAGGTAAAGATGATGCCATCGTATTAACCACACCGGTAAAATTTACACTTGAACAAGCTATCGAGTTTATCGATGATGACGAGTTAGTGGAAGTGACACCAGAGTCGATCCGTATCCGTAAAAAACTCTTAACGGAAAACGATCGTAAACGTGCAAACCGTACGACAACCAGTACAAGCACACATTAATCAAAAACGTGCGGAAATTTGACCGCACTTTTAAACAAACAAAAGGCGAACATGATGTTCGCCTTTTTATTTCATGATTAAAACTAGCCTAATCTGACTTTCTCGCCACCGAATTCATCGAGTAAGTTTTCGGTCAGTTTAGATAAAATACCCGTCATTAATACAAAATCAGCATCAAAGCGTTGCGCATAATCTTCTTTTAAAATATCCGCATTTTTCTCACGCACCGCATCAGCAAATTTTAAGCGTTTGAGCGTGCAATCTTCATTAAATACAAAAGTCAGCGTATCTTCCCATTCTAATGCGAGCTTGCTCACCACTTTTTTGCCATCTTGTAAAAGCGCGAGAATCTCTTCATTTTCTAAAGGCTGTTTTTTGCAACGGATCACGCTGTCTTCTTGGCTTCCACGCAATTCAGCCTCTTCTAACGCCACCAACCAATGCGGGATTTTTTCCTGCACAATCCAATCCGTTAAAATGGTCGAAGATTCATTCGCAAAAGCCAACGGCACAACGGGTAACGAACCAAGTGATTTACGCAATAATGCTAAGGCATCTTCTGCACGTTTACTGGATGCCGCATCGACATGAACAAGGTTATTCTCCGTATCAATCCACACAGATGTTTGCTGGTTTTTAGTGAATGCACGCGGCAGTAGATTCATCACCACATCATCTTTTAACGTTTGTTTTTCTGTTTTCTTCAATTTACGATTTTCTTTTTGCTCAAGGCTTTCAATGCGTTCATCTAATTCACGTTTCACCACATTCGCCGGCAACATTTTTTCTTCTTTTTTTGCAACTAACAAAATGTGTTTACCCACTGAAAAATGTAATAATTCGCTGTCTTTCAAGGGACTCGCCCAACCGAATTTGCTTTGATCTTGTGAGCCACAAGGATGAAATTCACAATCTGACAACTGGCGTTGCAATTCATTAAGATCCCAATCTAAGGGCTTAGTCAGCCTATATGACATTAAATTTTTAAACCAAAAATTAACTTTATAACTCATAACATTTCACCATGTACAATTTTATTATTAAATCAATAATTTACTTATTTCAAAACACCATTTATAATTCATAGTATATCATCATATTTCAATTTTTTAGTAACCATAATGGTAACTTATCATAATCAAGCTAGATTTCTTGGTTACTAAAAAACATATTAATACCTATTTTTATATACATAAACAGATGTCTTATGGCTAAAAAAGTAAAACCACTTGTTGACACTGAAATCAAGAAAGCAAAAGCATCAAACAAACCATATACATTGACTGATGGTTATGGACTATTTCTAATCATTTCACCAACAGGTTCAAAATCTTGGAGATTTAATTACTATCGACCTCTAACAAAGAAACGAGCAAAAATTTCTTTAGGACTATATCCAGCAATTACACTATCAAAAGCAAGGGAATTGAGAGAACAATATCGTCAATTACTAGCTAATAAGATTGATCCGCAAGAATACATAAAACAGCATGAATTACTGCAATTACAACGACAAAACAATACATTTTTTGCCATATCAACTCAATGGAAACAAAAAAAAGTTTCTGAAATCAAGTCTGTAACACTTAAAAGCCGATGGAGAACGCTAGAAAAATATGCATTTCCATATTTAGGCGATAATCCTATTGCTGAAATTACACCACAACAGTTACATGATACAGCTATACCATTATTTGAACGAGGAGTTTCTCACACTGGGAAGCTTGTTATTGCATTAGTTAATGAAATCATGAATTTTGCTGTTAACAAAGGTATTATTGAGTTTAATAAATGCATCAATGTATCAAAGGCTTTTAATGTAAACAGAACAACACATCATCCAACTATTAGACCTGAAAAACTACCTGAATTCATGTCTGCGTTACGTCATTCACATATTGACCTTATGGTGAAATATCTTATTGAATTCTCTCTTTTGACTATCACCCGTCCAAGTGAAGCTGCAAATGCACAATGGAATGAAATTGATTTTGAGAAATCGCTATGGAATATCCCTGCTGAACGCATGAAAATGAAAAAAGCTTTCACCATTCCATTATCACCACAAGTGCTTAAAATACTTAATAAGCTAAAAAACATTTCAGGCCGTAGTCGTTTTATTTTTCAAAGCCAACGTTATCCTGAAAGACCATTACATTCAAGCTCTGCTAATGCAGCAATTAAACGCGTTGGTTATAAAGATCAATTAACATCACATGGGCTACGTTCTATCGCAAGTACCTATCTTAGCGAGACATTTACCGAAATGAATCTGGAAATTCTTGAAGCTTGCCTTTCTCATCAAAGCAAAAATCAAGTTCGTAATGCCTACAATCGCTCAACCTATCTTGAACAACGAAAACCATTAATGAATGCTTGGGGAGATTTTGTTGAAGAATGTATGAAAAAAAGTATCTAAAAATAAAGGGAATCAATACAGATTCCCTTTATTTACCTAACCTTTCTTCAATAACTCTACCATTTCTCTCAGTAGCTTTATTTCATTATCTTTTTGCTCTACTAGCTTGTTCAACAAACCTTCTTTTTCTTCCAATAATTGCTGACAATGTGATAACGATAATTTTAGCTTTTCAATCTCAATCAATAGAGATTTCTCATTGTCTCCCTGAAATGACGAACCAAAATGAGAATTCTCATTGAATTGAACGAAGACATTTCGCTCACCAGAATTAATCAATTCAACAATATCTATATCTAAAATTTGTGCAATTTGCTCTAGCTTATCCAGATGTAATTTCGTTTCACCACGTTCAATTTTTGCATAGCCATTCAACGACATACTCATTTTTTCAGCCATTTCTTCTTGTGACCAATGCTTTGTTTCACGTAGTTTTCTGATCTTTTCATGTACATTCATGCTCAACACCTACAATTTGGTTAAATTACACACTAATACTAGTCAACAATATACACTGTTCGTTACTACACATCAAATATTCGACAATATATTATCATCTCGTTTCACACATTCTGTGTGCTTATAAACCTAATGAAATCAATTACTAGTAGGAAACTAACATGAAAGCTCTTTCAATCGTAGCATTAATTTTTGCTGCTATTTCTATCTTTATTCCAGTAATCGGCTTGTACATTGCAATTCTTTGTAGTTTACTTGCTTTAATATCCTTTTATTCCCAGCCTACATTATCAGGAATAACAATTGGTATTAATATTTTAAGCACTATTTTCTTATCTCCTAGTTTAGCATTACAAGCTGGCATGGCTGAGGGAAATGCTTCAGGTGGAGGTTCTCAAATTCTTGGGTTTTACATAGGAATTCATGTAATATGTCTAGTTGCTGGATTCTTATTAATTATTTTGAGAAAAATATTCTCTAAGAAAAAAGCTATAACAAAATAATATATTATACTTATTAGGATAAAATATGATTAAAACTGTTTTCTCAATTCTTGTTTTAATGACCAACATTGCATATGCGGGAATCCGTACTATTGAATCCCCACCTGAACAAGGTGGCTCAATACCAATGAAATGTGGTGATTATATTTATTTTGGAGAGAAACGTTCTCCATATGATGTATGTATGATCACAGGGCTTTTAAAAACATATGAAAAAGGTCAATGTATTACTCATGATGAATACAAACTTTTAAACAAAGCATGTAGCACTAAACCCGACAATGTTCCACAAGCCTACAAAATGAGAGATTCATCTTACTATGTTGAATACTCACCGGAAACTGATGGTTTTGTACCAATGAGTAGTGAAAACTAAAATCGTCATAAAGAGCTCAAAAATGAGCTCTTTTTTCATTTTATGTATTACCTATAGGTTTTATCATTCTAATCAACTAAATGCATCTAGACATCATTTAGAATTATTCTGGCTTACATTAAATACCTATATACATTTATCAAGTACAGTGAACTTAAAATGATAAAAAAATTTCCAAATTTTAAACCGCATTCTGACACGGAAACTGAAGAATTAATTAGCTTACTATTTAGAAAACTCGACATTGATGAACTAATCTTTCTACTACGTGTTTTACAACGTGATATCCGTGCAAAATATACACTCACAAAAATAATAAAAAAAAATATCAATTTAAAGTTAGATTCATAAATTCCTGTGTTAAGCTCCTAAAAAGTATGTACGAAATAGGAGATAATTATGAAAATACAAGATAACGTCGGCTATTACTTCACAATTCAAGATCTTCAAGATCGTTTACGTGTAAGTCGTTCAACTATTCTACGATTAATTGAATCGAAAAAATTAACATCTATCAAATTTGGACGACAAGTTCGTATTCCTGAATCTTAGATTCTAAGTTACCTTGAAACTTGTAAAGTATAAAAAAATAAGCCACCAAAAACATGGTGGCTTTTATTTACTATCTTTTATATCGTTTAAAACACATCTTAGCACTGCCTTCTGATATTGATAAACAGGTTGCTATTTCTCGCCATTTCAGACCTTGTGTTCTTAACTATACTATTTTCTCATATTTACTTTTTAAGTCATTTTTTGATTTCACCCATCCGAATTCTTCTGCCCAACGATTCAATGAACTTATACTAATACTAAATTGTTCTGCTATTTGCTTTAACGACATATTAGGTTTATTAGCTCCAAATTGATTAAACAACTCTTTCTTGATAATTTGTTGCTTTTCCCATCGTTTTCGAGAACGATTTGACTGAATTTGTTGAAACGATGATTCAGAAAATCTTTCCCAGATCCAACGAGATGAGCTTCTAGCAATTCCTTTTAACTCCCTGTATGGTAATGGTGGATTATGATTCTGATTTAATAACTCTAATGAAGATAATAAATACTGATTAAATTGTTCTAATTGTTTACCTGAACATTTAAACTTCAGAATCTCACGATAACCAATTTTTTTGATCTGATTAAATAAAGAACAATTCCGACCTTCAATATCTTCATTATCATTTAGATAAAATACAGGTTTATTTGATAAATCAACAAAATCAGCTAAATAATCCAGAGTATATTTAGGTACATTAAATACAAATGTTCTCCAAAAATTTGAGTTTGGATTTTTAGTGAATACACCAACATAGTGTTGATCTGCTCCTAACTTATCAATATAAGCCCGTTGTATCTTTTTAAAATAACTTATTGGCTTAAATCGAGCATTCTTTGTGTTACAAATAGGTACTTCTAACGCATAGATATAATGACATCGACCGTTTAATCTATTTTGTACGACTATATTGGGACTTGGAAGTCCTAACAATTCCCAATCCATTGCAGAATTTTCCCGATCTAGATCTAACACCATAAATTTAATAAACAGATCATTAAACTGAATATACTTATGAGTTAATGCAACATCTTTAGGGTATAACTGCACCCCATTATCAAAATTATCTGTCTATTTTATCCGTTCAGCTAAGCTTTGATTAAAATCATCTAATGTATATGCTGATTCCATATTTACCTCGTGATATATGATTGAAATTATGTGGTAGACATATCTAGCTAATATGTCTTAACTGAGATTAATACAAAAAAAGCATTTTTTAACTTAATCTGATTGTTTTTTAGACACTTGAAACATAAAAAAGAATCGAATGCCTAAATCTTAAGCAAAAAATATAGATTCGTAACAAAATATCATCCCATATCAGATATTAATAATTTAGAAGTAATATAAAATGAAATAATATCTAATTAAATCAGATCGCAACAACTTGATGGTAAAAACATTGTTTAAGACATATTACAAATTGAATAGATAAAAATTAGAGATTTTTTGGATACATCGGATACTTTTTGATGTATTGTATATACTAGAGGTAATATTACATATAATTAGTGAACAAGTAATAAATAGCTACAGTGTACACGCCTAAAAATAGTAACCAATTTGGTAACCAATTATCAAAACATGAAAGAAGATTGATTATATTTGCAATGGTTCAAGACAATCTATTTAATTTTTAAACCACATCGTAACACTTCCTTCATAATAGGGTAAAATACGCGACATTGTAGCCCATAAACTCACGGGAAAAAATGATGCAACAGAAATTAATTGCCTTCATCGGTGGTGGCAATATGGCACAAGCGATTGTGTTAGGCCTATTAAAACAAGGTTATCCAGCCGACAAAATTATTGTTAATGATCCTAATGAAGAGAAACGTGCCTTTTTTGCTCAATATGGCATCGCCGTTTCGACAGACAACGAGCAATCCATCATACAATCTCAAGTTGTGTTATTTGCAGTAAAACCACAAGTACTAGCCGATGTTTGCAAGCCATTAAGTGCGGTTGATTTCTCTGATAAATTAATTATTTCTATTGCTGCGGGTATTTCTACAGCCCGATTAGCCGAACTCCTTCCAACAGCAAAATCTATTGTTCGCGTGATGCCAAACACACCTGCATTAGTGGGAGAAGGCATGGCAGGCTTATTTGCTGATAAAAACACACCTGAAATTGACCGCACTTTTGCGGAAGATTTACTTTCTGCGGTAGGGAAAACCACTTGGGTGACAAATGAAGAGCAAATGCATGCAGTCACCGCTGCGTCTGGCAGTAGCCCGGCTTACTTCTTCCAATTTTTAGAAGCCATGCAACAAGGCTTAATAGAAATAGGATTAGATGAAAACCAATCGCGAGAGTTGGTACAACAAGCTATGTTAGGCTCGGCTAAGCTGGTGATTGAAAATCCTCAAACAGCCCTTTCGACTTTACGAGAAAATGTCACCTCAAAAGGCGGTACCACCGCAGCCGCGTTGAATGTGTTCAATCAACACCAATTTAACGACATCATTAAACAAGCGATGCAGGCCTGTGTGGCACGCTCACAAGAAATGGAAAAATTATTCTAATGCAAGTTCGTCCTTTTACTTGGCTCGCTTTGAGCTTTTTTGGCTACTATTGTGCCTATGGTGTGTTTCTTCCGCTTTTCCCTGCATGGTTGAAAACGCAATCTTATAGCGAAGAAAGCATCGGCTTATTGCTCGCCTGTGCCTACATTTTCCGTTTCAGCGGCGGTATTTTATTTTCTGGCTTAATCAAACGTGTTTCCCTCTTAGTAAATGGCTTACGTTATTTAGGCGTGGCCAGTGCTATTACAATGGCCTTAATTGGACTGATGTCGCACAATTTCTGGCTCTTGTTTATTGGACTTGCTTTATATTCCATGGTGAATGCGGCAGGTATGCCGATTGGCGATAGCCTCGCCAGCACGTGGCAACAGCAAATTCATTTAGATTACGGTAAAGCGCGATTAATTGGCTCCTTTGCATTCGTTGTCGGTGTGATGGTATTCGGATATTTCGTTGGGCTCGTGGGTGAGCAATATATTACTTGGATGATCACGGGCATACTCGTTTTTTACTGTATTGTGCAATTACTTCATCCGAACCCAATGCCGCAGGATGAACCCCAAAGTGCGGTCGAAAATTCCGTTGGATTTCTAGACTTACTGAAAAATAAAACAACTTTTCGCTTGTTTATTGCGATTGCACTGATTCAAGGATCGCACGCAGCTTATTACTCATATAGCACCATTTTTTGGACAAATCATGGCCACTCCGTTTCTGATGCAGGTTTATTTTGGGGTATCAGTGTATTAGCTGAAATCGTGGTCTTTTTCTTCTCCACTCGATTATTCAAAAACTGGACCATTACAGCCCTTTTCTATCTCACAGGCATCGCGGCTATCGTGCGTTGGCTCGCTTTCGGTTATGCCGATACCTTTGTTGAGATTGTCTTACTGCAATGTTTTCACAGTCTTACTTATGTCGTCGGCCATTACGCGACCGTGCGTTATATCACCACTCAACCACAAACCCATATTGCGAAATTACAAGGCTTATACAATGCTTTAGCGGGATCTGCCGCCATTGCGATTTTCACTGCGCTTTCTGGCGTACTTTATCCAATTTCGCCAGTTTATGCCTTTAGCTTAATGGCCGCCTTTGCCTTCGTTGGCTTATTTATCACCCCGCGTGGTGTGAAAGCCTTTTTGGTACATAGAGTGTAAACATGAATAACCTTACGCTAGTCGATTTATTCTTGAATGAATATTGGATTGAAAAAGGATTGTCTGAAAATACCGTGCAGTCTTATCGTCTCGATTTGACTGCACTTTGTGATTGGTTGGATAAACAAAATTTATCCCTCGAAACTCTCGAACCCTTAGATCTGCAACAATTTTTAGGCAGCCGTTTAGAGCAAGGTTACAAAGCTACCAGTACTGCACGAATGCTAAGTGCGATGCGGAAATTATTCCAATATTTGTATCGTGAAAAGTATCGTACGGATGACCCAAGTGCCGTACTGAGCTCACCTAAATTGCCAAGCCGCTTACCTAAATATTTAACCGAGCAACAAGTCACGGATTTATTAAATACGCCTGATGTCGAAATTCCGCTCGAGTTACGCGACAAGGCTATGTTGGAGTTACTATACGCAACTGGATTACGTGTCACAGAATTGGTCACGCTCACTATTGAAAATATGAATCTGCAACAAGGCGTGGTACGTGTAATTGGTAAAGGCAACAAGGAACGTATTGTACCAATGGGGGAAGAAGCCGCGTTTTGGGTGCGACAATTTGTGCTTTACGGTCGCCCTATTTTGCTCAATGGACAAAGTTCTGATGTGGTCTTTCCCAGTCAACGAGCTCAGCAAATGACTCGCCAAACCTTTTGGCATCGTATAAAGCATTATGCCGTGTTAGCGGGAATCGATACGGATGCCCTTTCACCACATGTTCTCCGTCATGCCTTTGCGACGCATTTAGTGAACCACGGTGCGGATCTCCGTGTTGTGCAAATGCTTCTCGGACACAGCGATCTCTCCACCACACAAATCTATACTCACGTAGCTAAAGAACGCTTGAAACACCTTCATGAAAGATTTCATCCGAGGGGATAAAATAAAAAAAGTGCGGCCAAATTTATCGTTATTTTTGACCGCACTTTAGTATGAAAAGCTTATTTCAATGACAACAATCTCGCCACATTTTGAGCTGTTGAGATTAAATTCTGCTCGCCCTGTTTGAGAATTGTCGGTAAATCGCCCAGATTACGAATAATTGGGAACACCACATCAATGCCATGTTCATGCACCACGTCATAATCCTCACGCAAACAACCTACAATCGCGATAACAGGCTTATTAAATTGTTTTGCTGTGCGTGCCACACCGATTGGGGTCTTACCTAAGATACTTTGCGCATCCATACGGCCTTCACCAGTAATCACTAAATCAGCCTCTTTAACTTGATCAGCGAGTTTCAAATTATCCAAAACAATCTGCACGCCTGCTTTGAGTTGTACATTGGGTAAAAGCAATAAACCACCGCCCATACCACCTGCCGCACCCGCACCTGGTTGATCTTGAATCTTTTTACCACAATCCCGCTTGGCAATTTCGGCGAAGTGGGCTAACGCAGCATCGAGTTCTTTTACCATCTCAGGCGTCGCACCTTTTTGTGGACCAAAAATCGCAGAGGCACCTCGTTCACCACAAAGTGGATTATTCACATCACAAGCCACTTCGATTTGTACGTGTTGCAATCGAGGATCTAAATCAACCAGTTGAATTTCAGCAAGATTAGATAATGCTGCACCACCAAAGCCAATGGATTGCCCATTTTTATCCAATAAACGTAAGCCTAATGCTTGCAGCATACCCGCACCACCGTCATTTGTGGCACTCCCACCAATTCCTAAAATGATATGTTGTACGCCAAGATCTAGGGCTTGCTTAATCAGCTCACCCGTGCCAAAACTGGTGGTTTGACAAGGATTGCGTTCATCCATCGGGACAAGATGCAATCCCGATGCTGCAGCCATTTCAATAATCGCCGTTTTACCATCGCCCGATAAACCGAAAAAGCTTTTTACTTGGTTGCCTAACGGTGCAGTGACTTCTGCCTCAATTAAGCGCCCCCGAGTGGCATCTACCAAAGATTGTACGGTTCCCTCTCCCCCATCTGCCATTGGTAATTTCACATATTCAGCGTTTGGGAAAATACGTTTAAAGCCCCTTTCAATCGCATTAGCCACTTCAAGTGCGGTTAAACTTTCTTTAAATGAATCAGGCGCAATGACAATTTTCATATTTTCTCCTTAAACTAACTAAATACACCAAAAATTAAGGTGGACACAATGGTCATCATTAACCCCACTGCACTTTCATAAGGAATCAATTTTAAGCGTTCTTTCATGTCCATATTTACGCTACCGCCAGTTGCATGAAAAAAAGAACCATGTGGCATATGATCGAAAACTGTCGCCCCCGCATGAATCATCGCGGCACCTGCCAGACTACTCACCCCCAACTCTAATAGCGTTGAACTGAACACATTCGAAGCAACAGCTGTACCTGCAGTTGTTGATGCCGTCGCAAGCGACATGAGTGCACCTGAAATTGGCGCAAGGATATAAGAAGGTAAACCCGAATGTTTTAAGCCTTCAATGAGCACATCTTTCATGCCGGAATTGGCAATAATACCGGCTAAAGCTCCCGTACCAAGTAGCATAATCGCCACCGGAGCCATTTTCCCTAAACCGCTAATCGCATAGTTATTGGCTTGGCGAAGCTTGCCCATACATAATGCGCCAATCAGACCACCAAGTGGTAAAGCGATTAAAGGATCGACTTTAATATCGGCTAACGGACGAAGTGCCAGTAAGAAGATGGCAACCAAAGGTGCCACAAGTGCGGTTAAAAATGAGGGTAAATTCTGCGTTTCGACTGTTACAACTTCTTGGGCAGAAACGCGCGAACCTTTGTTTCTTAACCGTTTTGCTAAGAAATACGTCAATATTAAGCCAAAAATAGCGGGGATAATCCCTGCCATCATCACTGACGTTAAAGGAAGATGGAATGTATCTGCTGCAGCAATCGCATTAGGATTCGGTGACATTAAGTTTCCTGCTTTTCCCCCACCAATCATCGCTAAGAGAATAGCGGGTTTTGATAAGTCAGTACGACGAGCAAGTGCTAAGGCTATTGGAGAGACCGTAATCACGGCAACATCAATAAATACACCAACGGCGGTTAAAATTAATGTGGCCAACGCTAACGCTAATAATGCTCTTGTTTCACCTAACTTGTTTGTAATGGTTTCAGCAATGGTATTAGCCGCACCTGATTCAATCAGTACTCCCGCCAATACCCCTGCTGCGAGAATTCGCATGACTGCGGTAGTGATACCTTGAGCGCCTCCGATCATGAGACTCACGGTTTGAGATAAATCAGCGCCGCCAACTAATCCCCCGACTAAAGCCCCGACTAACATACCATAGGCTGGTGAGACTTTTTTCAAAATAAGGAAAATAGCGACGATGAGTGCAATGAGCGCACCTAAGGCTGAGACTGTTGGCATAACGTCCTCCTGTGGATATGAATATGCAAAAATCTTTCTTATTTATATCAGCAAAAGTAGAGGAATAAAATCTTGTCCGACTTCCACCAACAAAAACGGCTTATGTAAAACACATAAGCCGAAATTGTTACTGAAAATTGACCGCACTTTAGAAAAATAAAATACTTCCCCAAACCACGACAACAATGCAAAGTGCAATGAACACTGCTGCCGAACCTTGGTCTTTGGCTCTCCCAGAAAGCTCATGACGTTCTGTGCCAATACGATCCACCACTGCTTCAACTGCACTATTTAACAGTTCAACTGCCATCACAAGTAAAACCGATGAAATCATCAAAGCAATTTCAATTTTAGTGTCGCCGAGCCAAAAGGCGAGTGGAATCATAATGCACGCAAGAAAACATTCGTGGCGGAATGCAGTTTCATTTTTGAATGCACTCTTTAAGCCTTGTAAAGAATATTTTGTAGAGTTAATTAAATGGGTTAATCCCGTGGTTTTATACATAAAAGTTCCTATGTTGTAATCTATAAACGTTTTGCTTCGATAACGTCGTCTAACTTCGCTAATCTAGCCAGTATTTTACTTAAACTTTCGACATTTTTCAGTTCAATTTCCATATCCATCGTTGCCACTTGTTTTTTGGTGTCCGCACGGCTTGAAACCCCTAATACACTGACTTTTTCATTCGCGAGCACGGTCGTAATATCGCGTAATAAACCGTTGCGATCACTGGCCACAATGCGAATATTAATATGGAACCCCGCCGCATAATTATCTCCCCAAAGGGCTTCCACCACGCGTTCAGGATGGGCAGCTTGTAATTCAATGAACTGTTCACAATCGCAACGATGAATTGAGATACCTCGTCCCATCGTAATGTAGCCTGCAATCGCATCACCTGGAATAGGCTGACAACAACGCGCCATGTGGTGCATTAAATTACCGACCCCTTCAACGATCACATAGCCTTTATTCTGTTGTTGCTCGGCTTTCTGTTGCGCCTTTTGCTGTGCAGTATTCGCGCTTTTACTCGCCACATGGCGGAGAATTTCTTGATCTGCTTCTTCAGCCGTCACTTTGATCAATCGGCTTTGCAAGAAATTCATCAACTGATTTAAGCGAATATCTCCGCTACCAATACCGGCATATAAATCTTCAAGGTTCTTTAAGTTATAACGCGGCAAGGCAAGCTGCTCGACCTGCTTCAAGCTGATATTCAAACGAGCAAGTTCGTTATCTAACTGCTCTTTACCAGCTGGAACGTTTTTATCACGATCTTGTTTCTTAAACCACGCTTGGATTTTGGCGCGCGCTTTTGAGGTATGGGTAAAACCTAAGTTCGGATTGACCCAATCTCGGCTTGGATTTGGGTTTTTCTGTGTGATGATATCCACTTGCTCCCCCATTTGCAGGTGATAAGTGAATGGCACAATACGCCCACCAACTTTCGCCCCAATACAACGGTGGCCAATTTCACTGTGGATCGCATAAGCAAAATCGAGAGGCGTTGATCCCGCGGGTAAATCAACCACTTCACCTTTCGGCGTAAACACATATACGCGATCATCAAAGACTTGGCTACGTAATTCAGCCATCACTTCGCCAGAATCTGTAATATCATCTTGCCATGCAAGTAATTTACGTAACCAAGTGATTTTTTCTTCGTAAGCGGAAAGGCTACCTGTCGTGCCCTCTTTGTATTTCCAGTGGGCGGCTACACCAAGCTCCGCATCATCATGCATTTGCTGGGTACGAATTTGCACTTCAATGGGCTTACCACCTTTGCCTAACACCACAGTATGAATGGATTGATAGCCATTTGGTTTCGGGTTGGCGACATAATCATCAAATTCTTTTGGCAAGTGTTTGAAATGCGTGTGGACGATACCGAGCGCCGTATAACAATCTTGCAATTTCTGTACGATCACTCTAACCGCTCTGACATCATATAAGCCACTGAACTCCAAATGTTTCTTTTGCATTTTTCGCCAAATGCTATAAATATGTTTTGGACGTCCGTAAACCTCAACCTGATCGATATTTTCTTTTAAATAACCGGTTAATTCTGTGACGAAATCCGCAATATACTGCTCACGATCTAAGCGGCGCTCATGTAATAATTTGGCAATATTTCGATATTGTTCTGGATGCAAATAACGGAAGCAGTAATCTTCAAGCTCCCATTTCAATTGACCGATACCTAAACGGTTCGCCAATGGGGCATAAATATTGGAACATTCTTTGGCCGCCAATACTTTTTCTTCTTCACAAAAGTGATTTTCCGCATTACGAAGAAACGTAATACGTTCAGCAAGTTTAATGATCACGCAACGGAAATCGTCCACCATCGCAAGGAGCATACGGCGTACATTATCCACTTGAGACGCATTGGCAGAATGGCTGGCGTTGAGCTGACGGATATTATCCATCTCCTCCACACCTTTAAGCAGTTTGGTGATTTTAGGACCAAAATGTTCCTGAATTTGCTCCCAATCGACAATTTTATTTGCTACTAAGGGGAATAGCATAGCGGTGAGTAAGCTTTCGCTGTCCATATTCATTTCATGCAGAATTTCCACCATTTCCACACCGGATTGCAATGTAAGGATTGCATTCTCCATTTGATCGGCATGTTCAGCTATTTTGGCTTGGGCATAATACCATGCATCAATCAGAGACTTTTCTACGGGGGCAGCAAGTTTAAGGCTCGAACACCATTGTTCGATCTCAAAATCATGTGGATTTGATAAGTGAGAACCACGAACTGCAACCATAATGCCCCCTTGTTGATGAATATGGCTCGGCAACATCCTGTCAGCCGAGTTGTCTTTTTAAGACAACAAAAAAGTCTGACTATTCTATCAGAATTTACACCTTATTTGATAAATAATGTCACCGACTCCAAATGACTGGTATGCGGGAACATATCAATCATGGCCGTTTTGATGATGCGATACCCGAAAGAACGGAGAATTTCTGCATCTCGTACTAAGGTTGCAGGGTTACAAGATACATAAAGAATGCTTTCTGCACCCAGCTCACATAACGCATTCAGTGCAAAAGCGGCGCCACTGCGAGGCGGATCGAGAAGAATTTTATTGAAATATTGTTTTGCCCAAGGTTGTTCTAAAAAAGCTTGGTCTAAATCGGCTTGATAAAATTCAACATTATCAATGTGATTAAAGTGTGCATTCGCTTGGGCTTTTTGCACCATATCAAAAACCCCTTCAATTCCAACCGCACTTTTCACGCGTTTGGCTAAAGGCAATGTGAAATTGCCCATCCCACAGAACAAATCTAAGACATGATCATTCTGATTCAGATCAAGCCAATCTAAAGCAGTTTCAACCATTTGTTGATTTAAGTGGGTATTCACTTGAATAAAATCGCGGATATCGAAAGATAAGCGAATATCGTCTAGCGCGTAATAAGGCATTTCACCATGCACAAGTTGAATATTTTGATCATCTTGTAAAAACAAATTCACGGCATTGAGGCGTGCAAACTCGAGCAACAAAGTGTGGTCAGTTTCGACTAAATTTCCTTTGTAACGTAACAACATGGCTACGCCATTCTCTGCTGAAACTAATTCAACATGCCCTAATTGTTTCGGGACTGAATATTGCGCCCAAAGTGCGGTCAATTTGGGGATAAGATGATTAATCGCAGGCTCTGCGACTAAGCATTGCTGAATACTCACTAACTGATTGGAGTTTTTCTGACGAAATCCCATTTCAATAGTTTTATGTTTAGCATTCCACAGCAAACTTAATCGTACACGACGACGATAGCCCCATTGTTCGCCACAAATCATGGGCATTAATTGAATAGGCTCGGCCTGCAGTTTACTTAATCGAGAAAAAAGAGCTTTCTCTTTCGCTTTACGTTGCATTTCCACAGGAATATGCTGGCCTTGGCATCCACCACAACGTCCATAATAACGACATTGCGGCTCAACACGCTGATTACTCTTATGTAACCATTTTTGTGCCGTGGCTAAACCATATTGACGCTTTTCATCCGTCACTATCGCTTCCACTTTTTCCATTGGCAAGGCATTTTCAATGAACCAAGTTTTACCTTGAATTTTGGCGACACCTAACCCTTGATAATCTAAATCCTGAATTTCAGCGACAACTTTTTGGGTGGTTTTCTGTTTTTTTTGTGGAGCGTAAAGTAAAGCCATGGTGATGTTTTAATCTGTTTATATCAAAGAAAGGATTATTTTAAATAAAGCACGTTTTGCGTAAATAACTCTCGACTTTTCAGCGGCTTATCACCTAAATAAGGTTTGAGCGCGATTCGAGTAAAGCGCTTTGCTGCTTGCAAGACGGACTCATCGGTGAATTCCAAACGGTCAAAAGCAAGCAAATCTCGCCCATAAAAGGTTAAGTTATCTTTCACTAACGAGGCGATAAAACCCTTTTCCGCACGATATTGGTAAGTCATCGATTCATCTACTGGTAAACCTGATCCTGCACAATGCAGAAAATCAATGCCATAACCTAAGATTTTAAGTAAATGAAATTCAAATAGACGTAATGTGGGCTCAACCTGCGGTTGAGTAGCTAAGCCTGTTAAGCACTGTAGATAATGCTGAAAAAGTTGTGGATTGGCCGTTTCGGGCTCGATCACTCGAGTAATCAGCTCATTTACATAAAACCCGCTGTATAAAGCCGTTTGCTGTAAAGGCAGCGTAATTGCTGCGGGCTCTGCTTTCGTGAGTGTTTTTAATGCGCCTTTTCCTGACCAACGAAGAAGTAATGGCGTAAAAGGCTGTAAGACAGATTTCCATGCCGAACGTTTTGCACGTGCACCTTTTGCAATAACCGTCAAACGTCCCGTTTCTTCAGTGAATAAATCCACTAAAAGGCTGGTTTCACTATAAGGACGACGATGTAACACAAAGCCGCGTTGGAGATCCATACAAGAATTATTTGCCTGATTTTAATTCACTTGGTTGTTTCACACAGCGTTCTGCGAGCACTTCACCTACGCTAGTTTGTAATTGACTGAAGTCATCACGCTCCTGCCAATACCAACGAATATTCGCATAATTTCTACCACGCTCAGAAATCACTCGAGTCAATTTTTCGGTTACATCATTAAAAGTAACGGTCACCTGACTAAGTGTTTTTTTACTTTTCTGTTTTTGCTTGGTATGAACCACACTCACTTCTTTATTGCCTTTACACAAATAAACCGTCGCTGATCCCTTTTGGGATTTTTTATCCACGGTTTGCACTTTCATTTTCTGTGGTGCTGGTTTGCTTAATTCAACATTTTGTGAACAAGCAGAAAGACAAAGTGCGGTCAAAATTACGCTTAATTTTTTTAACATGAATTCTATTTCCATCAAGGGTTGTTTATGATTGCTCACTTTGAAAAATGAGCAAGGATAAACAATCTTATCTAGAAAAATGGGCGATTACTCGCCCACTAAAAATTATTTTTTATACTGATATGAACCATCGGCTTGACGAATGAACTTGCCGCCATTTGATAAACGAAGCTCACTCACTCGACCTTGACTATTCACCGAAACCTGTACTTTATCACCAGGTTTGAAACTGCTTAATGCATTACCTGCACCATTTGCTTTGGTCATCGCATTCACATCGGCAATATTCAATTTATTATCACGGAATACTTGCATCAGTGAAACACCTTGAGGCACAGTTAATGTTTTTGTTGCACCTGTTGAAGCGGTTTGTGCTGCAGGTTCAGCTGCTTTCACTGTATTGTGGGTTGCTGATTTTGCTTCCACAATTTGAACCTTACTGTCTTTAGTGGCAACAGGTTTCGCTTCTTGAATTTTGCTTGACTCTTTTTTCACGGTTTGAGTCGGCTGAACTGTTGCTTTTTCAGCTACAGGTTTAGGTTGTTTTTTCTCTTGAACCACCGGTGTTTGTTCACGACGAGGTTCTGCTTTATGCTCAACTGTTGCGGTATGTTTTTCTACAGCTGGTTGTACTGTTTTCACGGGTTCTTTAACTGGCACAGGAGCAACAGTTGGTTGAACCGGTGCAGGTTGAGTTGCTGGTTGTTGAGCAACAGTTTGTTGTGCAGGCTCTGCAGGTTGTGATTTCGCAGCATCTGCTTTATCACCTACGTACTCCATGGCTGGAGGTGTATCTGATTTAGCGTCATTTGCAGCTTGTTCTGTCGTTGCCGGCGCTGCATTGTTATTGTTATCTAATACGGTGGTTTCAACCGGTTGAGACTGATCCAATGATTGGAATTGAACCGGAATTTCATTGCTGTTTTGTTGTTCAAAAGACTCTACCGTATCTGAATTTGGTTTTAGGGTGAAGAAAATGATCAACAATACCACTAAACCCAAAATCGCAATAAATAAACGGCGATGTTTTTCTGGTAACATTTGTAAAACCTTCCATTTTTCTGGTGATTTCAAGCTTGCTGCCGCAGCGGTTGCTGTCGGTGCAACTGTTTCGGCTTGAGTTTTCACTTCTTCCACAATATCTTCTGCAGGTGAATTTTCAAAAATCACTTTTTCTTCCGCTGCGTTTTCTACTTGAACATTTTCAACAGGTTCTTGAGCTCCGAAAGCACTTGATTGCACTGATTGTTCAGTATTTTCACTTTGGAATGCTTGAGAAGGTGAAAAAGGTTGGCTTGCTGCCGCACCAAAAGTTGGTTCGCGACGAACATGGAATTGTGTATCTGGCTGTTCTTTTTTACCAAATAAACCTTTGGCTTTATCAAAAATTGAGCCACTTTGTTGAACCGGTTTTCTTGGTGTCACAGAGTCAGAGTGATTAAATCCTAAATCTAATTCATTTTGAGATGAATTGTCGTTAGGTTGATTTTTATTATCCACGGTATTACCTCGATTTGCTAAACTAAAGATCGCACAAAAGTGCGGTGAAAAATTGAATCGTATTTTATCGGATCTTAAGCGGTGTATAAAGTCTTATTTGGCTCTCCACCGATTTCTCGTGCTAATTTGGGCACTAAATAGCCAGAAGTGAGCGTCTGTAATTCTTTGTAAATTTGTAATGCTTTCTCATCTGAGATATAAAAATGACTCGCACCTTGCACTTTATCCAACAAATGCAAGTAATAAGGTAGAATCCCCGCTTGAAACAGCTTATCGCTCAATATTTTTAATGTATGTGGGTTATCATTCACATCTTTTAAAAGGACTGATTGATTAAGTAAGGTAACTTTAGCGCCTGCCAGTTTTTGCATAGCCAAAGAGAGCGCCTCATCAATTTCATTTGGATGATTGATATGTGTTACAAACACCGCTTGTAATCGGCTTTTTAGCAATAAATCACAAAATTCATCCGTAATGCGATCTGGAATCACGACTGGCAAACGAGAGTGAATACGTAAACGCTGTAAGTGCGGTATTTTTTCAAGGCGTTCTAATAGCCATGCCCATTCACTATCCTTTGCCATCATCGGATCGCCACCCGAAAAAATCACTTCTTCAATTTCTGGATGGGCCGCAATATAGTCTATTGCTTGTTGCCAACTCGTTTTATTGCCTGGGTTTTGATCATAAGGAAAATGGCGACGGAAACAATAGCGGCAGTTAACTGCACAGCCTCCTTTTGCCATGAACAGCAAGCGATTTTGGTATTTATGCAGAATATTAGGTACGGCATTCTTTTGCTGCTCATCTAAAGGATCTTGGCTGAACCCTTCGGCCTCAATAAATTCTTGTTGAGCTGTCATCACTTGTAAAAAAAGTGGGTCTTTCGGATTCCCTTTTTCCATTTTTTCGACAAAAGGCAAAGGCACTCGCATAGCAAAAAGTTTACGAGCGGTGATATCCTCGGCAAAATCGTCAACAGGTAAATTTAAGGTTTTTAATAAGATTTTCGGATCAGAAATCGCATTTTTTAGGGTTTCTAACCAATTTTGTTCTTCTCTAATCGCAATATTTCGGGTTAAAATACGCACTTTCAAACAATCTCTATTTTTTAGGATATTTTTAATATGGCTACATATACTACCAGTGATTTCAAACCAGGTCTAAAATTTATGCAAGACGGTGAGCCTTGTGTAATCGTTGAAAACGAATTCGTTAAACCAGGTAAAGGCCAAGCTTTTACTCGTACTCGTATTCGTAAATTAATTTCAGGCAAAGTATTAGATGTAAACTTCAAATCTGGTACTTCGGTTGAAGCTGCTGATGTTATGGATCTTAACCTCACTTATTCATACAAAGATGATGCATTCTGGTACTTCATGCACCCAGAAACATTTGAACAATACTCTGCTGATGCAAAAGCAGTGGGTGATGCAGAAAAATGGTTATTAGACCAAGCAGATTGTATCGTGACTTTATGGAACGGTGCGCCAATTACTGTCACTCCACCAAACTTCGTAGAATTAGAAATCATCGATACTGACCCTGGTCTTAAAGGTGATACTGCGGGTACAGGCGGTAAACCAGCAACATTAAGTACTGGTGCTGTGGTGAAAGTACCTCTTTTCGTTCAAATTGGCGAGGTGATTAAAGTCGATACTCGTTCAGGCGAATATGTTTCTCGCGTGAAATAATTATAAATAAATTTTTAAAAGCACTTAATTGAAAATTAAGTGCTTTTTTTTAACTAACCAAAGGAATATCTCATGACAATTGACGTTTACTCTCATAATACATTACATCATTTAGTTGACATCGAACGTTTTACAAATGAACTAAAAAAAGAAATTAAATATGATAAATTTAAACAGAATGTAAAAGTATTCTTCATAAACACGCCTAGAATAAAAGGAATGGTTGAAACTGATATTGATTTACTTCTCATTATCGCTATAGAAAATAAAGAAAAAAGTTTTTACTCATTACAGCATTACTCCTCAACAGATCAAGTCACGAAACCGAAATCAACATACTTCAATAACCTCATTATTCCTATAAAATTTATTGACTATCTTAATAATCTTCAAGCTCCTGAAGTTGAAGGAAGCCTAAACTATCTCTATACCGATGAGTATGAAGAAAATATTGGTGATTATCGTAAAGAAATGTTTCGTCAAACAAAAAACTACTTAGAGGCTATTTGGAAGGATCATCAACTGGAACTTAACTATCAAGGCGAACCTATTAAATTTAATATAACACCTCACCCAATTATTTGGGTTTTAAGCCAAAGCGAAGAATATCAAGATTATTCTCACCCTAATTTTATTTATGCTTCAAAATTTGGATTCAAGGAGCTTACATGTTATTTAAAAAGCATTCCTTATTCAAAAAATAGTTTTACTTCAAATGCTCATTGGTCAATTGATAAAAATAATCATGAAGCCTTTATGATTATTGATCAACATATAGAAATTCTAAAAGAGAAATTGGAAAAAGATAATAAAATTGGCTCATTAACGAAGCAAAAAATTGATCGACTTAATAAACAGTACGCCGAAGATTTAAAAATCTACGAAAAATATCTGGATGAGCAGAACGAAAATAATAGCCACCAAGATGATGAAAATATTTTTGATCTTGTTTTCAGTGGGGAAAATAAAAAACAAAAAAGAACGACACTACCAGATAGAATCCAAGCAGATAAAGAACTTAATAAAAATCTTGTTATTATTAGTGGTAAAGCTGGCTCTGGTAAGACATTTGAGATGTTATCCTTAATTAAGAAATCTTATGAAAAAGCAAAAAATAAAACACTTGCAGGTGGTAAAAGCGGTTATTATCTTACTTATAATAAACTATTGGCTAATGATGTTAGATTAATTACAAACCAATATCAATACGGTACAAAAACAGCCATTAAAAGCCTTCATAAATTTTTCTATGAAAGAATAATCAGTTTACAAATATTATCGGTGATGAATGCTAAAAGAATTGCTGAGCTTGTAGCTACTCAAGACCAAAGAAAAGCTAAAATAGAAGAATATTTACTTAATAACCCAAGAGCTAATACTCCTTTAGAATCTTGGGATAAGGGAACCAGAGAGTTTTTCTTAAGATGGAAAAATCACAATAAAAATATACCTTTAGAGAGATATGTTGAACAGAATAAGAACAGAATTTCTTCTCAGCTGAATAATCATGTTTTTCTAACAGATTATTATCAAGTGCTACGTTATTTTATTCAGGCCATCAAAGATCCAAAAGAATTATTTCGCCAACTTGAGATTGATAAAATTCCTAATGAGCAATGGAATCATTTCAGCGAAGAGAAGGATAAAAAATATTCACAAACTCCTGAAGATTTTACTGAACTTGTAAATCGTTCATTAGGTGCAATTCGTGGACAAGGAAAAACTTTATTTATTGATGAAGGACAAGATTGCCACCCTCTTGAACGAGACATATTTCTCTTACTTTGGGAAAAGAAAAATATTGTAGTATGTACAGGAGGTAGAGAGCAGCTTATTCGTCATAACGAAGAATGTAATTGGAAATATTCAGATACAGAACAAAAAGTTATCCATAATGTCATTGAAATTAAAAAGCGAAATCGTACATTCAGAATGAAACAAAACATTGTTGAGCTTTGTAATTTTATTGCAAATGAATTCCAAATTAATCTTGATTTAAGTGCAATCCGTTCCAATGATGACAAAGGAACCGTTATCATTGAAATGAATGATCCTTACCACCATAAACTTAAAAGTGTGGTTAACAAATTACAGCAAGCAGGTGAATATAATGATCTTTCAAATTACGAGAGTATTCTTTTTTTAACTGAATCTGAATCTAAATTCCTATTTGAGGAAGGGAAATTAGTTCAAGATATTCAGATTGATGAAAACAACAATATCATCTATTCTAAATCCCAAAAATCAAAACGCTCTCATTTAACAAAATTAACAGGTATTCCTGAAGATCAATTTTTCTTACATAATCAGACAATGTACCGAGATGATGAAGAACAAAGAAATGAAGATGAAGAACAAAGAAATGAAGATGAAGCACCTACATCAGAGACCTACCGCAGTCTTTTTTATGAATCTTGCCGAGGATTAGAAGCTTGGTCCGTTGTATGTTTAGAACTGGATTTATTCTATGAGCGCAAAAAAGGAGAAGAAACTGCAGCAAGTTATTTGAGTGATGATCTTTATCTTTCAGAAGATGAACGACGACAAAAATATGCTGCAACATGGGTATTAATGGCATTAACAAGACCAATAGATACACTTTACATTCAAGTTAATAATCCAAATTCAGAATTAGGTGTCATCTTAGCTAAGTACCTTGCTCAAGCATAGTATATTAAGATTACCTTACTTATATTCTTGATGGTTGATTCTTATCAGGCGAATACGTTTCTCGTGTGAAATAATCTTTCATTGAGAGATAAAAAGAGCGGTCAATATTTGATAAATATTGACCGTTTTTTATTGCCTGCTCATTAGTTTCATAGAGATAAAAAATGCGGTTATTTCTAACCGCACTTTGATTGATTATTTCGCTTTTGAGCCTTCTAACTCTAAAGAAGGTTTTCTATCTGAGTTAACACAAATGATTTGTGCCGCCGCATAGAGGGTTGTATTAGGTTTTAAGCTAATGGTGTATTTCTCTTGTTTTTTCGGTGCCGCACGTAAACCTTCACCCCAGAAATCATCATAAAAATCAGTACGAACTTGAGTTAAATGGTAGTTCTTACAGTTTAAGATTTTATATTGGCGAACAGAACGTGCATAACGTCTTTTCTCATTTGGATACACATATAAACCTTTATCCAAATTCACCACGGCATCAAAATGCACTTGGTTTAAATCTTGGTTGTCCACCCAAATTGAATCGGTATCAATGTAGTAATTTTTATCTTTTACTAATCGAACATACCCTACTCTATCTTTTGAAGGGGGCGTTAATGTCACCTCTTCTTGTGTAACTGGCGATTGAACAGCTGAACAGCCTGCTAAAAGGGCTACACCTAAAAACGTTAATGCTAATTTTTTCATTTTTCCTCCTTAAAGCTTTCTAAAGCCTGCTGTTAATCTTTTTACACCTTAGCTTAATATTTTACCGTATGTCCATATCCTTCAAGGATTGTTTTTATATGCTCAAGTGATTCTTTCGTCGGTGGTAAAACATCTGCGAGCTCATATTCAAAGCCAAGGGTTTTCCATTTATGAGCGCCTAATCGATGATAAGGGAGAAGTTCGACTTTTTCAATATTGGTCATACCTTCAATAAACTGTCCGAGCAGATGAACATCATGATCGTTATCGGTATAACCTGGAACTACTACATAACGAATCCAGGTTCGCTGATTACGTTTTTGCAGATATTTCGCAAATTCCAACGTACGTTTGTTTGGCACTCCAATAAGATTTTGGTGCACTTGATCGTTCAGTTCTTTTAAATCAAGCAACACAAGATCGGTTACATCGATCAGTTCATCAATAATGTGGTCGTAATGACGTACAAACCCATTGGTATCTAAACAAGTATTAATGCCTTCTGCTTTACAAGCTCGGAACCAATCTCGTACAAACTCAGCTTGAAGAATGGCTTCACCACCTGATGCTGTTACACCACCACCGGTTGCATTCATAAAATGGCGATAGCTCACGACTTCTTTCATTAGTTCTTCCACACTGATTTCGCGACCACCATCAAGATCCCAAGTATCACGATTGTGGCAATATTTGCAACGCATTAAACAGCCTTGCATAAATAAAATAAAACGAATGCCGGGACCATCCACGGTTCCACAGGATTCAAAGGAGTGAATTCTTCCTAGAACAGACATACATAAATTTCCAAAAAATAAATCTAGCTAAATTTTACCAAAAATATCATCTATAAAAAATGAGCCTGACTTAAATCAGGCTCATAATTTTTATGTTCCCGCTAAAGTGCGGTTAAATTTTATCGTGTTTTAGAACGATTCTGTGAATGTACGAGTTACAACGTCTTGTTGTTGCTCTTTAGTTAAAGAGTTGAAACGTACTGCGTAACCAGATACACGAATAGTTAATTGCGGATATTTGTCCGGATTTTCCATCGCATCTAATAACATTTCACGGTTTAACACGTTCACATTTAAGTGTTGACCACCTTCTACTGCTGCTTCGTGGTGGAAGTAACCATCCATTAAGCCCGCAAGGTTGCGACGTTGTGCTTCTGGATCTTTACCTAACGCATTTGGTACGATTGAGAAGGTATAAGAAATACCATCTTTCGCGTAAGCAAATGGAAGTTTAGCTACAGAAGTTAATGATGCTACCGCACCTTTTTGGTCACGACCGTGCATTGGGTTAGCACCTGGTCCGAATGGTGCACCTGCGCGACGACCATCTGGGGTATTACCTGTTTTCTTACCATAAACCACGTTAGAAGTAATGGTTAATACAGATTGTGTAGGCACAGCATTGCGGTAAGTTTTAAGTTTTTGAATTTTCTTCATGAAACGTTCAACTAAATCACAAGCGATGTCATCAACACGGTTGTCGTTGTTACCATATTGTGGATATTCACCTTCGATTTCGAAGTCGATCGCTACGTTGCTTGCTACAACATTGCCATCTTTATCTTTGATGTCGCCACGAACTGGTTTAACTTTCGCATATTTAATTGCTGAAAGTGAGTCTGCTGCAACAGAAAGACCTGCGATACCACAAGCCATGGTACGGTATACATCACGATCATGTAATGCCATTAATGCTGCTTCGTATGAATATTTATCATGCATATAGTGGATGATATTTAAGGCAGTCACATATTGTTTTGCCAACCAATCCATAAAGCTGTCCATACGAGTCATGACTGTGTCGAAATCTAACACTTCATCAGTGATTGGTGCAGTTTTCGGACCTACTTGCATACCTAATTTTTCATCGATACCGCCGTTGATTGCGTATAACAATGTTTTCGCTAAGTTTGCACGCGCACCGAAGAATTGCATTTGTTTACCAACAACCATTGGTGATACACAACATGCGATTGCGTAGTCATCATTGTTGAAGTCTGGACGCATTAAATCATCGTTTTCGTATTGAACAGATGAGGTATCAATCGATACTTTCGCACAGAAACGTTTGAAGTTTTCAGGTAATTGTTCAGACCAAAGAATTGTTAAGTTTGGTTCTGGAGAAGTACCCATGTTGTAAAGGGTGTGTAAAATACGGAATGTATTTTTGGTTACTAATGTACGGCCGTCTAACCCCATACCTGCGATGGTTTCAGTTGCCCACATTGGGTCACCAGAGAATAATTGATCGTATTCAGGTGTACGTAAGAAACGAACCATACGAAGTTTCATGACTAAGTGGTCAACTAATTCTTGCGCTTCAGTTTCAGTAAGTTTACCTGCTTTTAAATCACGCTCGATATAGATATCGATGAAGGTTGCAGTACGACCGAATGACATCGCTGCACCATTTTGTGATTTGATTGCTGCTAAGTAAGCAAAGTACATCCATTGAATTGCTTCTTTAGCGTTAGTTGCAGGATTAGAAATATCGAAACCGTAACTTGCTGCCATTTGTTTCATTTGGCCTAATGCACGGTGTTGTTCTGCGATTTCTTCACGTAAACGAATAGTTGCTTCTAGATTTACGCCATCTTCTAAGTCTTTTTGTAAAGAAGAGAATTGTGCGTATTTATCTTTCATTAAGAAGTCAACACCATAAAGTGCGACACGACGATAGTCACCGATGATACGACCACGACCGTAAGCATCTGGAAGACCAGTTAATACACCTGATTTACGACAACGTAAAATGTCTGGCGTATAAACATCGAATACACCTTGGTTGTGGGTTTTACGATATTCAGTGAAGATTTTTTTCACTTCAGGATCTAATTCACGACCGTAAATTTTGCATGATCCTTCCACCATTTTAATACCACCAAATGGCATAATGGCACGTTTTAATGGAGCATCGGTTTGAAGACCTACGATTTTCTCTAAGTCTTTATTGATATAACCTGGTGCGTGAGAAGTAATCGTTGAAGGCGTATGTTCGTCAAAGTCTAATGGCGCATGTGTGCGGTTTTCAACCTTAATTCCTTCCATAACAGTTTCCCAAAGTTTTGTTGTCGCTTCGGTTGGACCTGCTAAGAAAGAATCATCACCTTCATACGGGGTGTAGTTCTTTTGAATAAAATCACGCACGTTGACGTTTTCTTGCCAATCACCGGCAACGAATCCTGCCCACGCAACTTTTTGTGCTTCATTAAGTTCTGACATAGTCATTTCCTTTTTTAATTGATAAAAAATAAGTCTTGTTTAGTTCGTTAGTACATTAGTGAGCTTTGGTTAGATAACGTTGGAATAAGCCGATACAAACCGCACCACCCACAATGTTTCCCAACGTTACTGGAATCAAATTCTTCACAATGAAATGATAGAGATCTAAGTCTGCATATTTCATTGGATCCACACCAATTTGTTGCCAAAATTCTGGCGTACTAGAATGAGCTGTGATAATGCCTAGTGGAATCATAAACATATTTGCCACACAGTGTTCAAAACCTGATGCGACAAATAAACCAATCGGCATGATCATAATAAATGCTTTGTCTGTAACAGTTTTACCGGAATAAGACATCCATACCGCTACACACACCATAATGTTACATAAAATACCAAGGTTAAATGCTTCAAACCAAGTATGATGAATCTTATGTTGAGCGGTTGCCAAAATGGTTAAACCCCATTGACCATTTGCTGCCATGGTTTGTCCCCCAAACCAAATCACTGCAGCAATAAATAAACCGCCCACAAAGTTACCCAAATATACCACAATCCAATTTCGGATCATTTGAGCTGTGGTTATCTTACCGCCTACGCGGGCAACTAAGGTTAAAGTAGAAGAGGTGAATAATTCAGATCCTAAAATTACCACCATAATTACGCCTAAAGAGAAGACTAACCCACCGACTAACTTGGTTAATCCCCAAGGCGCTCCTGCGCTTGCTGTTTGTGTCGTCGTATAGAATACAAAGGCTAAAGCAATACAAGCCCCAGCACTAATACCAGACAGAAATGATAAAAATGGGCGTTTTTGCGCTTTATACGCAGCGACGCTTTCAGCATAATCCGTTGCTTCAACTGGTGTGAGAGCAACAGAAGATTGATTTAAATTTTCTGATGCCATATCTAACTCCAAATAGTTGGTTTATTATTTCTTATACTACAACATAGGTATTCCTATACCCATTTGGTATTCTACTCTCTTATAAATCCATTGCAAGAAATCCCCAACTTATTCCAAAAAAATTTGATATTTTGCAAGTTTTGGTAAATTTTCTGCCCCCAAAATAAAAAAGCGGAATATCACTATTCCGCTTTTCATATAAAAATAACAACATTAAAACACGATACGATCTCGGTTTTTCTCTAGCGTAGCTTTGCCAATGCCTTGTACTTCTAGTAGTTGTTCTGCCACAGTGAAATTACCATGTTTTTCACGATATTGCACAATGGCTTCTGCTTTTTTCGCCCCAATACCAATCAGCGCTTTTTGAATTTCTGATGCACTGGCGGTATTGATATTTAATTTATCACTCACCATTTGTTGTACAGTTTGTGATGGGGCTTGTACAGCAGTTTGTTGCTGCACTTGCGTTTGCGGTTGAGCCTGCTCAGATGTCTTTTCTTCTGCAAGCGCTTGTGTGCTCAACATCGCACCTGCAATAAATAATGAACTAAATAAATGTTTCATCAATTTCATAAAAATGCCCTTTATTAACAAATAAGTACCGTTGATTCATATCAACAGTGACATTTTTAAGAAACACGGAAAACACGCAAGAAATCGACCGCACTTTTGCGATCTTGATCGCAAAAATTACATTTAAGCAAATAAAAAAAAGACCTTAGCGCACCACTACAGCTGTGCCACTCGCAATCACCATAAACATACTTTTATTGCTTACTGTTGCGTAATTAATCTCTACGCCAACCACAGCATTAGCCCCTAACGCAATTGCTTTTTCTTCCAACTCTTTCAAGGCATCTTGGCGTGCACGACTAATACGACGCTCATAAACACTCGAACGCCCACCAATCACATCGGTAATGGCCGCAAAAAAATCACGGATGAAGTTTGCCCCAGCAATTACTTCCCCAAAGACGACTTGTTTATATTCTACGATTTGTTTACCTTCAATATTAGGCGTAGTGGTAATAATCATTTTGTATCCTTTAATTCTCGTTAAAAATCAACCGTACTTTAGGCCGTTAATTTTGATTTCAAAACAGCTAATGCCTTCGCACGATGAGAAATTTTCTTTTTCTCTACGGTTTCTAATTCGGCAAAGGTATAGCCTTTTTCAGGGCTAAAAAAGAGCGAGTCGTAACCGAAGCCATTTTCACCTTTTTCTTCATAAATAATCTGCCCGTCACATTCACCTTGAGCAATGATCGGAGAAGGATCGGATGGATGTTGTAATAACACAATCGTGCTCACAAATTTTGCTTGGCGACGTTCAGTCGGTACATCGGCTAATTCTGCCAATAATTTTTCTCGGTTTTTCGCATCAGCTTCGTCACCATCCACACCTGCATAACGAGCAGAATATAATCCAGGCGCACCATTTAACGCATCCACCACAAGACCAGAATCATCTGCAATAGCCGGTAAACCTGATTTTTCAGATGCATAACGTGCTTTCAGAATGGCATTTTCAACAAACGTTAAGCCTGTTTCCTCTGGACTTTCAATGCCTAAATCTGTCTGAGCAATGACTTCAAAACCAAAATCTGCTAATACATCTGCCATTTCTTTTACTTTGCCTTTATTGCCCGTGGCAAGCACAATTTTTTGCTTCATGATTCTGTCCCTCATATCAAACATTGTCTTATTTTAGCACCTCACCAAAAATTTTCGGAATAAATATTGACCTTAACCTTAGGTTAACGTTTATGATTTGCGCTCATTCAGTTATCACATAGGAGCAAAACATGAAAAAACTTATGACTTTTATTACACTTAGTGCTGCTGCAGTTTCAATTTGTGCCCAAGCGAATGAACAACCGCACCAAGCACACATGAATATGCCAATGTCGACAGGTTCTGCAATGCAACAAGAATTAATGCAAGGTATGAATCAAATGCATCAAGACATGATGGCAGCTATGCAATATCAAGATCCTGATGTCGCTTTTGCAGCAGGTATGTTGCCACACCATATTGGTGCAGTAAAAATGGCGGAAGTTGAATTAAAATACGGAAAAGATCCTGAGATGCGTAAGCTTGCTGAGAATATTATTAACGCTCAACAAGCAGAAATTGAACAAATGCAAAAATGGCTTAAAGTACACAATAAAAAATAAAATAACACAAAAAAAGTGCGGTAAATTAACCGCACTTTTTTAATAGAATTAGTTCACTTCTTTTATTCTTAACTCTTTTGGCACTTCAAAGAACATATTCTCTTCTAAGCCTTGAAGCTCTTCAATAGTATCGGCACCAAATTCTTTTAATCGAGCAATCACGGATTGCACCAACTCTTCTGGTGCTGAAGCGCCTGCTGTTACGCCAATTGTTTCAACGCCTTCAAACCAGTCTGCTGCCACATCATTTGGATCATCAATCAATTTTGATTTCACACCCATACGAGATGCCAACTCAGCTAAACGATTAGAATTCGATGAGTTTTTAGAACCTACAACCACCACTAAATCACATTGTTTCGCTAATTCACGCACCGCTTCTTGACGATTGGTGGTGGCATAGCAAATATCGTTTTTATGTGGACCTTGAATCGCAGGATATTTGTCTTTCAATGCACTAATGGTTTCCGCCGTATCATCAAGAGAAAGTGTGGTTTGCGTCATAAAGGTTAAATCATCACTTTCTTGAACCGGTAAACGAGCAATATCTTCTACGCTTTCAATTAAGAAAATGCCACCTTCGGCATTATTATACTGCCCCATTGTGCCTTCCACTTCTGGATGCCCTTTGTGTCCAATCAAAATCGCTTTTGTCCCTTTACGGCTCGCACGTGCCACTTGCATATGTACTTTGGTTACCAATGGGCAAGTTGCATCAAATACTTTTAACTGACGATCTTTCGCTTCTTGACGAACGGCTTGTGACACACCATGAGCAGAGAAAATCACAATAGCGCCATCAGGCACTTCGCTCAGTTCTTCCACAAAAATCGCTCCACGCTCACGCAAACCATTTACCACGAAACGGTTGTGCACCACTTCATGACGCACATAAATCGGTGCGCCATGAATTTCAAGCGCTAATTCAACAATGCTAATGGCTCGATCGACACCTGCGCAAAATCCGCGAGGATTGGCTAAAATTATCTTCATTTTTGACCGCTCTTTTTATCACCTTTAAAGGCATCTAATGCTAATAAACCAGCACCAATACAAATCGCAATATCTGCCACATTGAATACCGGATAATGATAAATATCCCAATAAAAATCTAAGAAATCCACCACAAAACCGTTGTACATACGATCTACCATATTCGCTAACGCACCGCCAATAATCAACGCATAAGCCGAGTTTTGTAATTTTTGTTCTGCAGAATTCTTTTTCATAAAGTAAGCCAGCATTAAAGAAATCCCGATTGCTAGCACGATAAAGAAATATTTCTGCCAACCATCATGCTCAGCTAAAAAGCTAAACGCTGCGCCATAGTTACGCACATAGGTTAAATTAAAAACGGGTAATAGGTTCACGCTTTCATAGAGATCAAAGCGTTGCACTACGATATACTTGGTCAGTAAATCTAGGATAAATGCGACCGCACTTAACCAAAGGAATGAAAGTCCTGTTTTATTTTTTGTCATAGGAAATTATCTGTCTTTATAAATGGACGATGATTTTAGCAACTCGAACAACCTTTATAAAGTAAAAGGCATCAAATTATAAAAGGCGAACACATTGGTTCGCCTTGCAATGTTAATTACTTTTTCTTCACCGGTCTTTGCCAACCTTGAATATGGCGTTGTGGCACACGAGTAATCACAAGCTCATCTTTCTCAATATTTTGAGTAATCGTTGAGCCCGCACCAATAGTTGCACCATCTGCCACAGTAACTGGCGCGACTAACTGCGTATCTGAGCCCACGAATACATTGTTACCAATGATTGTTTTAAATTTATTCGCACCGTCATAGTTACAAGTAATGACACCCGCACCGATGTTACAGTTTTCACCGATCTCAGTATCACCCACATAAGTAAGGTGGTTGACTTTGGAGCCTTTACCTACAGTGGATTTTTTAATTTCCACGAAGTTACCCACATGGGTTTCAGCGGCTAATTCAGCACCTGGACGTAAACGAGAGAATGGACCAATCGCCGCTTTCTCACCAATTGTCGCATCTTCTAAAACAGAATAAGGCTTGATTTCAACATCATCACCAATGGTCACGTTTTTCAATACACAACCTGCACCGATTTTTACACGATCTCCTAAACGCACATCGCCTTCCACAATAACGTTCACATCAATTTCAACATCTTTACCGTGCTCTAATGTGCCGCGTAAATCAAAACGCTTAGGATCAATCAACATCACGCCTGCAAGTAAAAGTTTTTCTGCTTGTTTACGTTGATAATAGCGTTCCATTTTGGCTAATTGTAGGCGGTTATTCACCCCTTCAACTTCCATAAAATCAGTTGCTTGAACAGCTACAATCGGACAACCATCTTGATGAGCTAAGCCAATTACATCAGTAATATAAAACTCGCCTTGTGCATTATTATTATCTAAACGCGCTAACCATTTTTTGAAACTTGCACCATCTGAAACTAACACACCTGTATTAATCTCTTGAATTTTAAGCTGCTCAGGCGTTGCATCTTTTTGTTCAACAATCCCTACAACTTTGCCATTTTCACGTACGATTCGACCATAACCTGTTGGGTTATCTAATACGACCGTTAACACTGCGATACCATTTTCAGGTTTCGCATCGATTAATTTTTGCAATGTTTCCGGTGTAATCATTGGGCCATCGCCATACACCATTAAAACATTTTCATCATCACGGAAAAAAGGCATTGCTTGTTGCATAGCATGTCCTGTACCCAATTGTTCCGCTTGGAATACCCAGTTCACGCTTTCATTTGCCAAACGTTCACGCATTAACTCACCACCGTGACCATAAATCAAATGCACGTTTTCCGCACCTAATTGATTTGCCGTATCGATCACATGTTTTACCATCGGTTTTCCTGCCACTTTATGCAAGACTTTTGGTAAATCAGAATACATACGAGTGCCTTTACCGGCTGCTAAAATCACCACGCTTAATGCTTTATTTGTCATAAATTCTTCTCTTCTTTATAAAAAAATTTGGGCGTATTCTATCGTAGAATGGAGAATATGATAAGCCATTTAATTTTCATACATTCCTGACAAGACAAGATTGTATAAAAATCTCAAATCCTGTAAACTATCCTCCCGTCTTGATAGCTAATCATCTTTTTCTTTTATTTTTGACCGCACTTTTCAGTATTCTGCACAAATTTGCATAAAAGATGATTGGCTATAATCATTTTTATCCCAACATTTTAGGTCTCTCACTATGGCTACAAATTATATTTTCGTCACAGGCGGTGTGGTTTCATCGTTAGGTAAAGGTATTGCTGCAGCATCATTGGCAGCAATTTTAGAAGCACGTGGCTTAAACGTGACTATTATGAAATTAGACCCTTACATCAACGTGGATCCGGGTACAATGAGCCCAACCCAACACGGCGAAGTGTTCGTGACACAAGACGGGGCGGAAACCGATTTAGACTTAGGTCACTACGAGCGTTTTATTCGTACCAAAATGACAAAACGCAATAACTTCACCACAGGTAAAATTTATTCTGAAGTATTACGCAAAGAGCGTCGTGGTGATTATTTAGGTGCGACAATTCAAGTTATCCCGCACATCACCAATGAAATCAAAGATCGCGTGATTGCTGGTGCGCAAGGCCATGATGTGGTTATCGTGGAAGTAGGCGGAACTGTGGGTGATATTGAATCACTTCCATTCTTAGAAGCACTGCGTCAACTTGCCGTACAAGTGGGCCGTGAGCATACTATTTTTATGCACTTAACTTTAGTGCCATACATCCCAACGGCGGGCGAGGTGAAAACTAAGCCAACGCAACATTCTGTAAAAGAATTACTTTCGATTGGTATTCAACCGGATGTGCTTATCTGCCGTTCAGATCGCATGATTCCACCAAATGAGCGTGCAAAAATTGCTTTATTCTGTAACGTACCAGAACGTGCGGTCATCTCATTAAAAGATGTTAATTCAATCTATCAAATTCCAGCATTATTGAAATCACAAGGTTTAGATGAATTCATCTGCCAACGTTTCCACTTAGACTGCCCAGAAGCGGACCTTTCAGAATGGGAACAAGTGCTTTATCAAGAAGCGAACCCTGTAGGCGATGTGACCATCGGTATGGTAGGTAAATATACTGAATTACCGGATGCTTATAAATCAGTGAATGAAGCTTTAAAACACGCAGGTTTAAAAAACCGTTTAAGCGTGCATATCAAATACATTGACTCTCAAGATGTTGAAACCAAAGGCACTGACGTATTAAAAGGCGTAGATGGTATTTTAGTACCTGGCGGCTTTGGCTATCGTGGTGTAGAAGGCAAAATTTTGACCGCAAAATATGCACGTGAAAACAATGTGCCTTACCTCGGTATTTGTTTAGGGATGCAAATTGCATTAATCGAATATGCACGTAACGTTGCTGGTCTTGAGAAGGCAAACTCATCTGAATTTGATCGTAACTGTGAGCAACCTGTTGTTGGTTTGATAACAGAATGGCAAGATGCTGAAGGCCACATTGAAACCCGTGATGATAATTCTGATCTTGGTGGTACGATGCGTTTAGGGGCACAACAATGTCATTTAATTGAAGGCTCAAAAGCGCGTGCATTATATGGCAAAGAAACCATTGAAGAACGTCACCGTCACCGTTATGAAGTGAACAATAACCTGCTTCCACAAATTGAAAAAGCAGGTCTTAAAGTGACTGGCTTATCTGCGGATCGTAAATTAGTGGAAATCATTGAAGTACCAAACCACCCATGGTTTGTGGCATGTCAATTTCACCCTGAATTTACATCAACACCACGTGATGGCCACCCATTATTCGAAGGCTTTGTCAAAGCAGCAAGAGAAAATCAGTTAAAAACTGAAAAGTAATTTACTGATAATTTAATAAACAAGTGCGGTCAAAAATTCTTGTGTTTTTGACCGCACTTTGTATTAATAAGGAATAATATCATCTGTGTCTTATTCACTCATTTAATAATGGATAACTAAAAATGAAACTTGCTGTTATTTTACCCGCATATAATGCAGAAAATTTTCTCACTGAATGTTTAGATTCATTGTTGAATCAAACCTTTAGTGATTTTTGTATTCTGGCAGTTAATGATGCTTCTACCGATAACACAGGTGACATTCTCGAAAGCTATGCGACAAAAGATGCTCGCTTACGTGTTTACCATTTACCTCAAAACCAAGGTGAACCTGATGTCATGCAATTTGCCATGGATATGCTTAACTATATGAATGTGGAATATGTTGCACGGATGGATGCCGATGATATTTGTGTGCCACACCGTTTTGAAAAACAGATTCAATATTTAGACGGGCATCCTGAAATTGATATTTTAGGAAGTAATGCACTGCTCTTTAATGATGGGCAAACTGATAAAATGTCTAAAGTAAGTACACTTCCTCTTTTAGATAAAGATATAAAAGCACATTTTTCTTTAGCTCGTGACAATATCATTAATCCCTCTTCAATGTGGCGACATTCTAGTATCAAGGCACTCGCGATTAATTATGCCCAAACAGCCACAGCGCCCGATTTTCATATGTGGGTACAATGTGCATTACATAAAAAGAAATTTGCGAATTTACCAGAGCCATTATTGTTTTATCGGATACACCAAGGCCAAGCGAGTAAAATACATGACAAAATTAGCGAGTCTATTCAATACTCGATGGAGCTATGGATAAGTCATTTATTTCCAAAATTAACACCTAAAGAAGTCAGCTTACTGAGCCTTATACTGCACGGGAAAAGCATTAAATTACGTACTGAAGAGTTTGAAATCGCCTTTTCAGCTTATGACAAAGTTCGTTCAAATAATGAAATCTCACTATTTGGTGAAGATCGGGAAACGATGTTTAGTATTTTAGATGCACATACACAATTCTTGAAAAAGCTTTTGTATCAAAGAACGCAATAAAGCTTTTACTTCATCAGACTACTTCCCCAATCTGAATAGGATTAGGGAGATTTTTATCCGTTTTAATATCAAAGTTCGGTCATTTTTAGCCAAATTTTTTGCAATAACATCACCGTACTTTACATATCTAACCTATTTCTCAAAAATGGCTTCGACGGTTAATTCCTTGTAGTGATAGCCCTTTTCTTGAGTAAATTGGATTTCAAGTGAACCTAAATAGATAGCAAAACTTGGCGCATCAATTTTTAGTAAGTCTTTGCTGATTAGTTTAAGATCTGATTCCGCCAGTTTTTTCATTGAATCTAAATGATGTTGTTGAAAGACCTGTTTAATATGCTGATCCATATCGGTACAATATCTATCATGTTCTTCAACAAAACAAACTTCGGCTCGTTCTTTTGGCTTATTCTCTTCTTTTTTCGAGCTGTTATCGTCCACACGATAGAATTGATAGACTGGCACATGGATCCATTTTTTATACGAACTCACATCAATTGATGACCATTCAAACTCAGCTTCTCTAACCGGGCTATTTTGCAGAGCCATAATGTCGCTATCATTGATACGGAAAGAATGCTCATAAACATCCAATGAAATCAGTTCATTCGCTTTTTCACCATATCTTTGTACAAAGGCTTTTCGTTTATCCTCATAATTAGAGCCGTCATCAGCCCCTAAGTCCAAACGATGGACTAAATAATCAGATACATCATCTAATTCATTCCAATCTTGGCGTTCGTTTTCTGGCATATTTTCTAAACGACTTAAAAAATCCACATCATCACGAATTTTTCCTTGTCCATCAGATAAATTAAGCTTTGTGAGTAAATGCTCAAAACGTTCCGTTTGGCTTTGGTAAGCGATTTCTTGTGGCTTCACTACCCAAGTCATGGCAAAAATTGCGGTCATTACAACGACAGAAATCAAACGATATTGGCGAATTTTAGGGATGATTAAAATGGCATAAGCCACCGTAATCGCCGAGGCTAATGCCACTAAATAAATCCGTTGTTCAGTCCAAGCATAGGCACTAATTCGACGGTCAATTGCCAACCATAGCAGTACAATGGGCACAATGGAAAGGTATGGGAAAAACTTAAAGAAACTGTCCCAATTGGCTTTAACACTAATACTACGTAAAGCGTAAACACCTAAGCCTACAACTAAGTAAGGCAACGCAATATTCGACACCATTCCTTTTGGCAACGCCCCTGCTAAGATAATTTTGCCCACATAAGCATAAAGTAGAACAGTAAAAATCATTAAGGCTGGCGCTAAGATAAAATTTACTAAAATTTCAATGCTACGATTTAGCGTCATCTCTGTATTTTCTTGGCGCTGTTGAAAGACCAAAAAGAACAAAGGAAGGCAAAATGCGGTAATTGAGGAATAAAGATGCTTTTGAAACCATTCACTAAAATCAATGTTAAATAATGTACTGATTGAAGCTAAAATTGCAGCGACCAAACCAGAGACGAGCCCCCAGCCAGCAATGGATGACGTGATGTAATATAGCGTCGTAAAATTACGATAAGTAAAGGCTTGATTGTTTCTGACAAATGGAAAGCCACATAATATCAATAATACAATAAATTGAGCGCCCCAAAACTTAGGGCTATAAGCATAAAAATCAGCATTATCATTTACTTGCCAAATGGTGAAAACAGCAATGAGCGGCACAATCCACGAAAAACGATACCAGGCATAAGGGCGAGATAAATAAATAAAGGCAAACAGAACCGGCTCAAATAGCCAATAAGCTAAATGATCTTTTTCTGAATTCATATCCACAAACCAAATTCCAAGAGCAAACGTAGCAATCATGAAGATTTCAATCGGATGAGTTGATATCGCTGATTTTATTCGTGTTTTGGTTTGCTGAAAAAAAGTCGAAAGAGACATAATGATTCCTTTTTCAATGCAAGAAAGTCTCAATTAAGAATAAATAATTCGTCGTAAAATAATACGAAATTTCGCGCAACTTTAACCAACTTTTGAAGGCAATTCCACTGAAATAAAAGAAATAATTGACGAAAAAGAGATAAAAACTTACCACACTTGATTGAAAAATAAGATACAGATCAAAGTGCGGTCATTTTTCCAAGACAAATTTCTAAATTTGCTTTATTATATTCCCGTTTTAGGTTCGCCTAACTAATTTTAATTAACTTTAAACAGAGGAAAACAAAATGGCAAAAATCGTTAAAGTCATTGGTCGTGAAATCATCGACTCTCGTGGTAACCCAACTGTAGAAGCTGAAGTTCATCTTGAAGGTGGTTTCGTTGGTTTAGCAGCTGCTCCATCAGGTGCATCTACTGGTTCTCGTGAAGCATTAGAATTACGTGACGGCGACAAATCTCGTTTCTTAGGTAAAGGTGTATTAAAAGCGGTTGCAGCGGTAAACGGTCCTATCGCAGATGCATTAGTAGGTAAAGAAGCGTCTAACCAAGCTGAAATCGACCAAATCATGATCGATTTAGACGGTACTGAAAACAAATCTAACTTCGGTGCAAACGCAATCTTAGCGGTATCTTTAGCAAACGCAAAAGCCGCTGCAGCGTCTAAAGGTTTACCGCTTTACGCTTACATCGCAGAACTTAACGGCACTCCAGGCGTTTACTCTATGCCATTACCAATGATGAACATCATCAACGGTGGTGAGCACGCAGATAACAACGTTGATATCCAAGAATTCATGATTCAACCAGTTGGTGCAAAAACGTTACGTGAAGCACTTCGTATCGGTGCTGAAGTATTCCACAACCTTGCGAAAGTATTAAAATCTAAAGGCATGAGCACTGCTGTAGGTGATGAAGGTGGTTTCGCACCTAACTTAGCATCTAACGCAGACGCTTTAGCATGTATCAAAGAAGCTGTAGAAAAAGCAGGCTACGTATTAGGTAAAGACGTCACTTTAGCAATGGACTGCGCATCTTCTGAGTTCTACAACAAAGAAACTGGTAAATACGAAATGAAAGGCGAAGGCCGTTCATTCACTTCTCAAGAGTTCACACACTATCTTGAAGAATTAACCAAACAATACCCAATCGTGTCTATCGAAGATGGTCAAGATGAATCTGACTGGGAAGGTTTTGCATACCAAACTAAAGTGTTAGGCGACCGCGTTCAATTAGTGGGCGACGACTTATTCGTCACTAACACCAAAATCTTAAAAGAAGGTATCGAAAAAGGTATCGCAAACTCTATCTTAATCAAATTCAACCAAATCGGTTCTTTAACTGAAACTTTAGCGGCAATTAAAATGGCTAAAGATGCAGGTTACACAGCGGTTATCTCTCACCGCTCAGGTGAAACCGAAGATGCGACTATCGCTGATTTAGCGGTTGGTACAGCAGCAGGTCAAATCAAAACTGGTTCTATGAGCCGTTCTGACCGTATTGCGAAATACAACCAATTAATCCGTATCGAAGAAGCATTAGAACGTGCTGGTACACCAGCTCCGTTCTTAGGTTTAAAAGCGGTTAAAGGTCAAGCATAATTTTTGCTTAATTTAAGGTAAAATAGCACCGCACTTTGCACAAAAGTGCGGTGTTTTTTTAAGGTGTTTTTATGAAGACACAATCTGATTCACTTCTTACTGAACCTTGGCTATCTTGGGCTATCGAAATCCAAAGCATTGCACAAAACGGGCTAACTTATTGCAAAAATATCTATGATATTGAGCGCTATGAACGTTTGCGGGATTTGTCTGCTGAAATGCTCGCTTATAAAACAACAATACCCAAAGAAACTGTCAAATCGTTTTTCTGCAATGGGGCTGGTTATCAAACCCCTAAAATCGATTCGCGCGCAGCTATTTTCAAAGATGATAAAATTTTATTAGTACAAGAAAATGATGGGCTTTGGTCACTGCCTGGCGGCTGGATAGATGTGCTAGAAACCATTCATAGTAATACGATTAAAGAAGTACGCGAAGAAGCGGGGCTTAATGTTAAACCGACTTTCATTATTGCTATTCACGAACAACATAAACGCAATTTTCCGCCTTTTGCGCATCCTGTACTCAAAACCTTCGTCATGTGCGAACCATTAAGTGGCGAATTTCAACCAAATAGTGAAACAGTGCAATCTGCCTATTTTGCGTTGAATGAACTGCCACCAATGAATGAAGAAAAAAATACGCCTGCACAGGTTGAACTTTGCTTTCAAGCATACCATAGTAGTCACTGGACTACACAATTTGATTAGGAAATACCATGTTACATTTAACCCTCGAAGATCAACTCTTTCTCGGTCAACCAAAACAAGTCGGCACACACTCAACTGTCCATGATCATCTAGCGGTGATGTTTGAAGATGATGGCGAAACTGGCTATTTTTATGCGTTAGATATGCGTCAAAATGCACAACCGATTGTCGATTGCTTACATGTTTATAACGTCGATAACACACGCAATCACCACGAAGCGCGTAAATTAGAAATCTGCTGGGATGAAAGCGGCTATTTAGGCTTATTGCTTATTAACGGCTATCCCCATGCTGTATTTGATTTTGCCCATTTGATCGGCTATAACACCAACAAACATCCTCAGCCTGACTTAATGAGCATGTGGACACACGAAGAAATCACCAATGAACGTGCGACTGCATGGCTTGGTGTGAATACCATTAAATAGGATTAGCTATGCGATTTTACCGCGGTCTTCAGCCTTTCAAGGTCATGAGTTTTGATCTTGATGATACCCTTTACGATAACACTGATGTCATTCGTTTAGCCGAAGAACGCTTTCTTCAATGTGTGCAAGAACACGCGCAACTGAGCGATCTTACCTCAGAATATTGGCGAGAATGGAAATGGCAACTGGCGGAGAAAGATCCCTTAATTGCTGAAGATGTAATTGCCTGGCGTGTCGAAACATTACGTAACTTACTGGTGCATCATGGTAAAAGTGCGGTTGAAATTGACCGCACTTTGGCCCTTGCCATGGAAGAATTTATTGAATGGCGACATAAAATTAATGTCCCCACTGAAAGCATCGAAGTGCTGAATCAACTTAAAGATCGCTACCTGTTGAGCGTGATTACCAATGGTAATGTGATTGCAACACGTATTGGGTTTGAACACTTTCAGCTGAGTTTACGTGGAGGAGAGCAAGGTAGAGCGAAACCTCATCAAGATTTGTTCCACCAAACCGCCCATTATTTCGGCGTAAAACCAAGTGAAATTTTACATATCGGTGACAACTTAACCACGGATGTTCAAGGCGCCATTCAAGCAGGCTGCCAATCTGTATGGATTAATTTATCAGGCAAAAACCTCAATTCATTTACTGAAGCAAGTGTTTTGCCTACATTAGAAATCAATCATTTAACTGAATTATTAACACTTTAACTCTATGATGAAAAAGAAAAATCAAGTTCTCGTCAGTCTTTCCATTGTGGCTTTATTGGGCGGCTGCTCAGAAGAGCAAGTTCAACGAGATGTTTATAACAGCCTTGAGGATTGTTTAGCCGATTGGCAAAAAATCGAATTGTGCGAAGCTGACCAATCTACTGAAAATAATAGCGGCACAACAGCGCATGCTGGCTCTGGCTCCTCTCTCTCGGGCAATTTAAATACACGTCCAAGCAATAATAGTGAATGGTCAGAAGACAATCAGGCAGTCAAACAAACCTTAAATCCAGATGGAGCAATTCACTCTGGCAACTCAAGCGGTTCTGAGGGAACAAGCCACACGAGTTCTGCAACAGGAGAAGGACACGGCAGTATGGGTAGTGCGATTGCAGGCGCTGCAATGGGTTATATGATCGCGCGTACGGTGGGATCATTTTTAGGGCCTAGCTACAATCCAAGCAACCGTGCTGTTTCTACGCCAACGGGTCAAGTTATCCAACCGCAAACTAATCGTTCTGTCGGTAAGCCTGTATTAGTTAAAGGCAATGCCGGTAGCACTTACAGCAAACCGGTTTCACGCGGTGGCTTTAAAAGCGCTAGCTCAAGCAGCACCCGTAGCTCAGGCGGTTAAATATGAAACGAATAACAGGTTTTCCTACTCGTCCCAATATGGTGCAACAATTATTAGATGTGGGCTTTGATTACTATAATCTGCCTTCCTCTGATGGCTCGCATTATTGGTCGGATAATATAGCGTATGAATTTACCTTAGCTGAAATCGATCGTATTGAAGATGCCACCAACGAATTGCATGCGATGTGTATGGATTTTGTTGCCGATGAAGTGAAACAAGGTGATTATGCCTATTATCGTTTCACCGATTTGCAGAAAAATCTGATTGAACAAACATGGGCTAAAAACGTACCGCACTTATATGGTCGTTTTGATTTTGGCTATGACGGCGAAAACCTCAAAATGTTTGAATACAATGCCGACACCCCTACTTCTCTGCTTGAAGCTGCTGTGGTGCAATGGCAATGGTTAGAGCAAATTGAAGGCTTAGCGCATCGTGACCAATTTAATTGGATTCACGAAGAATTACTCAATCGCTTTCAGTTTATTCAACAGCAAACTGGACTAAACGATTTCCATTTTAGTGCCATGCAAGAAGCGGGGCGTGAAGATTGGGGCAATATTGATTACCTAGCGGATGTGGCTTACAACGCAGGTTGGCATATTCATCAGCTTGCCATTGAAGATGTAGGTTACGATAAAGACAGTCAGCAATTCCTCGATCTGAATAATCAACCTATTGATTGTTTATTTAAGCTCTATCCGCTTGAATGGATGACCACCACAGAATATGCACCACACATGCTTAACTCATCCACTACCTTTATTGAACCGGCGTGGAAATTACTATTAAGCAATAAAGTGCTATTGGCGAAATTATGGCAAAAACATCCAAACCACCCATTATTACTACCCGCTTACTTTAGCAAGCATGATATTACCGATCGCCAATCGATATGGGTGAAAAAACCAACCTTAGGCCGTGAGGGCGCCAATGTTTCTTACTATGAAAAACGTAATGGTCTAGAATTTGCCGCCAAAGGTAGCGAACATTCTGCCTTTTACGATCAAGCAGGCTACATCTATCAACAAAAATTTGAACTGCCAAATTTTGATGGTATGTATCCAATGATTGGTTCTTGGGTAGTAGGTGATGTGGCTTGTGGCATCGGATTAAGAGAAGATTTTACCCCAGTTACCGGCAATGATAGCCACTTCATTCCGCATTACTTTGTGGAATAAAAACAACACAAAAACTGACCGCACTTAATAGATAATAAGGAGATAAATATGTATCCATTTAGTTTTCAAAACCCAACTCGCATTGAATTTGGACTCGATAAAGAAAAAGAGATGGGGAAATATATGCACGAATACGCTGCAAAAAAGGCCTTAATTATCTATGGTAGTGAGCGTGTCAAACAATCAGGCTTATTTGAAGATGTGGCGAAAAGCTTGCGTGAGCATGGCATTGAATACATTGAATGTGGCGGGGTAAAAAGTAACCCAACAATCAGTAAAGTCCGTGAAGCCGTTGCAATGGCAAAAGCCTTTGGTGCAGATAGTGTGTTGAGTATTGGTGGCGGCTCTTGCCTTGATAGTGCGAAAGCGATCGCAGCAGGTGCGTGCTATGACGGTGATACTTGGGACTTCTTTAAAGGCACACCGGTGCAAAAAGCATTGATGATTTTTGATGTAATCACCCTTGCAGCAACAGGCAGTGAAATGAACTGGGGCTCAGTCATTACCAATGAAGAAACGCAACAAAAATATTCGATTCATAGCAATCATTTATTCCCAAAAGTATCAGTCATTAATCCGAAATTACAAGCAACTGTCAGCCGTGATTATTTAGTGTATTCTGCTGCAGATATTATTGCTCATTCGATTGAAGCCTATTTCACGGCGGAATATCGCCCTGAAATTATTGATTTCTTAGTAGAAAGCAATATTAAAACCGTTATCCGTACGACTGAAATCCTGCTCAATGATCCACAAGATCTCAATGCACGTGGTGAATTTGCCTGGGCGGCTACACTTGCGTTAAATGGTTTAACGCATTTAGGTATCTCACCTTACGGTTTCCCAAATCATATGATTGAGCATTCCATGAGTGCGATTTCAGATGTGCCACATGGAGCTGGGCTTTCTGTGATTATGCCTGCGTGGATGCAATGGTACCAATCTCAAAGACCTGCTCAATTCAAACGCTTTGCTAAAGAAATATTTGGCTTAGATAAGGCTGAAGAGGGTATTCAAGCCTTAAAAGCCTGGTTTGATAAAATCGGCACACCAACCAACCTTGAACAACTTGGCATTGATGATAAAACCTTAGCTGAAATTATCGATAATGCGGTTCAAACTGCGATTGAGGCGAAAATGGATAAGATTTACACCAAAGAAGCTATTGAAGCAATTTTCGCTTTAGCGAAATAACCTCTCATAAGAAAGAGCGGTCAAATTCCATTGTATTTTGAATTTGACCGTTCTTTTTATATTCTCAATATTTCACTTTATTGAAAAGCATGTAAAAAATAACCGCACTTTAGTTACCCAAAGTGCGGTTAATTTGAATTAAGTTTTAACGCTTAATTATAGTGAAGCTTGATCAACAGCCACACCAGCACCCATAGTTGTAGAGATGCTTACTTTCTTGATAAAGATACCTTTTGCAGTAGTTGGTTTTGCTTTGTTTAAAGCAGCCAATAATGCTTGAAGGTTTTCTTTTAATTGAACTTCAGAGAAGTTTGCTTTACCAATTGTTGTGTGGATGATACCGTTTTTATCGTTACGATAACGGATCTGACCAGATTTAGCATTTTTAACTGCTTCAGCAACGTTTGGTGTTACGGTACCAACTTTAGGGTTTGGCATTAAACCACGTGGGCCTAATACTTGACCTAATTGACCAACAACACGCATTGCATCAGGAGAAGCGATAACAACGTCAAAGTTCATTTCGCCTTTTTTGATTTGCTCTGCTAAATCTTCCATACCTACTAAATCAGCACCAGCTTCTTTAGCTGCATCTGCGTTAGCACCTTGGGTGAACACAGCTACGCGTACTTCACGACCAGTACCGTGTGGTAATACTGTTGCACCACGAACGTTTTGGTCTGATTTACGAGGATCGATACCTAAGTTTACTGCAACGTCAACACTTTCAACGAATTTAGCGGTTGCGAATTGTTTTAATAACGCGATTGCTTCGTTGATTTCGTATGCTTTAGTAGAATCTACGCCAGCTTTGATTGCTTTCATTTTTTTAGTCAATTTAGCCATCGTATTATTCCTCCACCACTAAGCCCATTGAGCGAGCAGTACCAGCAATTGATTTCATTTTAGTTTCGATAGTCGCGCCAGTCATATCTGCTGCTTTAGTTTCAGCGATTTGACGAACTTGATCTAAAGTTACTTTACCCACTTTATCTTTGTTCGGTTTACCAGAACCAGATTTGATACCCGCAGCTTTTTTCAATAATACTGCTGCTGGTGGAGTTTTAGTAATGAAAGTGAATGAACGGTCTGCATATACAGTGATAACAACTGGAATTGGTAAACCTTTTTCAATGCTCTCAGTACGAGCGTTGAATGCTTTACAGAATTCCATAATGTTCACACCTTGTTGACCTAATGCAGGACCAACTGGTGGTGATGGGTTTGCCATACCAGCTGCAACTTGCAACTTAACGTATGCTTGGACTTTTTTTGCCATTTTTTAGTTTCCTCTAAATGGGTGATAACGCCGAAATCGGCTCCCCTGTTAATGAAAGGCTGTATTTTAATTAATCAGCCTCGAAATTTCAAGTAGAAAAACTACTCGAAAAACAACCGCACTTTATTGTTTAAGTGCGGTCATTAAATCTCTTGTTTTGGAAAAAGGAAATTAACGTGTTTTTTCCACTTGACCAAATTCAAGCTCAACTGGTGTTGCACGACCGAAGATAGATACAGACACTTTTAAGCGGCCTTTTTCGTAATCTACTTCTTCAACCGTACCATTAAAGTCTGCGAATGGACCTTCTGTCACACGCACCTCTTCACCTGGTTGATATTCTTTACGATGACGTGGTTTTTCAGCACTTTGCTCTAAACGATTTAAAATTAAATCCGCTTCACGTTTAGAAATTGGTGCTGGTTTATCTGGTGTACCACCGATAAAGCCCATTACACGTGGTACGCTTTTCACTAAGTGCCATGTGTCATCGTTCATTGCCATTTCAACTAATACATAGCCAGGGAAGAATTTACGTTCGCTTTTACGACGTTTACCTGCTACGTTTTCAACGACTTCTTCAGTCGGCACTAACACTTCGCCAAACTGATCTTCCATTTGTTGTTGTTTGATATATTCACGCAATGTGATTGCAACACGACTCTCAAAGCCTGAGAATGCTTGCAATACATACCAACGTTTTTTGGATACGTTTTCAGTTTCGCTCATTTTAGAATCTCAAATCAGTTAAGAAGTTAATCAATGCAATGATAATTGAATCAATTGCCCAGAAGAATAAAGAAGTAAGCACCGTTACCGCAATAACGATTAAAGTTGTTTGACGTGTTTCTGCACGAGTTGGCCATACCACTTTACGACCTTCAACTTTTGCTTCGCTAAAGAATGTACGAGCTTTTGTACCTTGGTTAGTAATTGCAGCGAAACCAAAGGCAATTAATAAGGCGACAACTACGCCAACTACACGCACAGGTAAAGAAAAGACTTCTTTAAAATAAACGTTACCAATTGCTGCTGCGGTAAAAAATGCCACAGAAAGAATCCAAAGAAGCGTGTTTAAGCCTTTTGATTTTCCTTCTACGACTTGTTCTTGGTCGTGTTTCTTTTTCTCAACAATTTCAGTTGCCATAATTGAATCCGTATAAAATAAGGGATAAATAATTTTTAGATTAATTTCAGAACGTGCGATTGTAGCATTTTCTTTCGGAATTGCCTATGAAAAATGTCAGAAAAAACAACCGCACTTTCTGTTAATTTTTATATTCGAGTTTTGGTGGTTTGTTGTCAACGATCGTTTCTTCATCCACAATCACTTTTTTCAAGTTTTCGATTGAAGGTAAATCATACATCGTATCTAACAATACAGCCTCAACAATTGAGCGTAAACCACGCGCACCGGTTTTACGTTCAAGAGCTTTTTTCGCCATCGCTTTCAATGCTTCTGGTGTAAATTCAAGCTCTACATCTTCTAAGCCAAATAATGCTTGATATTGTTTGGTCAGTGCATTTTTCGGTTGAGTAAGGATCTGAATCAACGCTTCTTCATCTAATTCGCTTAATGGCGCAATCATTGGAAGACGACCAATAAATTCTGGAATCAAACCAAATTTCATTAAATCATCTGGCTCAACTTGACGGAATAATTCAGAAAGATTTTCTTTCTCTTCTTCCTTCTCTACTTTCGCATCAAAACCAATTCCAGTATCAGTTTGTGTACGCTTACCGATAATTTTATCTAAGCCGGCAAATGCCCCACCACAAATAAAGAGGATTTTTGAGGTGTCCACTTTCAACATTTCTTGTTGAGGATGTTTACGTCCACCTTGTGGCGGTACAGACGCAATAGTGCCTTCAATTAATTTCAACAAGGCTTGTTGCACACCTTCACCAGACACATCTCGAGTAATAGATGCGCCTTCTGATTTACGGCTAATTTTATCAATTTCATCAATATAGATAATGCCCTGCTCTGCTTTTTCTGTATCGTAATCGCAGTTTTGCAATAATTTTTGCAGAACATTTTCCACGTCTTCGCCCACATAGCCTGCTTCAGTTAACGTCGTCGCATCGGCCATAGCAAAAGGTACATTTAAACGACGCGCCAAGGTTTGAGCTAATAAGGTTTTACCGCTACCAGTTGGACCAATTAACAAGATGTTACTTTTACCTAATTCCACATCATTGCTTTGGTGGTTCGTGCGTAAGCGTTTATAGTGATTGTAAACGGCCACTGACAAGACTTTTTTCGCATAATCTTGCCCAATCACATAATCATCTAAGTGCGCACGAATTTCGTGCGGTGTTGGTAATTTTTCTTCAACTGCCAGTTCGCTAGGTGTTTCGATTTCACCACTGTCTTCTAACATACTGTGGCAAAGCTCGATACACTCGTTACAAATATAACCATCTGTACCCGCAATTAATTTACCTACTTCACTTTTCTCTCTTCCGCAGAAAGAACAGTGAAGATCGTTATCATTTGTTGTCATGTTAAATCCTTAACGTTTAATCAACACATCGTCCACTAAGCCGTAAGCTTTTGCTTCTTCTGCCGACATAAAGTTGTCACGATCGGTGTCTTTTTCGATACGCTCGATGCTTTGACCTGTATGGAAAGCAAGACGCTCGTTTAAGGTTTGTTTAATTTTTAAAATTTCTTGTGCGTGGATCTGAATATCGGATGCTTGTCCACGGAAACCACCTAACGGTTGGTGAATCATTACGCGTGCATTCGGTAATGCAGCACGTTTTCCTGCTGTCCCCCCCGCAAGTAAGAATGCGCCCATTGAGCAGGCTTGACCAATACAAAGGGTACGCACATCCGGTTTAATAAATTGCATGGTATCGTAAATTGCCATACCCGCAGTCACCGAGCCACCCGGTGAGTTAATATAAATATTGATGTCTTTTTTCGGATCTTCTGATTCTAAGAAAAGTAGCTGTGCCACGATCAAATTTGCCATACGATCTTCTACTTCACCACTCAAGAAGATCACGCGCTCTTTTAATAGGCGGGAATAAATGTCGTACGAACGTTCACCACGAGAGGTTTGTTCGACAACCATAGGAATTACACTCATTTTTGCCCCTAAATATGTGCTAAAAAATCGGGCAATATTCTACCCGAAAATCAGTAAAAACAAAAATGCGGTCGCTTTTCATTGAAAAAACAACCGCACTTTTCGATGATATGCTTGTGAATTTAATTCACGTTCTATCAATTATTATGCTTGTGGATTCATGATCTCATCAAATGAAGACGCTTTTTCAGTCACTTGAGCTTTAGCAAGAACGGCATCAACTGCTTGTTCTTCTAATACTACATTGCGAATGTTGTTCATTAACTCTTCATTTTGGCTGTAATACTCAACAACTTCAGCTGGTTGTTCGTAAGCAGAAGCGATATCCGCGATCATGGCTTTCGCACGTTCTTCATCCGCTTTCAATTCGTTTGATTTGATCACTTCAGAGAATAATAAACCGACTTGAACACGACGTTTTGCATCCGCTTCAAATAATTCACGTGGTAATTGTGCTGCTTGTTGTGCATTACCACCGAAACGTTGTGCTGCTTGGTTACGTAATACATTAATTTCTTCTTCTACTGCAGAAGCTGGAACATCAATTGGGTTTTGTTCGATTAAACCGTTGATTACTTGTTGTTTAACACGTGAAACTAATGCGTTTTTCAATTCACGTTCCATGTTTTTACGGATTTCTGCACGTAAATCTGCCACCGTTTTGGTGTTTGGACCAAATTTAGCAACGAATTCATCTGTTAATTCTGGTAATTCCATTTCTTCTACTTTTTTCAAGGTAATCGCAAATTTTGCATCTTTACCTTTTAAGTTTTCAGAATGGTATTCCGCAGGGAAAGTCACATTGATATCGAATTGTTCGCCTGCTTTGTGACCTACGATACCCTCTTCAAAACCGGGGATCATACGACCTTGGCCCATGAATAGAACGAAATCAGTTGCTTTACCGCCTTCGAATTCTTCGCCATCAACATAACCAACGAAGTCGATTGTTACGCGAGAATCTGCTTTCGCTGCGGCTTTGCTTTCAACCCAAGTGGCTTGTTGTTTACGTAATACCTCAATCATTTTATCGATATCAGCTTCAGTGATTTCAACAGTTGGTTTCTCAACTTTGATGTTTTCTAAACCTTTTAATTCAACTTCTGGGTACACTTCGAAAGTTGCAGTGAATGATAAATCTTTACCAGGTTCGAACGTTTCGATAGCGAAAGTTGGACGACCTGCGATGTTGATTTTCTCAGCGATTACTGCGTCAAAGAAATGACGTGGTAATAAATCGTTTAATACATCTTGACGGATTGATGCGCCAAAACGTTGTTCAATGATGTGAGCTGGTACGTGACCTTTACGGAAACCATCAACACGTACATTTTTTGCTGCACGTTTGAATTCTTCACGAGTTGCTTTTTCTACAGCTTCAGCTGGAACGGTGATCGTCACACGACGCTCTAAACCTTGAGTTGTTTCAATATTTAATGACATTTGTAACCTCAATTAATGTTGCACTCGGTAAAAACCACACCGAACACGTTATTGTTTGTAAAAGTAAAAAACCGCCAAATTATAGCGAAAGAAAATCAAACAGTCGATAGAAACCGGAAAATTCACTGGAAAACCGGCTAAAATTGCACAATTTATCAACAATTTTAAATAAAGAAAAAAGTGCGGTCAAAAATAACCGCACTTTTTATCGAATTATAAACCTTTCGGTAAACGAATTTTTTGACCTGGGAAAATCTTATCCGCGTCTTTAATCACTTCTTTATTTGCTTCAACGATCGCGGTGTATTTCGCGCCATTTCCGTAAGCTTTCTCAGCGATTTTCCACAAGGTGTCACCTTTTTGGATTACATAGAATGTGTCATCACTGCCTAAGGTCTCACCGCCATTGATGCTTGCATCGCTAGTCACTGAATGGATACCTTGAATGTTACCCGCCATTAACACTGCTTTTTCTAATGCCGCCGCATTTGCCGCCACACCTTGGATATTTGCTACACCATTTTCCACAGTAACAGATAAGTTTTCCACGCCTGGATTATCTTCAGCGATGTGTTGAGTCACTGCTTTAGATGCATCTTCTTCTTTAGAGAAAACTTTCTTACCAATGTCACTGACAAAATCAAATAAACCCATTTTAAAGTTCCTTTTGTATGTTTGTTTAAGGGAGTATTACGATACTGAAATTCCCTTAAGAAGTCTATAAATCAGAGTGTAAAGCTATGTAAATATTTCAAGAAAACTGATCTAAAATTGACCGCTCTTTGATAGAATACGCCGATTTTTAATTTACTCACTAAAAAAGGACAAATTATGCGTTGGGAAGGTCGTAGAGAAAGCTCAAATATTGAAGATAGACGTGGCTCTGGCGGCGGTAACTTCGGTGGCGGAAAAGGCACCGGTGTTCTCGGTATTATCATTCTTTTAGTCGGCGCTTATTATGGCGTGGATCTTTCAGGCTTAGTGGGTACGCCTGATTTTTCAGGACAAAGCTCTCAACAATTAGAAACCCAAGAAGAACAGCAGCTTGCAAGTCTTTCTAAAGTTGTATTAGCGGATACTGAAACCGTTTGGGGACAATATTTCAGACAAATGGGTAAAACCTATAGCGAGCCAACCATGGTGCTTTACAATGGTGTGACACCAACCGCTTGTGGTACAGGTCAATCTGCAATGGGTCCCTTCTACTGCCCGAGCGATCGCAAAGTTTACCTTGATTTATCATTCTATAATGAAATGAAAAATAAACTGGGTGCAGCAGGTGATTCAGCCTTTGCTTATGTAATTGCACACGAAGTCGGTCACCATGTACAAAATATGCTTGGTATTCTGCCGCAAGTGAATCGCGCACAACAAAGCAGCGATCGTAAAACGGCAAATCAACTTTCTGTTCAATTAGAACTTCAAGCTGACTGTTTCGCCGGTGTTTGGGCGAGCCAAGCGGTAAAAAGTGGTTTATTTGAACGTGGTGATGAGGAAAAAGCGTTTAATGCAGCAGAAGCTGTGGGCGATGACCGTTTACAAAAACGCAGCCAAGGTTATGTGGTACCGGATAGCTTCACTCACGGTACATCTGCACAGCGTCTAGAATGGTTCAGAAAAGGCTTACAAAGCGCCAACCCTTCTGTGTGTAATACTTTTAACCAATAAAATCTTTAAGGCTGATTCATGTCAGCCTTTTTCATTTCTGTTCATTTCAGCATAAAAAAGAGCGGTCAATTTTGACCGCTCTTTTCTTCATGATTTTAAGTTTACGCGAACTGACGTACTTCACCGTTACCCGCTACGTTTTCCACACAACGTGGACAAAGTGTCGGATGTTCAGGATTCACGCCGATTTTGTCAGAATAATGCCAGCAACGTGGACATTTTTCACCGTTAGAACGCGCTACGCTTACGGCAATTCCCTCTAACTCACCCGCTGCCACATCCGCAGGTTTGTCAGCTAATGGTTTGACTTCTGCTTTTGAGGTAATTAACACAAAACGTAATTCATTGCCTAATTGCTCTAACAATGCACGATATTCATCGTTAGCATAAACCGTTACTTCTGCTTCTAAACCACCACCGATCACTTTATCGTTACGCGCGATTTCTAGTACGCGGTTCACTTCAGAACGAACTTTAATCAGTTGTTGCCAGTAAGCATCATCTAATTTCTCATTCTCGCCTAAACCAAATAAGCCTTCGTAGAATTCTTCAGTAAAGACAAATTCAGCACGTGGCGTCGCCGTTTGTGGCAAGTAGCCCCAAATTTCATCTGCAGTGAATGACAAGATTGGTGCCATCCAACGAACCAATGCTTCTGCAATGTGCCATAATGCTGTTTGGCAGCTACGACGCGCAAGGCTGTCTGCTTTAGTGGTGTATTGACGGTCTTTGATAATATCAAGGTAGAACGAGCCCATTTCCACAGAACAGAAACGCATTAAACGTTGTACCACTGTGTGGAATTGATAGTTATCGTACGCGTCTTTAATTTCTTTTTGAGCATCTAACGCACAAGCTACCGCCCAACGATCCAAGCTAATCATTTCTTCCGGTTTAACCGCATCACGTTGCGGATCAAAACCATTCAAGTTCGCTAATAAGAAACGTGCCGTGTTACGAATACGACGATAGCTATCCGCTGCACGTTTTAAGATCTCATCAGAAACGGTCATTTCCCCCGTATAGTCGGTAGACGCCACCCATAAACGTAAAATATCACCACCAAATTTATCCATAACTTCTTGTGGGGTCACGATATTACCGATAGATTTTGACATCTTACGGCCTTGACCATCCACGGTGAAACCATGGGTTAATACTTGTTTATATGGCGCTTTGCTGTCTGTTGCTGTAGAGAGCATTAAAGAAGACATAAACCAACCACGGTGTTGGTCTGAACCTTCTAAATACATATCGATATCTTGACCGTTAAATTCTGGACGATTCGCCACAACAGAAGAATAGGTTGATCCTGAGTCAAACCATACGTCAAGGGTATCTGGCACTTTACGATAGGTTTCTGCGTCCACACCTAATAATTCTTTTTCGTCTAAATCCCACCATGCTTGAATACCGGCTTTCTCTACACGTTTCGCTACTTCTTCAAGTAACTCTAAGGTACGCGGATGAAGTTCTTCGGTTTCTTTGTGCACGAATAAGGTCATCGGCACGCCCCAAGTACGTTGACGAGAAATACACCAGTCAGGGCGGTTTTCAACCATTTTCTCGATACGTGCTTGACCCCAATCTGGAATCCAGCGAACTTGTTTGATTTCACCTAATGCTTGTTGGCGTAACCCCTGTGTTTCCATACCGATAAACCATTGTGGTGTCGCACGGAAAATAATCGGGGTTTTGTGGCGCCAGCAGTGTGGGTAGCTGTGTTTGATTTTCTCAACTTTTAATAAGTTGCCCACTTCTTGCAATTTTTCAACAACCAATGGATTCGCTTCAAATACACCTTTGCCTGCGAAGAATTCAGTGGTTGAAATAAATTTACCGTCATTCGATACAAGACCCGCCATTGGTAAATTATATTTTTGTCCTACAATAAAGTCGTCTAAGCCGTGGTCTGGCGCGGTATGAACTAAACCTGTACCGCCATCAGTGGTCACGTGATCACCTAAAATCACTGGTACAGTGAAATCATAGAATGGATGGTTAAAGCGTACTAACTCAAGTGCTTGACCTTTTACTGAACCTAAAACTTCAACCTGTTCTACACCCACCGCTTTTGCCACAGACTCCACTAATTCAGCAGCTAAAATCACACGCTCATCGCCAAGTTGTACTAAGTTGTATTCTAAGTCTGCATTTACCGCAATCGCACGGTTAGATGGCATTGTCCAAGGTGTGGTGGTCCAAATCACCGCAGATAATTTGCCATGGCCTTTGCCTACTGCGTTAAATTTCTCTTCAATTTCTGCTGCATTTACTGCAGGGAAACGCACATAGATAGACGGAGAAACTTTGTCTTCGTATTCCACTTCTGCTTCCGCTAAAGAAGAACCACAATCCAAACACCAGTGCACTGGTTTTGAACCTTTGTATAAGTGACCATTCGCAATCACTTTACCAAGTGTACGGATGATGTTTGCTTCGGTGTTGAAGTTCATCGTTAAATAAGGGTTATCCCAATCGCCTAACACGCCTAAACGGATAAAATCTTTTTTCTGACCTTCTACTTGTTCTGCAGCGTATTCACGGCATTTTTGGCGGAATTCAGCGGCGGTCACTTTCTCGTTTGGTTTACCCACCAAACCTTCTACTTTTAATTCAATTGGCAAACCGTGACAGTCCCAACCCGGGATATAAGGCGAATCAAAACCTAATGCAGTTTTGGATTTAACAATAATATCTTTCAGAATTTTATTAACGGCGTGACCGATATGAATGTTGCCGTTCGCATACGGAGGGCCATCATGCAAAATAAAGGATTTTTTACCTTTCGTCGCTTGGCGGATTTTTTGATACAACTGTTTGTCATACCAATTTTTTAACATTACAGGTTCGCGTTTGGCTAAATCGCCACGCATAGGGAAACCTGTTTCAGGTAAATTTAACGTGTTTTTGTAATCAACTGTCATGTTATTTTCCAATTTTATATTTCAATATAATTCTATTTTGCAAAAAATGCTTTTGCTGTTTTTACATCTTGTTCAATTTGAGCCTTCAACGCCTCAAAAGACGGAAACTTTATCTCATCCCGAATCTTATGGCAGAATTCCACCTCTACCATTTGTCCATAAATATTCTGAGAAAAATCAAATAAATGGACTTCTAATAATTGTATCGTACCGTTAATGGTTGGGCGTTTTCCCATGTTGGCGACGCCGTCAAAAATCTCACCCGATTTTAACCGCACTTTCACCGCATAAACCCCTTTTACAGGATTCACTTGACGATGTAAGCGAACATTCGCGGTAGGAAAACCAATGGTGCGGCCTAATTTATTGCCGTGGATCACTCGACCAAAAATACGATAAGGTTTACCGAGTAAATTTTGCGCATGCTGTAAATCATCTTTAGCCAGAGCTTCACGGATAGCCGTGCTACTGATACGTAACTCGTCTAAACAGAAGGTTCGGCTGTCTTCAACTTCAAAACCAAACTGCTTTCCGGCTTGTTGCAACATCGCAAAATTGCCTAAACGTTTCGCACCAAATTTGAAATCATCGCCAATGCTGAGAAACTTCACATTTAATTTGCGCACAAGCCAATCTTCAATAAATTGTTCTGCAGGAAGATCAGCAAAAGTGCGGTCAAATTTCGCGACGATCACCACATCCACCCCCGCCTGAGCTAAATAATGTAATTTATCTCTTAACCGCATTAAGCGCGCAGGGGCTTTGTCACCCATAAAATATTCGCGCGGTTGCGGCTCGAAAAGCATCACTGCCATGGGTAAATTCAGCGCATTCGCTTTCTGACGAAGATGACGCAAAATCGCCTGATGCCCCAAATGCACGCCATCAAAATTGCCAATGGTTAATGCGCACCCTGACAAATATGGCTGTGTATTATGAAGCCCACGAATTAATTGCATTACATCTTATCCAAAAAACAAAAAATAATCGGTGTATTATAGCGGTAACTTAATGTTTTGTCAGTAAATGGTGTTTACGAACACCCAATAGTACCAATGCACCTAAATAAACGACCGCAGCCAGTCCGATTAACCAAGCTAGCCAATAGACACGCATTAAAAATGTCATGGCTGCCCATTCTTCGATAGACGGGCAGTTATACCAAAGCAAGCCGCCCATGGCTAAGGCTGCACCTAAAACTTTCAGAAAAAAGACCGCACTTTTACGTGAAAAATGATACACATCCTCTTTCGCTAAACCACGATAAAGTAAATAAGCATTTAAGGTTGCTGACATGGCAGAAGCAATTGCTAAACCCACATAACTAAATGGAATCGCCAATACGTTAAAGCCCATATTGCTCACCATAGCGATGATCCCGATTTTCACGGGGGTTTTAGTATCTTGGCGTGCGTAATAGCCGTTAGCGAGGATCTTAATCAGCATAAAGCTAAGCAAACCGGCATTGAATGCCCATAAAGAATAAGAGGCGGCATGCACATCTGTTAAGGTAAAACTGCCACGCATAAACAATACCAGTAACATTGGTTGGGCTAACACGGCAATACCAATCGCAGCCGGCACGCCGAGTAATAAAATCATTCGTACGCCCCAGTCCATTGTGTTGCGAAAATCAACCGCACTTTGGGAAGAATTATCTTCTCGATTCACATGATGGCGAGCAAGCGTCGGTAAAATCACAGTGGAAATCGCAATACCAAATAGCCCAAGCGGAAACTCTAATAGACGATCAGAATAATAAAGCCAACTAATAGATCCCGTCATTAAGAAACTGGCAATGACCGTATCAAGCAACAAGTTGATTTGACTTACGGAAACTCCAAACAAGGCAGGAATCATTAATCGACGGATTTTCGCTACTCCTTCATCATGCCATGCCCATTTTGGTTTTACGAGCAAGCCTGCTTTCTTCAAGAAAGGGATTTGAAATAAAAATTGTAATAAACCGCCTAAGAAGATCCCGATAGCGAGAGCAAGATCAGGATTGTCTAATCTTGGTGCAAGGAAAAGTGCGGTTGCAATCATGGCAATATTTAACAAAACAGGCGAAAACGACATCACACCAAATTTGCCTATCGTATTTAAAATCGCGCCTGAAAGTGCCACAAAGGTGACAAACCATAAATAAGGAAAAGTAATTTTTAAGAGTAAAGAGGCTTGTTCAAATTTGTGTGCATCGGGTCCGTCATTTAGCCAATCGGTAAACCAGCCCATCCCGAAGATCGCCGCCACAACAGGTGATCCCACCATAGCAAGCAAGGTGACAATACTGACTAAACCGCCTAGCGTACCCGACACTTTCCCGATAAATTCTCGCGTTTTAGAAAGATCGCCCGATTTTTGATATTCGGCTAACACAGGGACAAAAGCCTGAGAAAATGCCCCTTCCGCAAATAAACGACGTAAAAAGTTTGGGATACGGTTAGCGAATAGAAACACGTCCGCCGCTGCACCAGCACCGATTAAATGGGCGATCACCACATCGCGGACTAAGCCTAACACACGGGACACTAATGTCATCCCACTCACGATAATGCCGGATTTTAAAAGTCGTTTACTCAAAATAGGGGTCTCTTCAAAAAAATTTGCCTTAATTGTATAGAATTTTTGTTTTTACGCTATATTCCAACGAAAAAAACTGATAAAATCCTGCCCACATCGTTTGTGTGAGCCAATAGAAAGCGCTTTTTTTAAATAACGATGCTTACTTTCGGTTGTGTCTCACCGAAATCAACACAAATTATTCATTGACAAAAGTATAAAAAATCGGCATATTCTACGCCCTTATTTTGTCATAATCATCTAACAGAAATTTTAGGAGTTTGACCTTGGCTAATATCAAGTCAGCAAAAAAACGCGCGGTTCAATCTGAAAAACGCCGCCAACACAACGCAAGCCAACGCTCTATGATGCGTACTTACATCAAAAAAGTATATGCTCAAGTAGCAGCAGGTGAAAAAGCAGCAGCTGAAGCAGCATTCGTTGAAATGCAAAAAGTTGTTGACCGTATGGCTTCTAAAGGCTTAATCCACGCTAACAAAGCAGCAAACCACAAAGCTAAATTAGCTGCTCAAATCAAAAAATTAGCGTAATTAAAGCATTAAAACAGCTTAAAAATAAAACCGCACTTTGGTGCGGTTTTTGTTTGCCGTAAACCGTCCTGCCACAAACGTCTGATAACAAGCTTGCATTCCCCCCCTTAACCTGTAAACTACCCCACAACTTAAAAATTAATCATAAAATAAACGATAAATGACCAAAAAATCTTTTAAAAAATCGGATCCGAATTATCAAAAAGAATTAGCAAAATATGGTAATCCGATCCCAAGCAGAGACTACATTCTGCAAATCATCCGTGAAAATAATGCCCCGATGAGTCGGGAAGAAATTCTGACCGCACTTTCAATTAAAAGTGATGAACAACAAGAAGCCATGCGCCGCCGATTGCGCGCCATGGAGAATGATGGACAATTAGTTTTCACTAAACGTAAACGCTATGCCTTGCCTGAAAAATTAGATTTATTCAAAGGCATGGTCATTGGCCATCGCGAAGGCTATGGCTTTTTACAAGTCGAAGGCAAAAAAGAGGATCTCTTTATTCCTAATCACCAAATGCAACGCGTAATGCATGGTGATTTTGTATTGGCGCAACCTGCAGGCTTGGATCGCCGAGGTCGTCGTGAAGTCCGTATTGTTCGTGTTCTTGAAAGTCGGAAAAAACAAATTGTCGGCCGTTTCTTCTTAGAAAATGGCTTTAGCTATGTGGTGCCTGATGACAGCCGTATCGGACGAGATATCTTAGTCCCTAATGAACACCGCAATGGGGCTCGAATGGGACAAGTTGTCGTGGTTGAATTGCAAGAACGATCTGCCTCCTTTACTCAACCGATTGGCATCATCACTGAAATTCTGGGTGACAATATGGCAAAAGGGATGGAGGTGGAGATCGCCCTTCGTAATCATGACATTCCTCACCAATTCCCAAGTGCGGTCGAAAAATACGTTAAAAAATTCACGGAAGAAGTGCCTGAAGAAGCGAAAAAAGGCCGTGTGGATTTACGCAATCTGCCACTGGTTACCATTGATGGCGAAGACGCACGTGATTTTGATGATGCAGTATATTGCGAAAAAAGTGGTAAAGGCTGGAAGCTTTGGGTGGCAATTGCCGATGTCAGCTACTATGTGCGTTTACGTTCTGCATTAGATACTGAAGCTTATAACCGAGGTAACTCCGTTTACTTCCCAAATCGTGTTGTGCCAATGCTGCCGGAGATTTTATCCAACGGATTGTGTTCACTGAATCCACAAGTTGATCGCTTGTGTATGGTGTGTGAAATGCACATTTCTGCAAAGGGTAAACTCACGGATTATCGTTTTTATGAAGCGGTAATGAATTCTCATGCACGTTTAACCTATACGAAAGTCGCGGCAATTTTAGACGGCGATGATGAGCTCCGCACGCGTTATCAAGGGCTTGTGCCACATTTAGAAGAATTGCATCATCTCTATCAAGCGTTACTCAATGCCCGTAAACAACGTGGTGCTATTGATTTTGAAACCATTGAAACCAAATTTATTTTCAATGCCATGGGACGAATTGATCGTATTGAACCGGTTGTTCGAAATGATGCTCACAAAATCATTGAAGAATGCATGATTCTTGCAAATATTGCAGCAGCAAACTTTATGGAAAAACATAAAGAGCCAGCACTCTATCGTATTCATGCCGCTCCGAGTGAAGAAAAACTGACGTCTTTCCGTGCATTCTTAAGTGAATGTGGTTTAAGCCTTGAAGGTGGCATGAAACCGACCACAAAAGATTATGCGAAATTGTTAGAGCAAGTGAAAGATCGTCCGGATCACGAACTCATTCAAACCATGTTACTTCGCTCATTAAGCCAAGCGGTTTATCATGCGGATAATATCGGCCACTTTGGTTTGGCGTTAGAGGAATATGCACACTTCACTTCCCCGATTCGTCGCTATCCGGATTTAACCCTTCATCGTGGAATTAAATATTTATTAGCAAAAGAAAAAGGCGCTAAACGTAAAACCACAGATACTGGCGGCTATCACTACTCCTTTGATGAAATGGATCTATTAGGCGATCACTGCTCGATGACCGAACGCCGTGCCGATGATGCCACTCGTGAAGTAGCTGATTGGCTGAAATGTGAATATATGCAAGATCACGTGGGAGCTGAGTTTAGCGGAGTGATCTCATCTGTAACGGGCTTTGGCTTATTCGTACGTTTAGATGATTTATTCATTGACGGCTTAGTCCATATTTCCACGTTAGATAACGACTACTATCAATTTGATGCGGCAAAACAACGTTTGATCGGTGAAAATAGTGGTACGATCTACCGCCTTGGCGATAAAGTAAAAATTCGCGTGGTCGCCGTTCATTTAGAACAAAAAATGGTAGATTTCAGTTTAGTCGAAAGTGCTAGAAAACCACGTCGAGTGGGAAAAACAGCGAAACAAAAAGCGAAAAAAGTCTTTAAAGAACTGCCACCTAAAGCGTCAAAAAAACGTAAAAGTGCGGTGAAAAATAAAGATGTTTCTAAGAAACCGACTAGAAAACGGAAGAAATAATATTTTTACTGAATATCCCCTTCCTCCTCTTTGCTAAAGAGGGAGGATAATGACAAAAAATAATAAACAAGAGAACCCTATGTCAGAAAATATCTATGGTATCCATGCTGTAAACAGCATTTTAGCAAATAGCCCTGAACGTTTAATTGAAGTTTTTGTGCTGAAAGGCCGTGAAGATAAACGCCTACAACCCTTACTCAATGAGCTCTATGGTTTAGGCATTGCGGTGCAATTTGTAAACCGCCAAACATTAGATAAAAAATCCAACGGTGAAGTGCATCAAGGTGTGATTGCGCGTGTGCAAGAAGCCAAAGAGCTGAATGAACACGATTTGGATGAACTTCTTACTCGTAAGCAAAATCCACTTTTATTAGTGCTTGATGGCGTGACGGATCCCCATAACCTGGGGGCCTGTTTACGTACTGCGGACGCAGCTGGTGTGAGTGCCGTTATCGTGCCAAAAGATAAATCTGCTCAACTCACTTCTATTGCACGTAAAGTGGCTTGCGGTGCTGCGGAGACTGTGCCATTAATTCGTGTGACTAACTTAGCGCGTACTTTAAGAGATCTACAACAAAATCATAATATTTGGGTAGTGGGTACAGCTGGTGAAGCAACAGAAACCATTTATCAAAGTAAACTTACTGGTTCTCTTGCTTTAGTGATGGGAGCCGAAGGTGAAGGCATGCGTCGCCTTACCCGTGAGCACTGCGATCAACTCATTAGTATTCCAATGGCGGGCTCAGTTTCATCCCTGAATGTTTCTGTTGCAACAGGTGTATGTTTATTTGAAATTGTGAGACAACGTCTAGCCGCCTAAAAACGCGTGAAAAAACGACCGCACTTGATATAAAAAAATGCCGACAAATCATTGTCGGCATTTTTGTTATTTGGAAATGGTTTTCCCTAATAGTATGGAGAGCAGTAAAGTACATAATGCAGGCACCAACCAAGCTAATCCTTGTGAGTAAAGCGGGAAATGAATCATGACTTGATGCAACCCTTCAGGCAAAACATCTAAGTTTTTCAAACTATCAACCAAACTAAAACAAACCGTTACAAAGATGGTTACGTAATAGCTCAATCGAATAGAAGGCAATTTATTACGCACAAGCTGTAAAACCACTAACATGATCGCCATTGGGTAAATCAACAACAAGGCTGGAATTGTCACTCGGAGTAATTTTGTTAAGCCATATTGTGAAATAATTGTCGTCATGGCGGTGAAGAAGACAATCCAAAATGGATAAGAAAAACGTGTCGAAAACTTGGAGAAATAATCACCACACGCACTGGTTACGCCCACTAATGTAGTTAAGCTTGCTAAAGTGATAATACCCGCCATAATCCAGGTTCCCGCCGTGCCAAATAAACTGTTCACATAACGAGAGAAAATTTGGCCGCCATTTGTTGCACCTTGTGCCACAGCATCAGAAGTCGCCCCTAAATAGAATAAGGCAAAATATAGACAAGCTAATAAAATGACAGAGACAAAACCCGCTGAAATCGTATATTGAACAATCTTTTGTGGATTGGTCACATTTTTTGCAGACAACGCCCGTGCAACAATGCCACCAAAGGCAATCGCAGCCAGTACATCCATCGTTTGATAACCACTAATTAATCCTGTAGTTAATGCTGAATTCTCGGCATACGCTTGCGACGGGGCAACAATGTCAGAAAGAGGTGAAACAAAAACCGTGATCCCAACAACGAGTAATAATACTAATAATGCCGGCGTCATCACTTCACCCACTGTTGAAATAATGGTACTTGGGCGAATCATGAATCCCATTGCGATAATATTAAAGATCACAGAGAAAATAAGACGTGTCGTCGCACTATCTTCAATGAGCCCCAATGGTAGCCATGCCATTTCATAAGCGACATTGGTAATTCGAGGCATTGCAAAGGTTGAACCGATGACTAAATAAAGAATGGTTAAAAAGGATACGCCTGCCCACTTGGGTAAGTCCTTAGTCAGTTCTTCGCCACGTCCTAACACTGACACAACAACCAATGTAATAAATGGCATGAGTACGCCTGTTATCACAAACCCTAGCGAAGCCGTTGCCCAATGGTTGCCTGCGGAGTACCCCTCCATCGGTGGGAAAATAATATTTCCCGCGCCTAAAAATAAAGCAAAAATCATCATACCTAATACGATGATATCTTTTTTTGAAAACATAAGTATTCTCGAATAAATAAATTTTAAGAATTTTACTATTAAATTGTTTTTTATTCCAAAAATGAAAATAAATTTTGTGAAATAGATCACGAAATCTATCACATTCCGATTAAATCACACATTATCCAATGCCTAGTTTCCCCAAATCAGTAAAATTATGATAGTATCCAGCCTTTATTATTACTTTTTTTAGGAGAGAATGAATGAATAAACTGAGTTTGATTCAACAAATTCAGCGTTTTTTCAAATTGGAATCAGCTGGCGGAATTTTATTACTTTTTTCAGCGGTAGTCGCAATGCTATTAGCCAATTCACCGCTCAATCAAAACTATAACGACTTTTTAAACTTACCAGTCAGCATTCAAGTAGGGACTTTTTCTATCGATAAAACCTTAATTCACTGGATCAACGATGGTTTTATGGCGGTATTCTTTGTTTTAGTTGGAATGGAAGTCAAAAGAGAATTATTTGAGGGTTCCCTTTCAAGCTATCAACAAGCGGTTTTCCCTGCTATTGCTGCCGTTGGCGGAATGGTTATTCCTGCTTTGGTTTATATTTTTATTGCACAACAAGATCCCACGTTAGCCGATGGCTGGGCAATCCCAATGGCGACAGACATTGCTTTTGCACTGGGCATCATGGCGTTATTAAGTAAACAAGTGCCACTCCCACTAAAAATCTTTTTACTTGCTTTAGCCATCATTGATGACTTAGGTGCAATTGTCGTGATTGCACTCTTCTTCTCCCATGGATTAAGTGTGCAAGCACTCGCCTTTGCAGCCATTGCAATTGCTGTACTTATCGCATTAAATCGCTTTAAAGTGACCGCACTTTGTGCCTATATGGTGGTAGGAACAATCTTGTGGGCTTCTGTATTAAAATCGGGCGTACATGCTACCCTTGCAGGCGTTATCATCGGGTTTTGTATTCCATTGAAAGGCAAAAATGGCGAAACACCGTTACATGACTTTGAACATATTCTTGCGCCTTGGTCATCCTTTGTTATCCTACCATTATTCGCTTTTGCCAATGCGGGGGTAAGTTTTGATGGTATCGACTCAAGCATGCTTTCATCACCATTATTATTTGCGATTTCTTTAGGCTTAATTATCGGAAAACCACTTGGTGTATTTGGTTTCAGCTATCTTTCCGTTAAACTAGGCATAGCAAAACTTCCGCAAGGCATCAACTTCAAACAAATTTTTGCCGTGGCGATTTTATGTGGTATCGGTTTCACCATGTCAATGTTCTTAGCCAGCCTTGCCTTCAATGCTGATGCCGGTGAAAACATTAACGCCCTTTCTCGATTAGGGATCTTATTAGGCTCCACTGTTTCAGCTATTGTGGGGTATATCGCGTTGAAAGTGACTACCGCGAAAAATAAAGGGTAATCAAAACGATGGAAAAACTAACCTGTTATGTTATTTATGCATCTGAAAAAATAGAGAGACTGAGTCATTTTTTACAATGCGCCTCTGACTCTCATGTTGTTCCTATTTCTGCAGTAACTAAAGAACAGGTTAGCTTACTCGGTAATTCTTCAGCCTTATTTAATTTACAAAGAGCAGAAGAACTACTTGAGCGCACTCCCAATGACAAAGAAATCGCACAAACGCTATCTCATATTCAATGCTGGAAAGCGATTGCTGAAAATGAACTGCTACAAAACAATGATTTTGTTTTAATTGCTGAAAGTGAAATTCAGCCTGTTGAAAACTTCATTCAGCATGCTATCAATTATGCTAATAAATACTCTTCTTACGGAATTATCAAATTACAGCGCGATGGTAAAACTCCTGCTTGTGAACGCCTATACCAAGCTAGTGATGAGCCTGATGCATTAATCTATGGTGATACAAATCAGTACAACTATGGTTGTTCGCTTTATCTCATCCGCAAAGATGTCGCAAAAAAATTAACCGCACTTTTAAGTGAAACGAAACCCTACTGGCTTGCTGATCAATTTACTGCATTCCATGAACCTCAAAATATTGCTCAAGCACGTTATCTATTGGGGGAAAATCCAAGCCAAAAACAACAAGATAAAGTTGAAAATCCACTATTTAGTATCATTGTACCAATCTATAATGTTGAACGTTACCTCGAACAATGTATTGAATCTGTCTTAGCGCAAGATTATCAGAATTATGAACTTATTTTAGTTGATGATGGTTCGCCTGATAATTCCATCGATATCTGCACTAAATATGCAAAACAATATTCTAATATTGTTTTTATCCATAAAATTAACGGTGGAGTATCCGACGCAAGAAATGCAGGCATTCAAATTGCTCGAGGAGAGTATTTAATGTTTTTAGATAGTGATGATTATTGGGAAGGAACAACTATTCTCTCTGATTTACAAAAGATAATTACTGAAAATAATCCCGATACTATCTTCAATTATATGAGCAGTGTCTATCCTGAAAAAATTGTGAACCATTACATCAACCGAGATAAGCTAATAGGTTCTTTTAGGGAAGACTTTCAAGGTCTTTATCAAGATGGAATTTATCTTGGATTCCCCTTTACAAAAACAATAAAAAGAGAATTAATTTTAAAAAACCACCTCTTTTTTATAAAAGGGCGATCTTTTGAAGATGTTGCATGGAGTTTTTTTCTTACTAAATATATTAGTAGTTATGCGATTTATAAAAACTGCTTTTATATGTATAGAAGAGAAAGAAAAGGTTCAATTAGTTCTGTTGCGACCTCTAAAAATCAAGTAAGTCTATTTCAAAATCTATCTGATGTAATAACTGAAATAGAAAATATGAAACTTAACAATAAGTTGCTGCCTGGATTTAAAAAATATGTAGATGATATTTATGGGTATGTAATGACATGCTATGAACTGCTACCAGAGAATGAAAAAGTAGATTTTCTTAATTTGAAAGAAAAATACGAAAAAGAATTTAATGCTTTGTGGTAAATATTATAGATAAACACACTATTAATACTAATCAAGATTTATAAGTTGAATAAGAAATCCCTTAGCGCTCACTGAGGGATTTTCACAAGTCTTATTCAGAAAACAACCGCTTGATCTCTTTCTCATACAAATAAATATTCACAGGATTAGTTGGTAATTGCGAATCTAGATATTCATTTGCTCTTTTCACATATTCTTCATGATGCTTATCATGGTTATCAATCACATCAAGTAATACTTTTGCACCTTCAAACGCATCGAACTGATCGTAATAATACCCTACACCTTTCGGAATCAGTTTTGAATTATGAATAAATGGATAACCACCATACAAAGCATCATTGTAAGCATAATTCAAACCATTTTCCCATTGATGACTTAGCACAATATCTACATAGCGAGTAAGAAAATCAGGCATTTGATAACGCCCTTCTACCGTCATCACCCCATTTTTAACAAGATTAGTTCGACCTATGAAATTGAAAAAGGTTGGATTATCTTTTTTATCGTAGGTGTTGCACATATAGACGTTTTTAATTTTCTCAGGCGCTTCACGATAGGCTTGTTCAGCAATTAACACTGGTGTAAAACACGTTTTTACAATGTTAATATTGGCTTCAAAAGAAGCTATACGCTTAGCTTTTTTCTCAGTATCTGGTTTATACCCAAAACTAAGATTATGCTTCTCTTTGATTCGCTTAATTACTTGATCACAGAATACTGGCGACCAAATTGCTGGTACAACATAAGCAGGGCAGCGATACATAATAGAAAAATAAGATTTGCAGGTGTTCTCATGCTGTGGAATCATCCATACAGAATCAAATAACGTACCATTAAACACTCTTCCTGCTTTCTTATCAAAAAGGAAATTTTCCATATCCATAATAAAGTCATTACCCATTTTATAGCAAACAACTTTACCACCATGTTGATGCATTCGAGTAACTTGATGAGGTTCAATCACCAATGTTCCCTCAATCAATACGTCTAATTGATCAATTACATCCTCAATATAAGCGTATTTCAAATTTAATCCATCAAGCATAAACCCTTCTGGAGGAGTAGTGCGTTTCTCTGGCCCCCAAGAGACCAAAACTACATCTTCTACAATGTCAGAGTGTTGAAACAAATGATAAAGGTGAATCACATTTTGGTTCGCACCATTTGCCCAAATATCTGTCACTTTTGCTTCTAAATTAAAAGTAATCCCAATTTTATATTTACGCATGCTTTCTTCCTTCTTCTATTACTTAAATTATCTAAAAGTGCGGTCAAAAATAAAACTGTTTTTTAAATAACTTAAATAATAAAAATCACTCGGATATTCCTACCCGAGTGATTTATCTAGTTTAGTGAGTGACTACCATTGATAACCTACACCGGCACCAACATTGTAATCACCTTGAGTGGTTGCAGCCCCGCTCACTTTGAAGATAACTTTATTGTTATCGCTCGCACGAGAGTAACCTACTGCAACGGCACTTTCGCCTTTGTAGTTACCAACACCAAGGCCAACCATTGAACCACCTGCTTTCGTTACTTGTGGGATATTAGCTGCGGCTGTTGCACCAGCAATACCACCACGAAGTTTCTTATCAGTTTTTCTCAAGTCACTACGTACGGAACCAATTTTGCTATCAACATATTGTTTATTAGCCGCATCAGTACCACGAATAGGATCTGCAACATTTGTGATTCGACGTTCATTACCGACTGAACCAACTGAAACAGTATTTGCTTCATTTGCTACAGAGCCTTGACCTAGAGCTACTGAGTTAGCTGCAGTTGCTTTCGCACCTTGACCCACAGCGGTTGAGTTTTTACCTGAAGCTTGTGAGTTATTGCCTAATGCAGTGCCATTTTCGCCACTTGCATTTGAACCATAACCAACCGCAGTTGCATCTTTACCTTTCGCTTTCGCACTATCACGTTTGCTGGTGTTATCCGCTGCAAATGCTGTTTTACCATCTTTACTGATCAAGCCTGAATCTTCAATACGTTTTGCTGTGCTTTCAGCTGCTGAAGCTGAAGAACTTGCTGCTGTCGCAGAAGAATCTGCCGCTGAAGCTGAAGAGCTTGCTGCGGTTGCAGAGCTATCTGCTGCTGAAGCTGAAGAGCTTGCTGCGGTTGCAGAAGAATCTGCCGCTGATGCTGATGAACTTGCTGCTGTCGCTGAGCTGTCCGCTGCTGATGCTGATGAGCTTGCTGCGGTTGCAGAAGAATCTGCCGCTGACGCTGATGAAC